>CANCTD010000027.1 GCA_947380945.1 Comamonadaceae bacterium
GATTTTATAATCGCCGCTTCTATGACCGTCTGGGCCCTTGGCATCAACCACACCACCGCGCCGCTGGACTTGCGCGGACGCTTCGCCTTCGGTCTGGACCAAATCGTCCCCCACCTGCACACCCTGCGCCAAAGCCTGGCCCATGCGCCCGAGGCCGCCATCGTCTCCACCTGCAACCGCACCGAAATTTATTGCGCCGGGGGCCAGGCCGAAGTCGAGCGCACGCTGGACTGGCTGGCGCAGTGCGGTGGCGTCCCCACCCATGCCCTGCGCAGCCACACCTACAGCCTGAGCGACACGCTCGCCGCGCGCCACGCCTTCCGGGTGGCCAGCGGCCTGGACTCCATGGTGCTGGGCGAACCACAGATTCTGGGTCAGCTCAAAGATGCAGTGCGCATTGCCGACGAAGCCGGCGCTTTGGGCAGCACCTTGTCGCAATTGTTCCAACGCTCCTTCACGGTCGCCAAAGAGGTGCGCAGCACCACCGATATCGGCGCGCATTCGATCAGCATGGCCGCAGCCGCCGTACGCCTGGCCGGCCAGTTGTTTGAGGACCTGGGTCAGATCCGGGTGCTGTTTGTGGGCGCGGGCGAAATGATCGACCTGTGCGCCACGCACTTTGCTGCGAAAAACCCCAAGGGCATGGCGGTTGCCAACCGCAGCCTGGAGCGCGGCGAAGCACTGGCGCGGCGCTTCGGGGCCAGCGTGATGCCGCTGGCCGATTTGCCGCAGCGCCTGCACGAATTCGACGCCGTGATCAGCTGCACCGCCAGCACCCTGCCCATCATCGGCCTGGGCGCGGTTGAGCGCGCGCTCAAAGCCCGGCGGCGGCGTCCCATGTTCATGGTTGACCTGGCGGTACCGCGCGATATCGAGATGGAAGTCAAAGCCCTGCGCGACGTCTACCTCTACACCGTGGACGATCTGGCCGGCGTGGTGCAAACCGCCCAGGCTAGCCGCCAGGCCGCCGTGGCGCAGGCGGAAGCCATCGTGGACGCGGGCGTGCAAAGCTTTATGCGCTGGGTAGACCAGCGCGCCCATGTGCCGCTGATCCAGCAACTCAACAGCCAGACCGAGAGCTGGCGCAGTGCCGAAATCGCCCGCGCCAAAAAAATGCTCTCGCGCGGCGAGGACGTGGGCAACGTGCTTGAAGCCCTCTCCAAAGGTTTGACCCAAAAAATGCTGCACGGCGCATACCAGCAATTGCAAACCGGGGACGCCCAGGAGCGCGCCCACACCAGCGCAGCCATTGATCGCCTGTTTTTGCGCAGCAAGAGCCCGGCACCCCACGCGGCGTCCAGCGGCACCGAAGCCGATCCCGAGCAGTAGCTGCGCTGCGCGACCCCGCCGCGCGCCGGTATCCGGTGTGCTTTTCGCAGCTTCTGTTTTTTCCTTTTTGTATGAAACCATTTTTGCGCCAACAGCTTGCCAAGTACGCCGACCGCCTGGGCGAGCTGGAATTTTTGCTCTCGCGCGAAGACATCATGCGGGACATGGCGCAGTTTCTGGCGCTCTCACGCGAGCACACCGAAGTCGCCGCCGTGGCCGGTCGCTGGCAGCGCTACGGCCAGCGTGAGGCCGATGTGGCGGCGGCGCAAGAGATGCAGCGTGAAGCCGCCGGTGACGCCGAAATGCAGGCCATGGCGCAGGAAGAACTGGACAGCGCCGGCACCGAGATGGCGGAGCTGGAAGCCGAGCTGCAGCGCATGTTGCTGCCCAAAGACCCGGACGATGCGCGCAACGCCTTTGTGGAAATCCGCGCGGGCACGGGCGGCGACGAATCAGCCTTGTTCGCGGGCGATCTGCTGCGCATGTACACCCGCTACTGCGACAGCCTGGGCTGGAAGGTCGAGGTAATGAGCGAATCGGCAAGTGAGCTTGGCGGCTACAAAGAAGTGGTGATACGGGTCGAGGCGCACAACGCCTACGGCACGCTCAAGTTCGAGTCCGGCGGCCACCGGGTGCAGCGCGTACCGGCCACCGAGACACAAGGCCGAATCCATACCAGCGCCTGCACCGTGGCCGTGCTGGCCGAGCCGGACGAGGCGGAGGCGATCAAGATCAACCCGGCAGATCTGCGCATCGACACCTTCCGCGCCAGTGGCGCGGGCGGTCAGCACATCAACAAAACCGACTCCGCCGTGCGCATCACCCACCTGCCCACCGGCATCGTTGCCGAATGCCAGGACGGGCGCAGCCAGCACAGCAACAAGGCGCAGGCCCTGCGTGTGCTGACCGCGCGCATCCAGGAAAAAGACCGCAGCGAGCGCGCAGCCAAAGACGCGGCGGAGCGCAAAAGCCTGGTCGGCACCGGCGACCGCAGCGACCGCATACGCACCTACAACTTCCCGCAAGGGCGACTGACCGACCACCGCATCAACCTCACGCTCTACAAGCTGCTGGGCATCATGGAGGGCGACCTCGGCGATGTGGTCGCTGCGCTGCAGGCCTACGAGGCGGCGCAGCAACTGGCCGCGCTGGAAGTCGGTGCGTGAAGGGCAGCCACCCATGAACGCCGGCAGCGCCGTGGCGCAGGCGCTGGCCGATGCGCAAGCGGCGGGTCTGGCACGGATAGACGCACAGCTTTTGCTGCTGCACGCGCTGGGCCGCAAGCCACACGACCGCGCCTGGTTGATTGCCCATGACACCGGCGTGTTGCCGCCCGATGCCCTTGCGCGATGGCAAGCCGTCTTAAGCAGGCGGCTCGGTGGCGAACCGCTGGCCTACATCACCGGCCAAAAAGCCTTTTACGGGCTGGACCTGCTGGTCGACGCCCGCGTGCTCGATCCCCGCGCTGATACAGAGACGCTGGTCGACTGGGCGCTGGAGGTCCTTCCCGCTGCGCCGCAACGGGTGCTGGACCTGGGAACCGGCAGCGGCGCAGTCGCGCTGGCTTTGCAAGACCAACGCGTGAACTGGGAAGTGCATGCCGTGGATCGCAGCCCGCAGGCGCTGGCCGTGGCGCAAGCCAACGCCCACAGGCTGGCGCTGCCCGTGCATTTCACCCAAAGCGACTGGCTAAGCGGCGTGGAAGGCCGCTTCCACGCCATCGTCTCCAACCCGCCCTATGTGGCCGAAGGCGACCCGCATCTGGACGCCCTGCGCCACGAGCCCGCGTTGGCGCTGAGCAGCGGCTCCGACGGCCTGGACGCGATCCGCACCATCGTCGCCAGCGCCCCGCCTTTTCTCCACCCCGGCGGCTGGCTGCTGCTGGAGCATGGTTTTGAGCAGGTGCGGGCGGTGTGTGCGCTGCTTCGACAAGCCGGTTTTTCAGAGATTCAAAGCCGGCATGATCTCGCCGGACTGGAGCGGTGCTCAGGGGGCCGGATTACCCCAGGGTAGGCGTCCACCCCGCCACAAGCGCGCTGTAGGCGGCTCGTGTGCCCTCGCCTACGCTGGCCAGGACCTGGTCGTAGCCGGTTTGGTGGCGTGCCAGCAGACGGGCCGATGCCACCATGCGGGCGTTGCAAAACCAGTGGCAGCTGTGCTGCATCAAAAACATTTCGGCGCAGAGCTGGTAGGCGCGATCCCGCTGCGCCAGCCCGGCCGCATTACCCAGCGTGCTGGATATGCCCTGGGCGTGGATGCGCATGAGGCGGCGCAGGTCAAAGGTGGTGGACGGGAACCAGTGGCGCACAAAAGGCAGGTCAATGGCCAGGCGGCTGACCCGGCTGGCGGCCTCATCGGCGCTGGCCAGCTCATTGGCAAAGCGTTTGAACTGCTCGTCGAGCTGCACTTCGGACAAAGCCAGCGTGTTCCAGACCGACTGCGCCCGCTCAGGGTCTTTCTCGCCCAAGGCCCGCAAATAGCCGGTGGACAAGGTTTCCATGAGTTTTTCAATTTGGTAGGCGCGCAGGTAAGACGCCAGAAAATGCACGCGCTGCCGGTGCTCCTGCGCTTTGCGCCACTGGGCGGCGATGGCCGCCACAAAGGCGAGCAGAAAGAGAAAGTCCATGGCGCGGGATTATCAGCGCCCGGCGGGCCGCCCCGCCTGAAGGCTGTCCGAGTCAGGCCGCCAGCGCCGCAGCAGGCGCCTGAACGCCCACCCCCAAACGGTTCACCCCGCTCACCAGCGCCTTGATCGACGCCGTGACGATGTTGGTGTCCAAGCCCACGCCAAAGCGCTCGACCTTGTCGCTGCCCACAGTCGCCAGTTCCATGAAGGCGCAGGCTTGCGCTTCGCCGGCTTCTTCGCTGGCTTTGGTGGAGCGCTCCTCAAAGTTGCGCACCTGTACCCGCACGCCGATGGTTTGCAGAGCCTGCACCGCCGCGTCGATGGGTCCGTTGCCGTGGCCTTTGAGGACGTGGCGCACACCGGCCGCTTCCACCACCAGGCGGATGCCCTGGCCGCTGGTGTTGTGCGGGTGGTCGGTGAGGTTGTGCTCCACGTAATGCAGGGGCACGGTCGTGTCCAGGTAGGTCGCGGCGAACAAGTCCCAGATGGCCTGTGCGGTCATCTCGCCGCCGTGGCTGTCGGTGTAAGCCTGCACCTCGCCCGAGAACTCCACCTGCAAACGCCGGGGCATGACCACGCCGAATTCGGCTTCCATCAGGTAAGCCACGCCGCCTTTGCCCGACTGGCTGTTGACGCGGATGATGGAGTCATAGGTGCGACCCACATCGGCCGGATCTATGGGCAGGTAAGGCACATTCCACAGGCCTTGTTTGTCCAGCACCGCAAAGCCTTTTTTGATCGCGTCCTGGTGCGAGCCGCTGAAGGCGGTGAACACCAGATCGCCCACGTAGGGGTGGCGCGGGTGGATGGGCAGCTGGTTGCAATGCTCCACCGTACGGGCCACGGCGTTGATGTCGGAGAAATCCAGACCCGGGTTCACGCCCTGGGTGTAGAGGTTGAGCGCCAGGGTGACGATGTCCACATTACCGGTGCGCTCGCCGTTGCCGAACAAACAGCCCTCCACCCGGTCAGCGCCCGCCATCAAGCCCAGCTCCGCAGCGGCTACCGCCGTGCCCCGGTCGTTGTGCGGGTGCAGGCTGATGATCACGCTGTCGCGCCGTGCCAGGTTGCGGTGCATCCATTCCACCTGGTCGGCGTAGATATTGGGCGTGGCGACCTCGACGGTGGCGGGCAAATTGAGAATGACTTTGTTGGTGGGCGTGGCACCCCATACGGCGGTGACCGCGTCGCACACCTCTTTGGCAAACTCCAACTCGGTGGACGTGAACAGCTCCGGGCTGTATTGCAAAACCCATTCGGTTTGCGGATGCGCCTGCGCCAACTCTTTGATGAGCGTGACCGAATCCACAGCGAGCTGCACGACCTCGGCCTTGCGCATGTTGAAAACCACGTCGCGGAACAGCGGAGCGGTCGCGTTGTAGACATGCATGATCACGCGCCGCGCACCAGCAACCGATTCAAAGGTACGTCGGATCAGGTGCTCGCGCGCCTGGGTCAGCACCTCGATGGTCACGTCGTGCGGAATCAGCTGGTCATCGACCAGTTTGCGTACAAAGTCGAAATCGGTCTGCGAAGCGCTGGGGAAACCCACCTCGATCTCTTTGAAACCAATCTGGCACACGCTGCGGAACATGCGCAGCTTGCGCTCCAGGTTCATGGGCTCAAACAGCGACTGGTTGCCGTCGCGCAGGTCGGTGCTCATCCAGACAGGCGGCGCGGTAATGGTGCGGCCTGGCCATTGGCGGTCGGGCAAATCGACGGGCGGGAAGGCGCGGTACTTGGTGGCGGGGTTCTGGAGCATGGGGTTCTCAAAAGGGATAAAGGAGACAACACCCAGTGTAAGCAGGCCGCTGCGCCAGATAATTGCTTATTGCGCGTCTTCGGGTAATTTTGGGCCACCGAAACGGATGAAACGCAAATTTTGTGAAATTTTATTGTTCCCATGGAAGCTTTTAAGCAATCCAGAATCCATGCACCGGGCGGCTGGGCTCTGTTGCTTCGCAGCTGAGCGCGCCCTGCCGGGGCGGCTCCTAAAATGCCCCGGTGACCCCGCAAACCCCGCCCGACCGCCGCCCCATCCGTGAACTACCCGACACGCTGATCAGCCAGATTGCCGCTGGCGAAGTCGTGGAGCGTCCGGCCTCGGTGGTGCGCGAGCTGGTGGACAACGCGCTGGACGCGCAGGCGCGCCAGATCACCGTGCGCTTGCTGGCCGGCGGCGTGCGGCTGATTGCCGTGGAGGACGACGGCCTGGGCATCCCCGCTGCGGAATTGCCCATTGCCTTCAAACGCCACGCCACCAGCAAGATCGGCAGCCTGGAAGACCTGGAATCCGTGGCGACCATGGGTTTTCGGGGCGAGGCGCTGGCCGCCATCAACGCGATTGCCGATTGCGCCATTCTGTCGCGCACCGCTGACGCACAGGCTTTCATGCTGGACGGACGCACCGGCGAGCTGCGCCCGGTGGCCCGTGCACCGGGCACCACAGTCGAAGTGAAAGAGCTTTTTTACAGCACACCGGCGCGGCGCAAATTCCTCAAGACCGACGCCACCGAGCTGGCGCATTGCATCGAAGCCGTGCGCCGCCATGCGCTGGCCCGTCCGGACGTGGGTTTTGCCATCTGGCACGAAGGCAAGCTGGTCGAGCAGTGGCGGCGCTGCGCCGACGGGCAATCCGTGGAAACCAGCCTGGACCAGCGCCTGGGCGATGTGCTGGGCGCGGATTTCCTGGCCCGCTCGCTGGCCGTCCAATGGACCAGCGGCGACGGCGACACCGCCGACACGCACCGCCTGCGGGTCTGGGGCCGGGTCGGAATTCCAGACGCCGCGCGGGCCCGTGCCGACCAGCAATTTGCCTATGTGAACGGCCGCTTTGTGCGCGACAAAGTGCTCAGCCACGCCGCCCGCAGCGCATTTGAAGACGTGCTGCACGGCCAGCGCCAGCCGGTCTACGCGCTGTACCTGGCGATGGAGCCGACACGGGTGGATGTGAACGTGCACCCCACCAAAATCGAGGTCCGCTTTCGCGACAGCCGCGAAGTCCACCAAGCCATACGCCACGCCGTGGAGGCCGCGCTGGCAGCCCCGCGCGCTGCAGATGCCCAGGCCGGGCCGCTGCCCGGCGAAGGTTTGTCCCTGCGCGGCCCAGCCGCACCGGCGCGGCCGCTTTATTCCACCCAGACGCCCATGCCCTTGCGCGCCGCCGAAGCCAGCCCGCCGGCCTGGAACGCATCCTCGCAGCCTGCACACTGGCGGGAAACCCCGGTGGGCACGCCGGTGCGGGAACTGAGCGCACTGTGGCAACCCGCGCCCGCCCCGCCGGCTGGTCCGCCCCAGGGCCCATCACCCGAGCGGCAGCCAACATCCCAAGAGCACCCGCAGGACTGGCCGCTGGGCCGCGCCTTGGCGCAGTTGCAAGGCGTCTATATCCTGGCCGAGAACCAGCAGGGGCTGATCGTGGTCGACATGCACGCGGCGCACGAGCGCATCGTCTACGAAAGGCTCAAAAACCAGTTACAGGACAGCGCTGCGCACACCATCGCCAGCCAGCCGCTGCTGCTTCCCGCCACATTTGCCGCCACCCCATTGGAAATCGACACCGCCCAGACCCACGCCGAGACCCTGCACGCGCTGGGTCTGGATGTGGCAGCCTTCTCGGCCAAAACCCTGGCGGTACGCGCGGTCCCGGCCACCCTGGCGCACGGCGACGCGGTGGAGCTGGCGCGCAGTGTTTTGGCCGAGCTCGCGCAACACGACGCCAGCACCGTGATCCAGCGCGCGCGGGACGAAATTCTGGCCACCATGGCCTGCCATGGCGCGGTGCGCGCCAACCGGCGCTTGAACATCAACGAAATGAACGCGCTCTTGCGCCAGATGGAGATCACCGAACGCAGCGACCAGTGCAACCACGGCCGCCCGACCTGGCGGCAGATCAGCGTGGCCGAACTCGACCGGCTGTTCATGCGGGGGCGCTGAGGCCTGCGCGGAAACCTCGCCCATGCCCGTCTCCGGTACCCTGAACGCGCAGCCCGACCCGCTGCCGCACTACGTTTGCCTCGCCGGCCCCACAGCCAGCGGCAAGACGGCTGCCGCACTGGTCATCGCCCGCGCGCACCCGGTGGAGATCATCAGCGTGGACTCGGCGCTGGTGTACCGCGGCATGGACGTCGGCACGGCCAAGCCCAGCGCTGCTGAGCTGGCAGCCGTGCCGCACCACCTGATCAACATCCGCGACCCGCTGCAGGCCTACAGCGCAGCCGAATTCGTGCAGGACGCGCAGACGCTGATCGGCCAAATCGCAGCCCGTGGGCGGCTGCCGCTGCTGGTGGGCGGGACCATGCTGTATTTCAAGGCCTTGTTCGAAGGCATGGACCCCATGCCACAGGCCCAGCCCGCGCTGCGCGCGGCCATTGCGGCGCAGGCGCAATCCCAGGGCTGGCCCGCCCTCCACGCCGAACTGGCAAAGGTGGATCCGGTCACGGCGGCGCGCCTGGCCCCAGCGGACAGCCAACGCATACAGCGGGCGCTGGAAGTGTTCCGGGTCAGCGGCCTGCCGCTGTCGCACTTCCACAAGCGCAGCACCGCGTATGCGCCCACCAATGTGCCACTGATCTCGCTGGAGCCGCTGGACCGTGCCTGGTTGCATGCGCGCATTGCGCAGCGCTTTGACGCCATGCTGGAGGCCGGATTCCTGGATGAAGTGCGCGCACTGCGGGCGCGCGGGGACTTGAACCCGGAACTTCCGTCTATGCGCTGCGTGGGTTACCGGCAGGCCTGGGACATGCTGGACGGCGTGGGGGACATGGCACATCTGCGCGAGCGGGGTGTTGCCGCCACCCGGCAGCTCGCCAAGCGGCAAATCACCTGGCTGCGCTCCATGCCGCAACGCCAGGTGGTGAATTGCCAGGAGGCGGATGCGGCGCAGCAGGTGCTGCGCGCGGTGGAAAACGCGATGGCGCGGGACCCGAAAGCCTGAAGCGCGCGCCGCGCAGGGCTCAGAGGCAGGCCAGCATGGCCGCTTCGATCTCGGCGGCGGCTTGTTTGAGGTGGGGATTGCTTGATTCGCTGCCCGCCCGCCCGGCGTCCAGATCAGCTTGGAAACCATCGCGCTGCGGCCAGTGCACGCTGAGGCAGGAAAAGCCGGACTCTTCAATCAAGGCCAGTGCGCTGTCCACCAGCCGCTCCGAACGGCCGGTTTTGGACAAAATCAGCACGATTTTTTCCCCGGTATTGCGCAAGCGCGCCAGCCGCTTGGCCAGACCCAGGGTCGGCCGCAGATCGTCCATCGAGGTGCCGGTGGGCAGGAACACCACATCGCTCTCGCGCGCCACATCGGTGGTCAGCTCATCGGCCAGGCCCCGGGTGTCGACCACCAAAAGGTCGTAGCCCTCGGCAGCCCGGCGCAGTTTTTTGATGCTTTTGGCGGCGCGGGCCTCGACTTCGGGCTCGATCTCGGCGGCCATGCGGGTTGCGGCCCATTCCACGCAGGACAGCTGCTCCAGGTCGAAGTCGCCAATGAGCACGCTTTTGCCCTGATGCGCCGCTGCCACGGCCAGTACGCGCGCCAGCGCACTTTTACCCACGCCACCTTTTTGTCCGATGAAAGAAGCCACTATCATGGGGAGCACTCCATTGATTGAAAATCTGTTGTTACACGCACCTGATCGGGCTATTGCCCGTTTGTGCAACCATTATCACCATGCGAGGTTACAGGCCGCAAGTGCGCCCACTGCACCGCCCTTGACCTGAACGACCCGTCCCAACCATCTCCATGCCCCCTCCTCTTGCCGCTGTACGCGCCACCGCACCGCCCACTTCACTTGGCGGCTTGCTGCCGTTTTTGAAGCCTTACCGCCTGCGCATCGCCGTCGCTTTGTTCTTTTTGCTGGCCACCGCCGCCGCCACGCTGGCCTTTCCGCTGGCGCTGCGCAGCCTGATTGACGGTGGCATTGCTGCTGCGGGCAGCAGCGGGCATGCGGCCGCCGTGCAAAGCCATTTTGTGAACCTGTTTGCGCTGGCCACCGCCCTGGGCGTGCTGTCGGCGGGGCGTTTTTACATGGTGAGCTGGCTGGGTGAGCGCGTCACTGCCGATTTGCGCAATGCGGTCTACAGCCATGTGCTCAACCAAAGCCCGGAATTTTTTGAAACCACCCAAACCGGCGAGGTGCTCTCGCGCCTGTCCGCCGACACCACGCTGGTGCAAACCGTGGTCGGCTCCTCGCTCAGCATGGGCTTGCGCAATTTGGTCATGGGCATAGGCGCCTTGGGTATGCTGATTTATGCCAACCCGACGGTGATGTTGCAGGTCCTGGCGGTGCTGCTGGCCATCATCGCGCCCAGCGTCTGGTTCGGGCGGCGGGTGCGGCGGCTCTCGCGCGCCAGCCAGGACCGGGTCGCCGACGCCAGCGCAATTGCCGCCGAGGTGCTCAACGCGATTCCCGTGGTCCAAAGCCACAACGCGCAGGGTCGTGAAGCGACGCGCTTCGCGGACTCCACCACCCGCGCTTTCGAGACGGCGATACGGCGCAGCATGGCGCGTGCGGCGCTGGTGGCTTTCATCATCGTCGCCACCTCGGCCGCGCTTTTGTGGGGCTTGTACCAGGGTACGCAGGCGGTTGCAGCGGGCACCATCACAGCGGGCGACTTGGGCCAGACCGTGGTCTACGTCATCATTCTGGCCAGTGCCTTTGCGGTCTTGGGCGAGGTCTATGGCGACTTGCTGCGCGCAGCGGGGGCGACCGAGCGCCTGGTCGAACTGCTGCATTCGCGCTCCAGCATCCGCTCGCCCGCTGTGCCGCAACCGGCAGCGCTGCCCCTGGCCGGTAGTGCGGTGCGCATGGATGCTGTGGTGTTCCATTACCCATCGCGCCCGCTGCAAAACGCATTGCATGATTTCACGCTGCATGTGACGCCGGGTCAGACGGTGGCGATTGTGGGCCCCAGCGGCGCGGGCAAAACCACGGTGTTCCAGCTGCTGCTGCGCATGTACGACCCGCAAAGCGGTGTCATCGCTATCGACGGCGTTCCCGTGCGCGACATGGCGCTCGAAGACCTGCGCCAGCGCGTGGGCATCGTGCCGCAGGACCCGGTGATTTTTTCCACCAGCGCGCTGGAAAACATCCGCTACGGCAAACCCCAGGCCAGCGACGCCGAGGTGCACGCGGCCGCGCAAGCGGCATTTGCCGACGCCTTCATCCGCGAGTTGCCGCAGGGCTATGACAGCTTTCTGGGTGAGCGCGGCATTCGCCTGTCGGGCGGGCAGCGCCAGCGCATCGCGATTGCCCGTGCCATTTTGAAGAATCCGCCGCTGCTGCTGCTCGACGAGGCTACCAGCGCGCTGGACGCCGAGAGCGAGCGCATGGTGCAAGCCGCGCTCGAATCCGCCATGCGTAACCGCACCACGCTGGTGATCGCCCACCGCCTGGCGACGATTCAAAAAGCTGACCGCATCGTGGTGATTGACCGAGGCGCGCTGGTGGAACAAGGCACGCACGCCGAGCTGCTGGCCCAGGGCGGTGTGTACGCCGGTCTGGCGGCCTTGCAGTTCAACGCCCGCAGCGCAGACTGAAGGAAGCGGGAAGAGTCCGCGCCTGGGGCCCAGGCGGCGCGCTTGCGGTATCGTGCGCGCATGACCAGTCTGCTCGCCCTCCTCTTCGTACTTACCTATCTGGCCATTGTGCTGGAGCATCCGCTGCGGATCAATAAATCGGCCACCGCCCTGATCGGTGCCGGTGTGCTGTGGACGCTGTACGCGCTGCTGGGACCTACAGCCGAGGTGCTGAACACCGAACTCGCCGAGTCGCTCACCGGCACTGCGCAAATCGTGTTCTTCCTGATCGGAGCCATGGCGATTGTGGAAGTGGTGGACGCACATGACGGCTTTGAGGTGCTGACCACACGCATCCGCACGCAACGCCTGTCAAACCTTGTCTGGCTGGTTGGTTTTGTCACTTTTTTCCTGAGTTCCATTCTGGACAACCTGACCACGGCCATCGTTATGGTCTCGCTGATGAAGCGCCTGCTGGACGTGCGCGAAGACCGCTTGCTGATGGCCGGCATCATCGTGATTGCCGCCAATGCCGGCGGTGCCTGGACACCGATTGGCGATGTGACCACGACTATGTTGTGGATTGGCGGGCAGGTCACCACGCTGGCCATCATGCAGGGCGTTTTTTTGGCGTCTATGGTCAATCTGCTGGTACCGCTGGCCGTGGTGGGCTGGCGTCTGGGCACACGGCCTGTTGTCTCGCCCACGCGCGAGGCCGGTGAGGGCAGCTTGCCCACGACCCCGGCAGAGCGCGTGACCATGCTGGCCCTTGGGCTGGGCGTGCTGGTGCTGGTGCCGGTGTTCAAGGCCGTGACCCATTTGCCGCCTTTCCTGGGCATTTTGCTGGGACTGGGCTTGCTGTGGATGGTGGGCGATTGGATGCACAAAAACAAATCGGATGATGACAAGCAGCACCTGACGCTGGTCAGCGCGCTGGGGCGCATCGACATGGCGTCCATCGTGTTTTTCGTCGGCATCCTGCTCGCGGTGGCGGTACTGGAGCACAGCCACATCCTGCCGGCGCTGGCCGCCTGGCTGAACCAGACCGTGGGCCGCCTGGACCTGATCGTGATCCTGATCGGCCTGGCCAGCGCGGTGGTCGATAACGTGCCCCTGGTGGCAGCCAGCATGGGCATGTACGACCTGGCCCAATACCCGACCGACAGCTTTTTGTGGGAGTTCATGGCCTATTGCGCAGGAACCGGCGGCTCCATCCTGATCATCGGCTCCGCCGCCGGGGTCGCCGCCATGGGCCTGGAGCGCATCGACTTCATGTGGTACGCCCGCAAAGTCAGTCTGCTGGCTTTGCTGGGGTATTTGGGCGGGGCCGCCGTTTATCTGGTGCAGGTGGCGCTTCAACAGGGATAGGCAGAACCGGGGTCGGTGTTTTCCCTAGCCTTTCAACTTCGGTGTCTGCCCGAACCGGAGGCAATCGGGTTTAACCTCGGGGGTGTTCCCTCACCCCGGGCCTGACCATGCATGCACTTCTCTCTCTGTCCAAAAAAATCGATGCCTTGAGCGAATGGGTAGGCCGCTGGGTCGCCTGGTTGCTGCTGTTCGCGGTCTTGATCAGCGCGGCCAATGCCGTGGTGCGCAAGGCTTTCAATATGAGCTCCAACGGTTTTCTGGAGATCCAGTGGTACCTGTTTGCGGCGACCTTTTTGCTGGCATCCGGCTATACGCTGATGCGCCAGGAGCACGTGAAAATTGATGTGATCTCCGGGCGTTTTTCCAAACGCACGCAGATATGGATTGACATCATCGGCATCTGCGTGTTTTTGTTCCCCTTCGTGATCATGATCATCAAACTGGCGATGCCGCTGGTGATCAATGCCTATGTGACGCAAGAAGTGTCGTCCAACGCGGGGGGCTTGATCCGTTGGCCGGTCTTTGCGCTATTGCCCGCAGGTCTGCTGCTGCTGGGTATTCAGGCCGTGTCAGAACTGATCAAACGGATCGCTTTCCTGCAGGGGCTGATTCCGGACCCGACCAAAAAGCAGGGCAGCAAGACGCCCGAAGAAGAGCTGGCGGAATTCCTGTTGCAAAAAGAGGTGGCTGCGCGTGACGCCGCCCGCATGGGAGCAGGCGCATGAACGAGTTCCTGATTGCCAATATGGCACCCATCATGTTCGCCTCGCTGATCATCTTTTTGATGTTCGGCTACGCGGTAACCTTTTCGCTGGCGGCTTGCGGACTGCTGTTCGGCCTGGTGGCGGTGGAACTGGGCGTGATCCAGCCGGCGTTTTTGCAAAGCCTGCCGCTGCGCATGTTCGGCATCATGCAAAACGACACGCTGCTGGCGATTCCCTTCTTCACCTTCATGGGGCTGATTCTGGAGCGCTCGGGCATGGCCGAGGATTTGCTCGACACGATCGGGCAATTGTTCGGTCCCATACGGGGTGGACTGGCTTATGCGGTGATTCTGGTCGGTGCCATGCTGGCAGCAACCACCGGGGTGGTAGCGGCCTCGGTGATCTCCATGGGCCTGATCTCGCTGCCCATCATGCTGCGCTACGGCTACGACCGGCGCGTGGCCAGCGGGGTGATTGCGGCATCCGGCACCCTGGCGCAAATCATTCCGCCGTCGCTGGTGCTGATTGTGCTGGCCGACCAGCTCGGCAAAAGCGTGGGCGATTTGTACAAGGGCGCTTTCATTCCCGGCTTTGTGCTTACGGGCTTGTACCTTGGCTACATCTTGCTGCTGAGCTTCATACGCCCCCAGGCCGTGCCGGCACTGCCGCTGGAGGCGCGCACCATACGCGAGGCCGACGGCACATCCGGGCTGCGCTCGCTGCTGCTGCTGGTGCTGGTGTCTACGGGCGCTGCGATCGCCTTTGCCAAATGGCGTCCCGATGCAACAGCGCTGGACGAGCTGATCGTCACATCCATGTGTGTCGGCGTGGCGCTTGCGTTTGTGGCAGCGGTCATCAACCGCGTGACGGGCATGGGGCTGTTGTCGAACATGGCCGAACGCGTGACCTTTGTGATGATTCCGCCGCTGGGCCTGATCTTCCTGGTGTTGGGAACGATTTTTCTGGGCGTTGCCACCCCGACCGAGGGCGGCGCTATGGGCGCAGTCGGTGCGCTGGCGATGGCGCTGGCGCGCGGACGGATCGACCTCAAGCTGATCCGCCAGGCCATGGACTCGACCATGAAGCTGTCCTGCTTCGTGCTCTTCATCCTGATGGGTGCCACCGTCTTCAGCCTGGCCTTCCAGGGCGTGGACGGGCCGAAATGGGTGGAGCATTTGCTCTCCGGCTTGCCAGGCGGGCAGCTGGGCTTTTTGATTGT
>CANCTD010000028.1 GCA_947380945.1 Comamonadaceae bacterium
GCCTTTGACGTGTTCGGAACCGTGGTGGACTGGCACGGCAGCATCGCGCGGGAAATGGCGGCCAATTACCCGGATGTGGACGGCAACGCCTTTGCCCTGGCGTGGCGTGCGGGCTACCAACCGGCGATGCGCCGCGTGATGATCGGCGAGTTACCGTGGACGCTGATTGACGATTTGCACCGCATGGTTCTGGACAGCATCCTGCCGGACTTCGGGCTGGGGCATTTGTCGGAGACCGAACGCGCGCACTTGAACCGTGTCTGGCACCGCCTGGCCCCTTGGCCCGATGTGGTTGAAGGCCTGACGCGCTTGAAGAAGCGCTTTGTGATTTGCACCCTGTCCAACGGCAATCTGAACCTGCTCACCCGCCTGTCCAAACGCGCGGCCCTGCCCTGGGACTGCATCCTGAGCGCCGAGGTGTTTCGCGCCTACAAACCCGACCCGCGCACCTACGGCGGCGTGGCCAGCACTTTTGCTGTGCGGCCGGATCAGGTGATGCTGGTCGCCGCCCACCACGACGACCTGGCTGCGGCGCGCGGCTGCGGTTTGCGCAGCGCCTATATCGAGCGGGTGTGGGAGTTCGGCGCGCAGCAGCCCAAGGATGTGTCGCCGCAGCCGGGCAACGACATCCACGCGGAGAATTTTGTGGCACTGGCTGCGCGCTTGGCTTGTTAGGCTAGCGCGCCAACTTGTAAACCGAAGTCCCGGCAAACCAGTTCGGCAGAACACGCACGGGCTGGCCGTCTTGCAGACCGAAACTGTCGAGTACCTGCAAGCCGTTGTGGCGGGCCAGGCTGCCCAGGTCGGCGTGGGTGCCGACGCGAATATTGGGTGTGTCGTACCACTGGTAAGGCAGGCGCTTGGTCACCGGCATGCGGCCCATGAGCACGCTCAGGCGGTTGGGCCAGTGCGCAAAATTCGGAAAGGCCACGATGCCCACGCGGCCGACCCGCACGGTTTCGCGCAGCATGACTTCGGCGTTGCGCAGGTGTTGCAAAGTGTCGATTTGCAAAACCACATCAAACGACGCGTCGTCAAAAAGTGCCAGGCCCTGGTCCAGGTTGAGCTGGATCACGTTGACGCCGCGCTTCACACAGGCCAGCACATTGGCATCGTCGATTTCAACGCCGTAGCCGCTGCAGCCGCGCACAGCCTGCAGGTAGGCGAGCATTGCGCCGTCGCCACAGCCCAGATCGAGCACACGCGAACCCCGGGGCACCAATTCGGCAATGGCATGTCGGATTTGGGCGTCGCTCATGCTTGCACCTCGGCGGCCAGAGCCTCGAAATATGCGCGCACCACGCCGTGGTAACGCGGGTCGTCGAGCAAAAACGCGTCGTGTCCGTGCGGCGCATCGATTTCGGCATAGCTCACGTCGCACTGGTTGTCCAACAGGGCTTTGACGATTTCGCGGCTGCGCGCGGGGGCGAAGCGCCAGTCGGTGACAAAGCTGACCAGCAGGAATTTGCAGCTGGCGCGCGCAAGTGCCTGGCTCAAATTGCCGCCAAAGCTGCGGGCCGGGTCGAAGTAATCGAGCGCGCGGGTGATCAGCAGGTAGGTGTTGGCATCAAAGTAATCGGCAAATTTGTCGCCCTGGTAGCGCAGGTAGCTCTCGATCTGGAATTCCACGTCCTGGGTGCTGTAGCGGTAAGACGCCACGCTCTCTGCCCCAGCTGCTGCGCCGCCCTGCCCAGCGCCGGCGTCCGCCGCACGAACCACTGCATCGCGCAACTGGCGGCCGAACTTGGCGTTCATCACGTCGTCGCTCAAGTAGGTGATATGGCCAATCATGCGGGCGATACGCAGGCCGCGCTTGGGGACCACGCCGTGGCGGTAAAAGTGACCGCCATGGAAATCCGGGTCGGTGACGATGGCGCGGCGCGCCACTTCGTTGAACGCGATGTTCTCGGCCGTGAGGTTGGGCGCACTGGCGACCACCACCGCGCGGCGCACACGCTCCGGATACAACAAAGTCCAGGCAATGGCTTGCATGCCGCCTAAGCTTCCGCCCATCACCGCCGCCAGCGTGTGGATGCCCAAGCGGTCCAGCAACAGCGCCTGCGCGTGGACCCAGTCTTCCACGGTCACCACCGGAAAGTCTGCGCCGTAGACCTGGCCGTCAGCGCTATCGGGGTTGGTGTGCATGGGCCCGGTGGAGCCAAAGCACGAGCCCAGGTTGTTCACGCCGATGACAAAAAAGCGCTCTGTGTCCACCGGCTTGCCAGGCCCGACCATGTTGTCCCACCAGCCCTCGGACCTGGCCTGACCGGCGTAGACACCCGCGACATGGTGGGACGCATTCAGGGCGTGGCAAATCAGCACGGCATTGGTTTTGGCGGCATTGAGCGTGCCGTAGGTCTCAAACGCCAGCTCGTACTGGCGGATGAACGCACCGCTTTGCAGCGCAAGCGGCGCATCAAAGTGCAGGGATTGGGGCGTGGCAACAAGCATAAAAACAAAAAACCCGGCAAAGCTCAACGCGGTGCCGGGTCACTGTGGGATGCGGTCGTCCGTGTTTAGCTGCATTTATTGAGCGCCCGCAAGCTGGAGCAAATTGGCGCTGATGGCAGATTGTAGTGCCGCGAACCCGCCGCTTTGCCGCCGTAAGACCGCGCGTTTCGGGCCGCCGCCTGGGGTCCTTAGGACAAGGCGATGCGGTTATAGTGTGTACAGAAATAGCAATGAATCTAAAAGTTGGCAATTTCGTTGGACAAAGAAGTCACACGCAGGCCCTTGATTTGACGAATGGAGCAACAATGAAAAGCATGTACTTGCGCTACTTGGCGCTGGCAAAAACGGTTCATGAGACGGATATGAACCTGACCGCGGTCGACGAAACCGCCAAACGCCTCCTCGAAGTAATCGCCTTAAGCCACGCGGAAAACCGCCCGCTCACCGTATCGGCCGCCATGGCACTGGAGCCGATTGCCAGCCCCGGCACCATCCACCGCAAACTCGATTTGCTGCGCGAGATGGGCCTGATTGACCAAATCTTCCAAGGCGACAACCGCCGCACCAAGTACCTGGTTCCCACCCCCGTGACCGATGCCTATTTCGACAACCTGGGCCGCATCCTGATCGAAGCCACCAGCGGCGAAAGCGTCGCCTAAGCGCTCCAAGCGACTGCGCAGCCGCTGCCTGCAGCGGCTCATTTACGCCCGGTCCAACAAAACGCCGCTCTGGCACTGCAAGGCCCCGGCGGCCTCCAACTCGGCCACCAAACTGTCCATCCAGTCCGCAAGCGGGGTATCGGGAGCGTGTTGAAGGTGCAAGGCCCGGATGTAGGCGGTGTGACCGGCCCAGGCATGCATCGCCGCCAGCGGCCAGGTCTGTAACTCCAGCAACTTGAACTTCAGCATCACCTTGAGGGCGTAGCGCGTGTGGCTCGCGGGCTTGCGCCGGAAATGGTCCAAGCGGGCGCGGGCGCGGGCCAGTGCAGCGGGTGCATCCGCAAAAGGTGCGCCATGACCAGGAATCACCCAGCGGGGCTGCAAGCGGGCAATCAGATCCAAGGTGTCGGCCACCACATCAAAGCCTTCTTCGCCGTCCAACTCGGGAAACACCACGCCAAAGCCGTTTTCCCATAGGGCGTCGGCCGAAATCAGCACGCCGGTATCCGGCGCGAACAAGACCAGGGAATGCGGGTCGTGTCCGGGCGCGGCGTGCACTTCCCAGAGCTGCCCGCCCAACTCCAGCTGCTCGCCCGGGCGCAAGACGCGATCCCAGGCAAAGCGCGGGCAGTCCTGCCCGGTGGCCCGGAAGGTGAGCGCGTCCTCGTCCCAATCGGCCACCGCTGCTGCATGACCGGGGGCGATCCAGGTCTGCAGCGACGGGTAGCGCGCCGCCAGGGCCGCGTTGCCGCCGCAATGGTCGCTGTGCAAATGGGTGTTGAGCACCAGGTCGAGTGCCCGGCCGTCCAGGCGTTGCTGCAACAAGCCGAGCAGCAGCGGCGCATGGGTGTGGTAGCCGCTGTCAACCAATGCTGCGCGCTGCCCGTCGTCGAGCAGCACGCTGTTGGACGACAACCACCCACGTTCGAAGACATGGATGCCTTGGGGTAACTGCGTAGACACGGGCATGGGGGAACTGTAACGGCTTGCGCTATTCTTCGCCTACCCCAACCACGGCGCGCCGCGCCCCACCACAGTGTCCGAACCTGCCCCGACGCCGCCTGACCCCAAGCAGGACAAGCGCACGTTTTTGCGCAAATTGGCAGATTTTCTGCACCCCGGCCCCGATTCTGCCGAAGAACTGATCCAAACCCTGGCAGAAGCCGAACACAACCAGATCATCGGCTCCGAAGCGCGCGCCATGCTCGAAGGCGTGATCCGCATGGCCGAAATGAGCGCGGGCGATGTGATGGTGCCCGCCACCCGCATGGACTGGATCGACATCCAGGCGCCGCTGGACGAGATCATGCACACAGTGATCGACACGGCGCACTCGCGTTTTCCGGTCTTCGACGGCGAGCGCGACAACATTCTGGGCATTTTGCTGGCCAAGGATTTGCTCAAACTGCAGCGTGCGCCGGGCTTCAATATCCGCGCCCTGCTGCGCCCGGCTGTGTTCGTGCCCGAAACCAAAGGACTGAACGATTTGCTGCGCGACTTCAAGGGCACACGCAACCACCTGGCCATTGTGGTCGACGAGTTCGGCCGCGTCGCCGGCTTGATCACGATTGAAGACGTGCTGGAACAAATCGTCGGCGAAATCGAAGACGAGTTCGACACCGCCGAGGACGAGGGCGACATCTTCGCCCTGGCCGACCGCAGCTACCGGGTCAACGGCGATACCTCGTTGGAGCGGGTTAACGAAGCCTTTTCCACCGCCCTGTCCGACCCGGACGCCAACTTCCAGACCATTGGCGGCCTGATCTCCCACGCCATGGGCCACGTACCCAAACGCGGCGAACGCGTCAACCTGGGTGGCCTGGACTTTGTGGTCATGCACACCAAGGGCGGCGCGGTCAAGTGGTTCCGGGTCACGCCCAGCGCCGCCGCAGCCGACTGATGCAAAACGCCCCGCCGCTGTGGCGCACGGGGCTGCTGGCGGGCCTGGGCGGGCTGCTGCTGGCTGCCAGCGTGGCCTGGCCGGTATCGGTGCCGGGGTTGGCGGCGCTGTCGCAAGGCAGCTCCTTGTGGTGGCTGCAGGTGCTGGCACTCGGGTTGTTGTGCCGCAGCTTGCAAAACGCCGCGACCCTGCGCCAGGCCTGGTGGAGCGGCTGGGTCTTTGCCACGGGCTGGCTCGTCGCCACCTTCTGGTGGCTGGTTGTCGCCATGCATGTGTACGGCGGCATGGGCGCGCCACTTGCCGTGCTGGCCACCGTGTTGCTGGCGGCTGCGCTGGCCGTGTACTACGCGCTGGCCGGGCTGGTTTACTGGCATCTCAGCTGCCGCCACCCGCGTGGCGCGGGCAGGGTCACTACCGGCAGCCTGCTGTTTGCCGCGCTGTGGACCATGGCGGAAATGGCGCGCGGAACCTGGCTGACCGGCTTCGGCTGGGGCGCGGTGGGCTATGCGCATGTGGACGGGCCGCTGGCTTTTTACGCACCCTGGGTGGGTGCATACGGCCTGAGCGCGCTGGGTGCGTGGCTGGCGGCGGTACTTGCCTGCGGCTGGCGCGTCCCTGGTCGCCAACTGGGCGCCGCCTTGCTGCTTGTGGCGCTGCCCTGGGTGCTGGCAGTACCCGATTGGACCCGCAGCACCGGTTCGCTGCGCGTGACCCTGCTGCAGGGCAATGTCAGCCAGAGCAACAAGTTTGACCCTGCCACCGTGGGCCAGTCGCTGCGCTGGTACGGGCAGCAGATTGCCAGCGCCCAGGGCGCGCTGGTGGTCACCCCGGAAACCGCAATTCCCCTGCTGCCCGCGGACTGGCCGCCCGGCTACCTGGAAAGCCTGCAGGCCGGCCTGCGCGCCAAGAACCAGAGCGCGCTGATCGGCACGCCCTGGGGCGACGCCCGCAGCGGCTATACCAACACCACGCTGGGGCTGGGCGCGGGTGCGCCAAGCGGCTACCGCTACGACAAGCACCACCTGGTGCCCTTTGGCGAATTCATTCCGCCCCTGTTCCACTGGTTTATCGACCTGATGCAGATTCCGCTGGGTGACTTCAACCGGGGGCCACTGGCCGCACCTTCGTTTGTCGCCCAGGGCCAGCGGCTGGGGCCGCATATTTGCTACGAAGACCTGTTCGGCGAAGAGCTGGCCACGCGTTTCACAGATCCCGCACAAGCGCCGACGATTCTGGTGAACCTCAGCAATCTGGGCTGGTTCGGCGACACCGTGGCGGTGGACCAGCACGCCACCATCGCCCGCATGCGCACGCTGGAACTCCAGCGGCCTATCGTGCGCGCGACCAACACGGGTCTGAGCGCCGTGATCGACCACCAGGGCCGTATCACCGCCGCGCTGCCTCGCCTGCAAGCGGGCGTGCTGGATGCCAGCGTGCAAGGCCGCACCGGCACCACGCCTTTTGCCTGGTGGGCCGGACGCTTAGGGCTGTGGCCGCTGTGGATCGTGTGCGGCCTGGTGGTCGCTGGCTCTGGGGTGCGCAGGCGCACAGGTAGATGAACGCCGCGCCCGACGCTGATCGGCTGCCGCCACAAGCCCCGACACTGCGGGAAACCTGGTGGTTCTGGCTGAAGGTGGGCTGCATCAGCTTTGGCGGGCCCGCCGGGCAGATCGCGCTATTGCACCAGGAGCTGGTGGAGCGCAGGCGCTGGATTTCCGAGCGCCGCTTTTTGCACGCGCTGAATTACTGCATGGTGCTGCCCGGGCCGGAGGCGCAGCAACTTGCCACCTACCTGGGCTGGTTGCTGCACCGCAGCTGGGGCGGCATCGTTGCGGGCGCTTTGTTTGTGCTGCCCTCGTTGCTGCTGCTGATTGCGCTGTCCTGGGTTTACCTGGTTTTTGGCAGCACCCCTGTGGTGGCAGGTTTGTTTGCAGGCATCAAACCCGCCGTCACCGCCATCGTGCTGCAAGCTGCCTGGCGCATGGGCACACGCGCCCTGTGCAACCCGGTGCTGTGGACTTTGGCCGCGCTGTCCTGGTTGGCCTTGTATGTGCTGCAAGCGCCCTTCCCCGCCATCGTGCTGGGCGCAGGCTTTATCGGGCTGGTGGGCGGGCAGTTTGCGCCGCGCTATTTCCAGACCGGTGCCGCGCACAAGGGCGCAGCGGTAACCCACGGACCGGCCTTGGTTGACGACGACACCGCGCCACCGGCGCACGCGCGGTTCTCGACGCGCGGGCTGCTTGGCGTGCTGGCCTGTGGGCTATTGCTGTGGGCATTGCCCATGGCGGCCTTGCTGCTGCTGTGGGGCTGGGACCATACGCTGACGCAGATGGCCTGGTTTTTCACCAAGGCAGCGCTGCTGACCTTTGGCGGCGCGTACGCGGTGCTGCCCTATGTGTACCAGGGTGCGGTGGAACACTTCCACTGGCTGAGCGCAGCGCAAATGATGGACGGCCTGGCACTGGGCGAGACCACGCCGGGGCCGCTGATCATGGTGGTGGCCTTTGTCGGCTACGTGGGCGGGCACACGCAGGCGCTGCTGGGCGATGGGGCGCGCCTGTACGGTGGCGCGCTGGCCGCAACGGTGGCAACCTGGTTCACTTTTTTGCCCTCGTTTGTCTTCATTTTGGGCGGCGGGCCTTTTATCGAATCGACCCGCAAAAACCTGCGCTTCACCGCGCCGCTGGCCGCCATCACTGCGGCGGTTGTGGGCGTGATCGCCCGCCTGGCGCTTTTTTTCGCGCAACACCTGTTCTGGCCGCAGGGCATGGAGGGGCACTTTGATTTGCGCGCCGCGCTGATCGCAGCCGCAGCCGCCGTGGCGCTGATCCGCTTCCAACGCCCGGTGCTGCAGGTGATTGCCGCCTGCGCGCTGGTCGGGTGGGGTTTGTCGGTGCTGGCCTAAGCCAGCACCTTCACTTCGCGCCCATCACCCAATTCGGCAGGCCGGTTGCGATTTCCGGGAAAAAGCACAGCAGAAAAACCGCCACAAACATCAGACCGACAAAAGGCATCACGCCCCAGATCACGTCTTTGAGCGGGATGTCGGGCGCAACGTTTTTGATAACAAAGATGTTCAAGCCCACAGGCGGATGGATCAGGCCCATCTCCATGACGATGGTCATGACCACGCCAAACCAGATCAGATCAAAACCGGCCGCTTTGAGCGGGGGCAGGATGATGGGCGCAGTCATCAGAATGATGGAGACCGGCGGCAGGAAAAAACCCAGCACGATCACCATGGCCAGAATCACCGCGAGCAAAACCCATTTGCTCAGCTGCATGGCCACAATCGATTGCGCCGCACTCTGGCTGATATGCAGGTGGCTCATCACGTAGCTGTAGAGCAGCGACATGCCGATGATGAGCATGAGCATGGTCGACTCTTTGAGCGTGCTGGCCAGCAGGGGCGCGACATCGCGCGCACGCCACAGGCCGTAGACGATGGCCACCAGACCCAGGGCCAGCAGACCGCCCAGACCGGCGGTCTCTGAGGGCGTGGCGAAACCGCCGTACAGCGCCACCATCACGCCAATCAGCAAAACCAGAAATGGCACGACGCGCGGCAGCATTTCCACCTTTTGCGCGATGGTGAAATGCTCCACCTCCAGGTAAGGTGACTTCGGCCCGCCAGCTTCGTACACCGCCAGCGCCATGCGGTACTCTTTGCGCGCACGCATGGAGGCGTAACCCGCAAACAGGGCCACCAGCAGCACGCCCGGACCGATGCCGGCCAGGAACAGGCGTCCCAGCGACTGCTCGGCGGCCACCGCGTACAAAATCATCACGATGGACGGCGGCAACAGAATGCCCAGGGTTCCGCCTGCGGCAATGATGCCCGCCGCAAAACCAGGCGAATAGCCGCGCCGGCGCATCTCCGGAATACCGGCTGAACCGATAGCCGAACAAGTGGCCGGGCTCGATCCCGCCATGGCCGCGAACAGCGCGCAGGCAAACACATTGGCAATGCCCAGACCGCCGGGCACCTTGTGCAGCCAGGCGTGTATGGCCGAATACAAATCCTGCCCGGCGCGGGATTTGCCAATCGCCGCACCCTTGAGGATGAACAGGGGAATCGACAGCAGCGTGATCGACGCCATTTCTTCATAGACGTTTTGCGCCACGGTTTCCAGCGAGGACGCGGGCATCAAAAAATACATGAACGACACCGCCACGCTGCCCAGCGCGAAGGCAATCGGCATGCCGGAGAACATGACCAGCAAGGTCACGCCGCCGTAGGCCAATCCGAGTTGCAGCGCGCTCACAGGGCTTCTCCTTCGCGCCGCTCACCGCCCAGCAGCCGCACGGCGGACTGCAACAGCAACTGCAGCACCAGCAAACCCATGCCGGCGGTCATCAATCCGTAGGGAATCCACAGCGGGGGCGCAAAGCTGCTGGAGGTGGTTTGCCCCTCGACCCAGGCCTCGTGCAAGAGCGCCCAGGATTTCCAGGTGAAAAACGCGCAAAACAGGGTGGAGGCCACATCGACAAACAGAAGACGTGCGCGGTTGACCGCCGCCGGCAGCAAGCCCGCCAGCGCCTCGATACCAACGTGGCCGCGCAGGGACTGCACATAGCCGCAGCACATGAACACCGCGCCCACCAGCAGGAACACCGCCACCTCATCCTGCCAGTCGGTCGACCAGTGCAGAAAGTAGCGGGTTGCGACCGACGATGTCAGCACCGCCGCACCCAGCACCAGCGCCACCATGGACAGCGCCAGCACCAGCCGGTTCACGGCCAGCAAAAGCTGGTGCAAAACGGCCAGCAGCGGGTTGCGGGGCACGAGCAGCCCTACCGGGGCTCCCGGGTCGAGTTCGAAGCCGTGGCTCACAGGGCCTGCTCAGCCAGCGCCAGCAGCTTGGCGCTGCCCGCATTTTTGGAGGCGTAGTGTTTCCAGGCGGTTTCACGCGCAAGGTCCTGCCATTTCTTGATGGCCGCCGGGGTCAGGTCCACCACCTGGTCGCCGTCTTTCTTATAGACACGGCCGACTTCCACGTCGTCCTTCTTGGCCTCTTCGATGGCAAAAGCCTCCATCTCAGCGCCCACGGCCATGATCAGATCGCGCTGCGACTGGGGCAGCGCGTCAAAAATCTGCTTGGACATCATGAGCGGCTCGAACATGAACCAGTACGCGCCGTTGCGTCCGGTGGTCAGCGCTTTGGCGACCTCTTCCAGGCGGTAGGAAATCAGCGAAGTCGACGAAGTCATGGCCGCGTCCATGGCGCCGGTTTGCATGCCGGCGTAAATCTCGTTGGACGGCAGCGTGACCACCGAGGCCCCGGCTTCTTTCAAAATCATGTCCATCTCGGCCGAGCCGCCACGCACCTTGAGGCCTTTGGCGTCTTCGGGGTTGACGATGGGCTTGTTGCGCGAAGCCACGCCACCGGCCTGCCAGATCCAGGTGATGAGCACAATGCCTTTTTCCTGCAGCAGGCGGGTCAGCTCCTGGCCCACGGGTTTGTTTTTCCAGCCATAGCCCTGCGCATAGGACGTGACCAAGCCGGGCATGAGGCCGATATTGACCTCGGGAATTTCGCCCCCGGCGTAAGACAGCGGAATCAGCGCCATATCCAGCGCGCCTTTGCGCATGGAGGAGAACTGCGCCAGCGTCTTCATCAAGGAAGAGCCAGGGTAAATATCGAACTTGAGCGCGCCCTTGCTGCGCTTTTCCACCTCAGATGCAAACTTGCGCACCAACCGGTCGCGGAAATCGCCTTCGGTGGCGGTGCCGCCGGGGAACTGGTGGGAGATTTTCAGGGTCGTGGTTTGGGCCAGGGCCGCATCAAAAGCCAAGGCCGTCACACCCAGGGCGCCAGCGGTTTGCAATAGTTCGCGTCTTTTCATACGGTCTCCAGTTGTAAAAATCGTGGTGGCACTCTAGCCACAATTCGGGGGAGGCGCATTAGAACATCCCCTCAGACAGGCCAAGGCAGGCCGCTGCGGCAGCGAAAAAAGCGGGCAAGCGCTTACCGGATGCGCGCCTTATGCAAACAAACCATGCAAATACCACTGCACCCCGGGTCCATCGCTGCGCTGCAAGCGCTGGCGAAACACCCAGAGCAAGCCGGATACCGCACTGCGGGCGATGAAGTAATCCCGCTGCACGCCGCTGGCACCGTCCCAGCCCGCGACCTCGATCCGCTGCGGCCCGGCCAGCAAGGCCAGCGGGCCGTGGAAGCAGGGTGCGCCATCCGGGTCGCTTGCCAAAGGCTGGGGCTTGGCGCACAACCACGCCGGGTACAGCGCGGCGTCCCCATCGCCCGGTATGCCGCGCAGCCTTGCGCGCTGGGCCTGGTCGCTGGCTGCGTGCCAGTGCTGCATGCACTCGGGCCGGTGATCATCGTGCAAGGCCACCCGCAAGACGCTGGCCGGACCCAGCCGGGCGGCCACCCGCTCCAGCATCTGGTGCAGCGGATCGCCGCTGCGCTGTTCGTCGGGTAACAGACTGCGGCTCTCCACTTGCAGCGCCTGGGTAGCCGGGGCACGCAGGCGCAGGTACAAAACCGGCGCGGGCAGCGTCACACGGGCGAGCTGCTCGGCCAGCAGGCGCTCCCAGTGGCGCATGTCCTGGCTGGCCTGGGCGGTGCGCAATTGCAAGCGGCCCCATCCATCGCCGCTGTGGTGCTTATCCGTATAGGCGGCCTTGCTGCGCCGGGCGTCGAGCTGCCACTGCAATTCCAGCGCCAATGCGCCGTGCTGGCGCGCGCGCAACCAGACCTGCAGCTGCGCCAGCAAGCGGCGCGCGCCGAACAACAGCGCCGGTGCGGCATCGACCTGCGCGGCGAGTTCCAGCCTTTCGTCAAACAGCTCGGGCAGGGTCAGCCAGGGGTAACGCTCAGGGCGCTGGCCATAGGCGCAATCCAGCGCCTCCAGCAGGTCCGCGCCAAAGCGGCGCGCCAGCCCGCCGCGTGGCAAGGCCCGCAGCGCGCCCCAGTCGGACACCCCCAGACGCGTCAGCGTCGCCAGATGCGGGCCTGCCGCAGCCAGCGTGTGCACCGGCAAAGCGTCCATAGGCAGGCGCGGCTGCGGCGGCAGCTGCAAACGCGCCAGCGCCACCAACGCGCTGCGGCCCTGGGCCAGCCGTGGCGCGGCCGCTAGGGGCAAAGGGACCGGGGCAGCCGTCAGCGGGTCAGCCGGATGCGGGTTGTCGTCGGCCTGCAAAAAAGCCCGCAACAAAGCCGGACCGCCGCCGAACAGGCGCACGCTGGCCGACACCTCCAGCACCAGCGCCGAACCCAGCTGCGCCACCCGGGGCGTGAAGCGCAAGGCGCGCCAGGCCCAGATGCGCAAGGCCTCGGGCAGTTCCAGCTGCGCCGCAGGCTCAGGCTGCAGCGCGAACCAGTGGGGGCGCATCGGCAAAAAAATCCAGGGATAGCGCATCGGCCACGGGCATATGCATCGCGTCAGCCGCGTCGGCCGCGTCAACCTCGGCAGCCGGCGCCTGGATAAACCCGTGTTCCTGCGCGGCCAGAACGCCCGCCAGCAAACCCTGCGCCGGCAGGATGTCCAGGGTCCGCGCCAAAGGCGGGCCCTGGCGCTTGAGAATGTCGACGCGCAGACCCGTGGCGTGCGTGACAGAGGGCGCGAGTTGCAGCCGCAGCACCGCAGGAGACGCCTCATGGACAGCCGCGCTGTGGCGCATGACAAACAGCAGCTTGTGGTGCTGCGCGGCGGCGAGCTGCAAGCGGCGCAACTGCTCGCCGCGCGCCTGCGGCAACCACAGCAAGACGGCATCCACAGGCGCGCAACGCAGCGCCTGCTCGGCCGCCCAGAGTTGCGCATCGGCAGCACGCAACCACAGCAAGCGCTGCCCGGGCAAACCCAGACCGGCCAGGGCAGGCGCAAAAGGCAGCAAGGCCGCAGACCCCAGGCTGGGCGCACCGACCAGGACCACCGGCCCCTGGCCGCAGCGTTGCAAAGCGGGCAGGAGCAAACGCCACTCCAGGTGCACGCCCGGGGCTTGCAACAACTCGGTCAGCGCGCCCACCGGCCAGCCGCCGCCGGGCAGTTGCGCGTCCAGCGCCGCATCACCGCTGGCGACCGTGTCCGCCTGCGGCGCAGCCAGCGCGTCCGCACGCCAGACATGCGCGGGCAAATCGGCGCTGCGGGCGAAATCGGGTGATCGGGTCAAGGTGGCAGACATGGGCAAAATACTGTATTTAATTACAGTATATTCCAGCGCCTGCGCGGCGCGGCAGCAGGGGCCCGGCAGGCTTTAGCTGCGCCCGATTGCCGGCCAGCGCTGGTGCAGGTACAGCCAGGACAGGAGGCCGATGGACATCAGCCCCAGCGAGCTCAGCGCCAGCGCCACAGGCGAATGCATGACCAGCGGCGAGACCAGACCGGCCACGATGGCGTTGGCCGAAGTGCCCACAAACATCTGCAGCGAAGAAGCCATGCCCCGGCGCAGGGGGTGCAAATCGAGCACCAGAATCGTCACGGCCGGCACCATCAGCGCCCAGCCGAACGCAAACACGCAGACCGGCAACATGGCCCACCAGACGCTGGGGGTGAACAGCAAATTGGCCGCCACATTGAGCACGCCTACGCACAACATGACCACAAAGCCGTCGCGGATCTGCCGCTTGGGCGCGCGCCGCCCCGCCACCCGCCCGCTCACCCAGGCACCGGCCATGATGCCGCTGATGGTGAACAGAAAAAACACAAAAAACTGCTGTGGCAGCAAATGCAGGTGTTCGCCCAGGAACACCGGCGCGCTCAGCACATACAAAAACATGCCGTTAAAAGGCACGCCGCTGGACAAGGCCAGCAGCACAAAGCGGCGGTCGCCACCGAGTTGCCAGTAACCGGCCAGCAGGTTGCGGGGATGGAAATGCTGGCGCTGGCTGATGTGCAGGGTTTCGGGCAGCCAGCGGTAATTGGCCAGCCACAGCGCCACGCCCACGGCGGTGAGAAACCAGAAAATCGCCTGCCAGCCTATCCACACCAGCAGCGCGCCGCCGATCAGCGGCGCAATCGCCGGGGCGATGCCGAAAAACAAGGTGACCTGGCTCATGACTTTTTGCGCCCGTTCGGGCTCGTACATATCGCGGATCACGGCACGGGCGATCACAACACCCGCGCCGGTGGACAAGCCCTGCAGCGCGCGAAAGAACACCAGCTGCCCGATGGTCTGCGACAAGGCGCAGCCAGCCGATGCCAGGGTGAACACCGCCATGCCCCACAAGACCACCGGGCGGCGGCCGAAGCTGTCGGAAATCGCGCCATGGAACAGCGCCATGAAAGCAAAGGCCATGAGATAGGCCGAGAGGGTTTGCTGCATTTGCAGCGGCGTGGCCTGCAAGGCGGCTTCCATGGCCGCAAAACCGGGCAAATAGGTGTCTATGGAAAACGGCCCCAGCATGCCCAGCACCGCCAGCAGAACGGCAAAAGCCCATTGGGGCGCACGCCACAGGGATTGGGCGTCGGGATTCACGGGGTCAACAGGGCAACAGGCACCGGACTATTGGAACACGGAGGGAACACGGCGGGAACACGGAGAACATAATCCCCGCATGAATCTGATCCCCGACGCGCCAACAGCGCCTGCACTGGCGCACACCGCGTTTGCCAGCCTGCCCCTGTCCCCCGAAACGCTGGAGAACCTGCAGCAACTCGGCTATTTGGAGATGACGCCCATCCAGGCCGCCGCCCTGCCCCCGGCGTTGGCCGGGCAGGACCTGATCGCGCAGGCGCAAACCG
>CANCTD010000029.1 GCA_947380945.1 Comamonadaceae bacterium
TGATGGTGGTCTCCCAAGGCACCTTGAGCCCCATGGCGGTTGAAGAGGTCATGGACAACGCGATCAAAACCCACCACCACGACGAACTCAAAGCATCCACCGCCATCGGCACGCTGGCCGGTGCGCTGCCTGCGCTGGGAATTGTGTCCTGCGTGATGGGTGTGGTGAAAACCATGGACGCGATTGACCAACCCCCTGCGATTCTGGGCGGCCTAGTGGGCGCGGCGCTGGTGGGAACCTTTATCGGGGTGTTTTTGGCCTACGGCTTTTTCGAGCCCTTCGCCAAGCGTCTGGAAGAAATCATCAACGACGAAGCAGCGATGTATGGCGTGGTCAAGCAAATCATCATCGGCACCATGCACGGTCACCCCATGCCCCTGATTCTGGAAGGCGCACGCGTCTGTATCAGCCACCACAACCAACCCAGCTTTGCCGAAGTTTTTGACGGTCTGCGCGGCAAGTAAACATGGCGACTGAAGAGAAGGCACCGGAAGAAGAAGCGGTCCCGGCCGGCGCGGAAGCGGCGGGCCCCTCGGACGCGGAAGCGCCCGAAGAAGACGCGCCCTTAGCGCCCATCATCGTCAAGAAAATTGCCGACGGCCACGGTGGTGCGCACGGCGGGGCCTGGAAAATCGCGCTGGCCGACATGATGACGGCGATGATGGCCTTCTTCTTGTTGATGTGGATTCTGGGTGCCACCAACGATTCACAGCGCAAGAGCGTGGCCGATTACTTCAAACCCACCTCGCAAAGCGTGGTGGCCATGGGCCAACTGGCGGGCTCCAACGGCATCATGGGTGGTCGCTCCATCATCGACCCCGACGGCTTCCCCTACACCGCCAAACAAACCGCCACCCTGCAAATGCTCACGCCGCGCTCCGAAGGCGGACCCACCGAGAACGACCCCTCGCCCAACAGCGAAAACGACCGCGACAAAGAGCGCGACGGCATGAACGACTCGGAGAAGAAAAAAATCGTCGAACAAACCGACAAAGAGAATTTCGACAAGCTGGAAAAAGAGGTGCGCGAGCAACTCGAGAAGAACCCGAACCTCGAAAAAGTGCAGGGCCAGGTGCAGTTTGTCCGCGAAAAAGAAGGCTTGCGCATCGAGATCATCGACAAGGCCGATTTCTCCATGTTCGCGCTGGGTACGACCCAAATGCAAGGTGGCGCGCAGGAGCTGATCACCGAGGTCGCCAAATCACTGGCGGGCATGAACAACAAGATTGCCGTGCGCGGCCATACCGACAGCCTGGGCTTTGCCAAGGCCGGCAGCCGTACCAACTGGTCGCTTTCGGCCGAACGGGCCGAAGCCACACGGGCCATGTTCGAGAAAAAGGGCATCAAACCCGACCGCTTTGCGCAGATTGAAGGCGTGGCCGACACCATGCCCTACAACAACAACGACCCCAAAGACCCGCGCAACCGGCGTATCAGTGTGACCGTGAAGTACCGTGACGGTGAATAGAGCGCCAGCGACTTCGGTGGTTTTCCGGCTGGACGTGCCCGATGGGGCAGAAGCAGTGCTGCAACCCTCGCCCACCGACATGCTGTTCCTGCTGCTGCTGGGCGCGGCGCTGGCCGCTGTGGCGCTGGTGGGTTGGCGCAGTTATGACGAATCGCACAAAGAGTTTGTCGCCACCAGCAATGCGAAAGTCTGGGCGCAGTGGTTGGCTGAGGCCGGTCCGCAGCGTGGCAAATCCGACTTTCACCCCCAAGCCTGCGCCCTGGCGGCCACCAAGGACGAGCAACCGCCGCTGGCCATCATGCTGGAAGGCACGGGCCGCGAATTGCTGATCCGCACTGAGTCCGGCCAGGGCGGCGACGCTCCGGCGCAATCGCCCTCGGACGGCAGCTGGCGGGCCTGTGAACAGGCTTTACGCGAAGGCCGGGGTGCGCTGGCCGGTTTGCGCAATCCCTACAGCGGCGAGAGCCAAAGCAGCACTACACGCTGTGACGCAGCAGACCCCAAAACCGCCGGGGCCATCCTGGTGGAAAAAGCGCTGCCCTCGCTGACCGAACCACGCCCGCTGCAATTCAGCCCGCTGGCCGGCGAAGACCTGGTGCAAGCGCCACTCAAGCTGCGGCTTGGGGTGTGCAAGCGCTGGGGCCACATGCAGCATGTCGCGGAAGTCGATTTCTAATTCCATGAGCAACTCCCCTATCCCGGTCAACCGGCTCGCAAGCGCGCCCGGTGCGCCACCCGCAGAACCGGCACACCCTGCCGCAGCCAGTGCCCGGTCTTGGCGCGAGCGCCTGCACAGCCTGCTGTTTGCCCCACCCGAGCAGGCGCAATCGGCCCGCACGCTGCGGATGCTGCTCAGTGCCTGCGCCGTCCTGTCTTTGTTGTTGTACGGCCTGGATGCCGCCCGCAGCGGTTCCGCCGCCGGGCCCGATCCGCTGCTGTATGTCCTGCATGTGCTGACAACAGCCGTGTTCTGCACCGACTACCTCGCGCGGATTTACGCCTGCGTGCCCCAGCCGCGCGAACCCGGTGCCGCCGCACGCCGCTGGGCCTGCATGCGCAGCCCGGATATGGTGCTGGAACTGGCGGTGCTGGCGCCGTTTTTTCTCGGCTTTTGGCTTCCGGTGACGTTGGACCTGCGCTTTTTGCGCGCCATCCGACTCTTGCAACTCATCCCCTCGCGCCGCTTGATGCAGTCCCATTTTCAGTTGCAGCGCCTTTCGGCGCGCATCTGGCCGCTCACGCTGGCGCTGGCGCTGGCGCTGGGTGCCACCGCCATGACTTTGTATGGCGCCTTGCAAGCCTTCAGCGCCAACACCGCGCTGGAAGCCCATAGCGCGGGCGTGAGCAATAGCGGCCTGGGTTCCTGGAGCACGCCGGCGGCAGCAACGCTGGTGTTCATTGTGCTGCTGCTGCTCATGCTGTTTTCGGGCCTGCTGCTCACCCAACAAAGCGCGCCCAACGGACCGGGTACCGCTCCGAACGCCAGCCCCTATATGCCGGCAAGCGCGCAGGCACAACAAGGCGGCGGCGCGGATGCGTCTGCCATGCACGTGCTCAACCCCGCCTACATCCTGGGCAAGCCTGAGCAGGCGGTCGCGCATTTTGAAGTTCTGCTGGCACAAGCCCGCTACCTGGGGGTGTTAACCGACCATGCGCAATTCGATGCGCTGGCCCGCGAAGGCCAACTGAGCAGCGCCGACTACGCCTTGTGGCGGCACATCCAGGGCTATCCCTTGCACCCGCTGCAAGGCGGTTATGCAGCGCAATGGCGGGTGCGCTATTCGCAGCCCCTGTACAAGCTCTTCACGCAGGCGTCGACCCAGCGCTCGGAGTCCTGAATCGTTTTGGCGTCCAGCAGCGCAGCCATGCGCTGACGGTCTTTGTAAGCCTCGGGGTGTCCCGCCGCATCGGCCAGGCTGTACCAGCGGTACGCCATGGCCGGGTTCTTGGTGAATCCATGGCCCTTCTCGTACATGGAGCCCAGTTTGAAATGGGCCTTGGCCACGCCCTGGGCCGCCGCCATGCGCAGCCAGCGCACCGCCTCAGGGTAGTTCAGCGGAACACCCTGGCCAAAGGCGTACATCTCGCCCAGCAGGGACTGCGCATTCGGGTTACCGGCTTCGGCCACATTGCGCCATTTCTTGACAGCCGCCGGAAAATCGCGCCGCTGGTAGTCGGCGTAGCCGTCCTCCCAATCGCCAGCTCCGGCCCCACCAGCCAGAACACAGGCCAACAATCCCACGGTACAAAAGCGCTTCACGGACATACCCCACACAGTGTGAAAAAACAAGCCGGTTAGTGGCTGCGCCCGTGCGGCCACCGCCTGCGGTTCATTGTAGGTCCGCAGCATGTCACCTGCCGTCCTACGGGGACTGCAGTGCCAGCGTGATTGCTGCCTCGCGTGCAGCGGCCACCGCGCGACCAATGGCCGCTCCCTTGGCACCGGCAGCTACCGCATGGGCGGCAACACCCTCGGTGACGACCGCCAGCGCGGCCTCCAAAGCCAGCGCCAGACGGGTTGCCTGCGGGTAGGGCGTGTCTTCACGGTGCAAACGTCCCCGCGCATCGCAGGCGCAGGCCTGCAGTACCTGGACAAAGCGCGCCGGTTTGCGCAAGGCATCACAACGCTCCAGCAAACGCAGCACGGCCGCCGCGCCCAGCTCCGCGCTGCGATGGATGTTGCCGTGCTCGCGCGCCACGACCTCGGCCAGTTCGGTGCACGCCTGTGGCAAGCGCAAGCGCTGTCCGATGGCGCGCAATAACTGCACGCTGCGCCCCTCATGGCCGATATGGCGCGGCAGCAGCGCAGCGGGCGTACCGGCTTTACCCAGGTCGTGTGCCAGGCAGGCCCAGCGCACCTCCAATGGCGCACCGACAGCGGCGGCTTGCTGCAAGACCATCATGGTGTGCACGCCGGTGTCGATTTCCGGGTGGTGCTCTGCGCTTTGGGCCACACCCCACAGGGCGTCGAGCTCGGGGAGCAAAACCTGCAGGGCACCGCAAGCCCGCAGCACCGCAAACATGCGCGCCGGATGGGCTTCCATGAGTCCGGTAGCCAGCTCGGCCCAGACCCGCTCGGCCACCAAGGCGCCGGCCTCACCGGCGTTCACCATGTCCCGCATCAGCGCAGCCGTTTCGGGGGCGGCCTCAAAGGCCGGGAAGCGTGCGGCAAAGCGAGCCAGACGCAGGATGCGTACCGGGTCTTCGCGAAACGCATCGGTGCAATGGCGCAAGGTGCGCGATTGCAGGTCGGCCAGGCCACCAAACGGATCCACCACAGCGGCCTGGTCAAAACTGCCATCGGGGCGCAGATCAGCAGCAGCCACCGCCATCGCGTTGATACGCAAATCGCGCCGCCCCAGATCCTGTTCCAGCGTGACCGCCGGATCGGCGTGCACCACAAAGCCCCGGTAGCCGGGTGCGGACTTGCGCTCGGTGCGCGCCAGTGCATATTCCTCGTGGGTGCGCGGATGCAAAAAGACCGGGAAGTCGCGTCCAACCGGGGTGAAGCCGGCGTCTTGCATCGCTTGCGGGCTGCTGCCCACCACCACCCAGTCGCGGTCCTGCACCGGCAGGCCCATCACCGCATCGCGCACCGCACCGCCCACCAGATAGGTTTTCATGGGCAAATTATGGAGCCGGGCCGCGCCCGGCTTGGGGGTAGACGCTCAGGTGTAGCGCTTGCTGCGCAGGTTGTCTTTCATGCTGCTGAGCATGGGCTGCACCACGCTGCCGCCGATACGCAGCGCCACCGTGGTGGCCAGCACATCGATGATCAGCAAATGCAGCAGCCGCGAAACCATGGGGCTGTAGCGGTCAAAGCCTTCGGGATGGTCAGCGCTCAGGTGGATCTGTCCGGCGCTGGCCAAGGGCGAGCCGCTGGCGGTGATGACGATGGTGGTCGCGCCGTTTTTGCGCGCGATGTCGCAGGCATCCATCAGGTCGCGGGTGCGTCCGGAGTTGCTGATGATCAGCACGCAATCGCCCTTTTTCAAAATAGAGGCGCTCATCACCTGCATATGCCCGTCGCTGTACGCGGTGGTGTGCAAGCCCAGGCGGAAGAACTTGTGCTGCGCGTCCTGGGCCACGATGCCGGAATTGCCTACGCCAAAAAACTGGATCTGCTGCCCGCTGTTGAATGCCTCGACCAAAGCTGCCACGGCGAGGTCGATCTGCTTGCTGCTGGCTTCGTTGCGGTACTTCAAAAAAGCGGCAACGGTGTTGTCGATGACCTTGACCAGCACGTCACCGGTTTTGTCGTCGGCATCGACGCTGCGGTGGATAAAGGGCACGCCTTCATTGACCGTGCCCGCCAGTTTTTGCTTGAAGTCCGCCAGGCCGTTGTAGCCCACGCTGCGGCAAAAACGCACCACCGTGGGTTTGCTGACATGGGCGCGGTCGGCCAGTTGCACCACCGGCAGCATGGTGAAAGCGCGCGGGTCGGCCAGACACAGACGGGCCACCCGCTGTTCGGCTGGTGCCAGCGAAGGCAAACAGGCTTGGACGCGGTCCAGCATGGCCCTAGGACTCCTCGGCCCAGCAGTGGCCGTCACGGGCGATCATGGCGCTTGATGCGCTGGGCCCCCAGCTACCTGCCGCATAGGGCCGCGGGCCCTGCGCGTCGGCGGCCCAGTGCTCAATCAAGGGTTCAACCCAGCGCCAGGCCTCTTCCTGCTCATCGCTGCGGACAAACAGGTTCAAACGCCCGCCTATCACATCGAGCAGCAAACGCTCGTAAGCGCCGACGCGCTCGGAGCCAAAGCGCTTGTCAAAGTCCAGATCCAGCTGCACCGGCACCAGCGCGGCCGCGGCGGTGCTCTGGCGCGCAGCCTGCCCCTGCGCCAGCAGATGCAACTCCAGCCCGTCTTTGGGCTGCAGATGGATCACCAGCTTGTTGGCGCTGCTCACCGGTGCGTTGAAGATGGCGTGCGGCGTGGGCCGGAAGTTCACCACGATGCGCGCGTCGCGCCCGGCCAGGCGCTTGCCGGTGCGGATGTAGAAGGGCACGCCGGCCCAGCGCCAGTTGGCGATTTCGGTGCGCAGTGCGACAAAGGTTTCGGTATGGCTGTGCGGGTTGACGCCGGCCTCTTCGCGGTAACCCGGCACCGGGATACCGCCGGCCGTGCCCTTGGTGTACTGGCCCCGGACCACATCGCTGGCCAGGGTTTGGGCGGTCCAGGGTTTGAGCGAGCGCAGCACTTTGAGCTTTTCGTCGCGGATGGCGTCGGCATGGGCGTTGATGGGCGGCTCCATGCCAATGGCGCACAGCAGTTGCAGCGCGTGGTTTTGCACCATGTCGCGCAGCGCGCCGGTTGTCTCGTAAAAACCACCCCGGCTTTCCACGCCCAGGTCTTCGGCAATCGTGATCTGGATGTTGGCAATGTGCTCGCGCCGCCACAGGGGCTCGAACAGCGCGTTGCCAAAGCGCAGCGCAAACAGGTTTTGCACCGCCGGTTTGCCCAGGTAGTGGTCAATGCGGAAAACCTGCTTTTCCTCAAAATAGCGGCGCACGGTCTGGTTGATCGCCCGGTTGCTGGCCAGGTCATGGCCCAGCGGTTTTTCCAGCACGATGCGGATGTGGGGGGCGTTCAGGCCCACGGCGGCGAGTTGCTCGCACACGGTGGTGAAAAGCGAGGGCGCGGTGGCCACATACATCACCAGGGTTTGCGCGCCACGGCTGTTCAGGCTTTCGGCCAGGCGGGCGTAGTCGGCAGCCTGGGACAAATCCATGGGCACAAATTCCAGCAGCGCGGCAAAGCGGGCGAACTCTTCGGCGCTGGGGCGCTTGGCGAGCTCGACTTTGTCAAAGCGCTCCTGGATCAGCGCCCGGTACTGCGCATGGCTGTGCTTGTCACGGCCCACACCGATGATGCGACCGCCCTCGGGCAAGGTGCCATGGCGGAATGCCTGGAACAGGGCGGGCATCAGTTTGCGCCAGACCAGGTCGCCGGTGCCGCCGAAAAGAACAAGATCAAAGCTCATAGCGAAGGGGAATAGAATGGTGGTTACGAAAGTTACGGAAAAGATTGTAACTTTGTTTCATGGTCGTGGACAATAGGCCGCCGCGACCCCTAAGACCTGTAACCCTTGAAAAGGCATGACTCCACCATGAACCAGCTCGAAGCACTCAAGCAACACACCGTCGTGGTGGCCGACACCGGCGACTTCAAACAGCTTGGCGCGTTCAAGCCACGCGACGCGACGACCAACCCCTCGCTCATCCTCAAGGCCGTGCAAATGCCCGACTACGCGCCGCTGCTCAAGGCTGAAGTCGACGCCCACCGGGGCCGCCCGCTGGACGAAGTGATGGACCACCTGCTGGTGCATTTCGGCTGCGAAATTCTTTCCATCATCCCCGGACGCGTCTCCACCGAGGTGGATGCGCGCCTGAGTTTTGACACGGCCGCGACCGTGGCCCGGGGCAAGCGTTTGATCGCCATGTACCAGGCGCAAGGCATTGCCAAAGACCGGGTGCTGATCAAAGTCGCCGCGACCTGGGAAGGGATTCAGGCCGCAGCCGAGCTGGAAAAAGCCGGCATACACACCAACCTCACGCTGCTGTTCGCCTTCTGCCAGGCGGTGGCCTGCGGGCAGGCCCACGTGCAACTGATCTCGCCCTTTGTGGGGCGGATTTACGACTGGCACAAAAAGTCGGCCGGCGCGGCCTGGTCGGAAGAGGCCATGGCGGGCCCGAACGACCCCGGCGTGCGGTCTGTGGTGCAAATTTACAACTACTACAAGCGCCACGGCATCGCCACCGAAGTGATGGGCGCGAGCTTTCGCAATGTGGGCCAGATCACCGCCCTGGCAGGTTGCGACCTGCTCACCATCAGCCCGGACCTGCTCGGCATCCTGGCCGCCAGCGAAGCACCGCTGCAAGCCCATCTGCATGCTGAATCGGCCCGGGCCATGGACATCCCGGCGCTGCATTGCGACGAGGAGGGCTTCCGCTTTGCGCTGAACGAGGATGCGATGGCCACCGAAAAGCTGGCCGAGGGCATACGCGCGTTTTGCGTGGATGCGCTCAAACTGGAAAAACTCTTGCTGGCCGCCTGAAGCGCGCCTGCGACCCACAAGGAAACCCTATGACCCGCCTGCGCTGCGACCGCGCCCCCGTCTGGCACGCCCTGCAATCCGCTTTTGACGACCACGGCCGGAACTTTGATCTGCGCCAGGCCTTTGCTGCCGACCCGCAACGCTTTGCCCGCTTCAGCCAGCAAGCGCCCTATGTGTTTGGCGATTTATCCAAAAACCTGCTGGACGCCGACACCGAACAATTGCTGCTGCGCTTGGCGGACCAATGTGGTCTGGCCGCCTACCGCGACGCGATGTTTGCGGGCGATGCGATCAACAACACCGAACACCGCGCAGTCTGGCACTTGCTGTTGCGCACGCCAGCCGATGCGCCCACAGCCAGCGCCTTCGAAGCGGCGGAGTTGGCCAAAGTCCACAGCACCCTGGATGCCATGCTGGCTTTTGCGGAACAGGTGCGGGCCGACGATGCGATCACCGACATCGTCAACATCGGCATAGGCGGCTCCGACCTGGGGCCGCAAATGGCGGTGCTGGCCCTGCAGACCTTTGCCCACCCGGGCAAGCGCATGCACTTTGTCAGCAATGTGGACGGCCATGAACTGGCGGCCACGCTGGCGCAACTCGACGCGTCGCGCACGCTGTTTCTGGTTGCCAGCAAAACCTTCACCACCATAGAGACCATGACCAACGCGGCCTCGGCCAAGCGCTGGTTTGCCGCGCAAGGCGGCACCGACATCGCCCGGCACTTCGCCGCGCTGACCACCAATGTGGCGGCGGCACGGGAATTCGGCATCAGCACCAGCTTCGGCTTCTGGGACTGGGTGGGGGGGCGCTATTCACTGTGGTCCGCCATTGGATTGCCGCTTGCCATCGCCATCGGGGCGGCCGGTTTCCGGGCCTTTCTGGCCGGTGCACACGCCATGGACACGCACTTCCGCAAGGCGCCCATGGCAGCCAACCTGCCGGTGCGCCTGGGCTTGCTCGATATCTGGTACCGCAATTTCCACCATTTCAGCAGCCGCTCGGTCGCGCCCTACCACAGCGCCCTGCGCCGCCTGCCGGCTTACTTGCAGCAGCTCGAAATGGAGAGCAACGGCAAGCGCGTGGACGCCAGCGGCGCGACCCTGCCTTTTGGCACCGCACCCGTGCCCTGGGGCGAGTCAGGCACCAACGGCCAACACGCCTATTTCCAGATGCTGCACCAGGGAACCGACGTGGTTCCCGTGGAATTTGTCGCGGTGAAAAAGCCGCGCCATGGGCTGGAAGGACACCATGATTTGCTGCTGGCCAATGTGCTGGCGCAAGCCCAGGCGCTGATGCAAGGCAAAGCCGATGCCGGCGGCCACAAACACTTTCCCGGCAACCGCCCCAGCACCCTGCTGCTGCTTGATGACCTGACCCCCGCCGCGCTGGGTGCGCTGATTGCGCTGCAGGAACACCGGGTGTTTGTCAGCGGCGCGTTGTGGGGCATCAACAGCTTTGACCAATGGGGCGTGGAACTGGGCAAAGTCTTGGCCAAAGACATCGCCCAGCGCCTGCACAACGGGGATGCCAGCGGACTCGACGGCTCCACCGCCGGTTTGCTGCAGATGCTGCGCCAGCCCTGAATTGCGGCGCAGCGCCTTGCAGGCCCGGGCCCTCAGCGCTTGGGCGGCGGTGCGGCTATATCGCCGGTCACCCGGCCGGTGAGTTCCAGGGTCTGGGCCACGTTGTCATAGACCATAGACTGCGCCGTGAAACGGTGTTTGCCGATCTCGATTTCCACCGGCATATGGGACTTGGCGATTTCGCTGGTGGCGAAAACATGCAGGAAGGCGCTGCGGTAAACCGCGCGCGGGCGCTGCGCCTGACCGGGCAGATCGCGGGCCGGGCGCAGCACCTGGGCGTCGCCCATCAGCTGAAACTCCGAGGCGTCTTCGTTACTCAGGCTGCGCTGCGCTTGCGCCAGTAAGACGTCCGTGCCCTCGCCGTAGGTCTGGGCACGGAAGCCTTCGATCTCGGTCCATTTGGTGTCGGCGAAATGCCGTCCCGTGGCACCTTCGATCTGCCGCACCACACGCCCTGCCGGATTGAAGGACTGGGCGGTAAAAGCGGCGAGAAAGTAGTCCGGCGCTTTGTTGGGCTGTACCACCACCTGGCCCTGCTGCGCGGGGGGTGCAGTGCGCACCAGCCAGTAGCTGATCAGCGCCAGCAAGGCCATCAGCAAAGTCGGCGCATAAAGCATCAAGCGGTACCACAGGCGCGCCATCAGGTCTCCATGGTGGTGTACGCCGCAAGCAGCCGCTGGTAATGCCCGCCCGCCTGCAACAGCAGGTCGCACACTTCGCGCACCGCACCCCGGCCGCCGGCAGCGTGGGTAATGACATGGGCACGTGCCAGCACCTCGCGGTGCGCATTCGGCGGCGCAAAGCGTATGAGCGAGCGGCCCATCATGGGCAGATCGGGCCAGTCGTCGCCCATGGCCGCCGCCTGGTCCCAGCCAAGCCCCAAGGTGTCCAGAATCGACTGCGCCGCAGGGGCTTTTTCGTCAATGTCGTAACGCGCATGGACCACACCCAGCGCGGCCAAACGGGTCCGCAAGGCAGCCGATCCGCGCCCGGTTACCACCGCCGGGGTGATGCCCGCTTGCTGCAGCATTTTCAAACCATGGCCGTCCAGGGTGTTGAAGCGCTTGAGCGATTCACCTTCGGTGGCAAAGAACAAACCGCCGTCGGTCAACACGCCGTCCACATCCAGCAACAGCACGCGTACCGCGCTGGCCTTGGCCAGCAGCGCAGCGTCTACTTCGGGCCTATGCGACATCAAATCACCTTGGCCCGCAACAAGTCGTTGCTGGTCAGCGCGCCGCACAAGATGCCCTGCGCGTCAAGCACGAGCACGCTGGAAATGCGCCGCTCCTCCATGAGGCTGGCAGCTTCAGCAGCCAGCGCCTGCGGGCTGACGGTAAAAGGTTTGGGGCGCATCACTTCGCCTGCGCGGATGCTGCGCAAATCAACGCCGGTTTCCACCAGGCGGCGCAAATCACCGTCGGTGAATATGCCGCACAACTGGCCTTCTAAATCAACCACGGCCGACGCGCCTATGCCCTTGGCACTCATCTCGCGCATCAGTTCGCTGAAGCTGGCATCCAAGCCGACCTGAGGCACTTGTGCGCCGCTGCGCATGATGTCGCCCACATGGGTCAGCAAGCGCCGACCCAACGCGCCGCCGGGGTGCGAACGGGCAAAGTCGTCGGCCTTGAAGCCGCGCGCGTCCAGCAAAGCCACAGCCAGCGCGTCTCCCATGGCCAGTTGGGCCGTGGTGCTGGCGGTGGGCGCGAGGTTCAGCGGGCAGGCCTCTTGCGCCACGGCGGTGCTGATCCAGGCGTCGGCATGCGTAGCCATGGTGGATCCACCGTGGGCCGTGAGCGCTACCAGCGGTGCGCCCAGGCGTTTGAGCACGGGCAGCAAGGCATTGATTTCCTGGGACTCGCCGCTGTTGGAAACCATCAGCACAAGGTCCGCCGCGGTGATCATGCCCAGATCGCCGTGGCTGGCCTCTGCGGGATGCACAAACAGGGAAGGCGTTCCGGTGGAGGCCAAGGTGGCGGCAATCTTGCGCCCTATATGGCCGCTTTTGCCCATGCCCATCACGACCACGCGGCCGCTGATGCCCAGGATCATTTCCACGACCTGCGCGAACGAATCGCCCACGCTGGTTTTCAAACCCGCAATGGCCGCAGCTTCGATATCAAAGGTCTCGCGGGCGAGCTGGAGGGCGCGCGCGGCACGCTGGTGGGAAGTCATCGCTGGAATTCTATAGAACGCTCTGCGAACCGGACATCCGCCGCATGGCTTATTTTCCGATGCAAAAACTGGAAAAGATGACGCCCAGCAAATCGTCCGCGCTGAACGCGCCGGTGATTTCGCCCAAAGCGTTGTGCGCCAGGCGCAGCTCTTCGGCCAGCAGATCCAAGGCCTGGGCCGCCTGCGCCAGATGGGCATCGGCCTGCGCAAGATGCACATCCACCTGGCGCAAGGCCTGCACGTGGCGCTGACGGGCGCTGAAGCGGGCTCCGGTGTCGACCTGCCAACCCACCGCAGCCAGGAGCGCACGGCGCAGGTCCTGCAGGCCCTCCCCCGTCCGGGCTGACAGCCGGACCGCGTCCGGTGCGGGTGTGGTGGGTAAGGCTTGCGGCGCGTCGCACTTGTTCCACACATGCAGCACGGGTACCCGGGACAAAACGGCGTCAGCCAATCGGCTGGCAATCGCACTGTCGGCTTGCTGGTAGGCAGACTCGTTGCGGCGCTCCAGGTCATGGACAAACAGCACCACCTCGGCGCTGCCAATCGCCCCCCAGGCGCGCGCGATGCCCAGGCGCTCCACCGGCTCGTCGCTGTCGCGCAAACCGGCGGTGTCCACGACATGCAAGGGCACGCCTTCGATTTGGATGGTTTGCGCAATCGTGTCGCGGGTGGTACCGGCAATCGCCGTAACGATCGCCAACTCCGCCCCGGCCAGGGCGTTGAGCAGCGACGATTTGCCGGCATTGGGCTGGCCCGCGATCACCACCTTCAAACCGTCGCGCAAGAGCGCGCCTTGGCGGGCTTCGCCTTGCAGCAAGGCCAGCTGGGCGCGAAGGCGCTGCAACTGCCCACGGGCGTCGGACTGCTGCAAAAAGTCCAGCTCCTCTTCGGGGAAATCAAGTGTGGCTTCGACCAGCATGCGCAAATGCACCAAGCCGTCGCGCAAGCGGTTCACCTCGGCGGAGAATGCGCCGCTGAGGCTGGCGGCAGCGCTGCGGGCTGCGGCTTCGGTGCTGGCATCGATTAAGTCAGCCACGGCTTCGGCCTGCGCCAGATCCATCTTGCCGTTCAAAAAGGCCCGTTCGCTGAATTCACCGGGCCGGGCCATGCGCAGGCGCGGCAGGACTTCGCCCTTTTTCCCTGCGCTTGCGGCAAGTTCCAAGGCACGCGCCAGCAAACGCTGCAAAACCACCGGCCCGCCATGGGCCTGCAGCTCCAGCACGTCCTCACCGGTAAAAGAATGGGGCGCGGGAAAATACAGCGCCAGACCGTGGTCTATGGGCTGGCCGGATACATCGGGAAAAGGCAGGTAGGTCGCGTGGCGGGCTTGCAGCGCCTGCCCCAGCCAGGCCTGCGCCAAGGGCGCAAGGCTCTGGCCACTGAGCCGCAGAATGCCCACCGCGCCGCGCCCGGGCGCGCTGGCGATGGCAACAATGGGATCGGCGTGCGGAGCCGGCACCGCTTACTTAACCAAACTTGGGCAGATTGAACTGCGGGGGCACGCCCATACGGGTGTTGATGATCCACTGCTGCGCAATCGAAAGGATGTTGTTGGTAATCCAGTACAGCACCAAGCCCGAGGGGAAGAAGAAGAACATCACGCTAAAAACCAGCGGCATGATCCACATCATCTTGGCCTGGATCGGGTCCGGCGGCGCAGGATTCAGCGCGGTTTGAATCAGCGAGGTCAAGGTCATCAACAACGGCAGAACATAGTAGGGATCGGGCGCGGACAGATCATGGATCCATCCCAGCCAGGGCGCGTTGCGCATCTCCACGCTCGACAGCAGCACCCAGTACAGGGCGATGAAGACCGGGATCTGCACCATGATCGGAAAGCAGCCGCCCATGGGGTTGACTTTTTCTTCGCGGTAAATCCGCATCATTTCCTGCTGCATTTCCTGCGGCTTGTCCTTGAGGCGCTCACG
>CANCTD010000030.1 GCA_947380945.1 Comamonadaceae bacterium
TTCATCGCGGCGCGCGAATCGGACCGGCTCAACAGCCCGGAATTGCGGGTGGCGCGCAGCCTGGCGGCGCTTTGTAATCCGGTGCTCTACCCCGGCGTCGGCCAAGTGCTGCGCATCACCCAGCAGGAGCTGGCCTCTATCGTCGGCCTTTCGCGCCAGCGCGCCAACGTTGCGCTGCAGCTGCTGCAAAACCACGGGCTGATCCGGATCGACTATGGCAGCGTGCGCATCCTGGACATTGCGGGCCTGCGCGCCCAGGCCTGGGCAGCGTGAAAGTCGCCGCCCCACGCCGTCCAACATAATCAAGCCAACTATGACAGAACCCAAACCCACCTTCCGCCGGGCCGCCCCGCCCCCCGTACGCAGCACCGGCCGCGCACCCATTCCTGCCGGACAAACCAACACCGCCGCACAGGGCCCGAACGGCACCGTGCGCCTGAATAAGCGCATGGCTGAACTCGGCCTGGCATCGCGGCGCGAAGCCGACGACTGGATCGCCAAAGGCTGGGTCAAGGTCAACGGCAAATTCGCTGAAATGGGTATGCAGGTTGCGCCGGATGTGCAGATCGAGATCGACAAGCTCGCCAAAGGCCAGCAGGCCAAGCAGGTGACGGTGCTGATCAACAAGCCCCTGGGCCTGGTCAGCGGGCAGGCCGAGGACGGGCATGAACCCGCCATCACCCTGGTGCAGCCGCAGAACCGCTGGGACCAGGACAATGCCCGCTTTTTTTTCCACCCCAGCCAGCTCAAAAGCCTGGTGCCCGCCGGGCGGCTGGATATTGACTCCACCGGCTTGCTGGTGCTCACCCAGGACGGGCGCGTTGCGCGCCAGCTGATCGGCGAGGACGGTGTGCTGGAAAAAGAATACCTGGTGCGGGTGGTCTATACCGGCATCGAGAATGCTGCGGCCGCGACCAGCGCCGCTGCCACCTACGCCGCACCGGCGCGCCCGGCGCAGCTCAGCCGGATTGACGATGACGACCCGGTCACTGAAGACGTGCAATCCCAGTTTCCACCGGCCAAGCTGGCGCTTCTGCGCCACGGCCTGTCCCTGGATGGGCAGGCGCTCAAGCACGCCAAGGTCGAGTGGCAAAACCCGCAGCAACTGCGCTTTGTGCTGCACGAGGGCAAAAAGCGCCAGATCCGGCGCATGTGCGAACAGGTCGGCCTCAAGGTGGTGGGCCTCAAGCGGGTGCGCATTGGCCAGGTGATGCTGGGGCATTTGCCGGTGGGGCAATGGCGCTACCTCGCACCCCACGAGCGTTTTTGATCCGCGCCAGGCTGCATGCCGGGACTTGAAATAGGCACGACCGGCCTTATCTCCGGACCTGCCCTCAGCGGCCCTTCTTGCGTTTTCTCTCTCCGTTTCAACCAACCATGACCAAAAAAACCCTGAATTTCCAAGCCGAAGTTGCGCAACTGCTGCACCTTGTCACCCACTCCCTGTATTCGAATAAAGAGATTTTTCTGCGCGAGCTGGTCTCCAACGCGTCCGATGCCTGCGACAAACTGCGCTTTGAGGCGCTCAACAACAGTGCTTTGTTCGAGGGCGACACCGAGCTGCAGATCAAAGTCACGCTGGACAAGGAAGCCAGGACCCTGACCATTAGCGATAACGGTATCGGCATGTCGCAGCAGGAAGCCATTGACAACCTGGGCACGATTGCCAAGAGCGGCACCAAAGACTTCGTCAGCAAATTGAGCGGCGACCAGAAGGCCGATTCGCAGTTGATCGGCCAGTTCGGCGTGGGCTTTTATTCGGGCTTTATCGTGGCCGACAAGATCACAGTCGAATCGCGCCGCGCCGGCCTGGCCGCCCACGAAGCGGTGCGCTGGATCAGCGACGGCGGTGCCAGCGGCGGCGCTTTCCAAGTCGAGTCGATTACCCGCGCCACACGCGGCACCAGCGTGACCCTGCACCTGCGTGAAGACGCGACCGACTACACCCAGACCTGGAAAGTCAAGGGCATCATCAGCAAGTACTCGGACCACATCAGCCTGCCCATCCTCATGGAAAAAGAGGAATGGAAAGACGGCGAGCTGATAGACCCGAACGACGAAAAAGGCGGCCGCCAACCCGGCGGCATGGCCAAGACCGGCGAATGGGAAACAGTCAACAAGGCCAACGCGATCTGGGCCCGCGCCAAGAAGGACATCAGCCAGGAGCAGTACTACGACTTCTACAAGCAGATCAGCCACGACTCCGAGCCGCCGCTGTCGCACACCCACAACCGGGTCGAGGGCAGCACCGAATACACCCAGCTGCTCTACATCCCCGGCAAAGCGCCCATGGATTTGTACAACCGCGACAAGACCGCCGGCATCAAGCTCTACGTCAAGCGCGTGTTCATCATGGACGACGCCGAGGCCCTGATGCCCACCTATTTGCGCTTTGTCAAAGGCGTGGTGGATTCGGCTGACCTGCCGCTGAACGTCAGCCGCGAATTGCTGCAGGAAAGCCGCGACGTCAAAGCCATACGCGAGGGCTGCACCAAACGCGTGCTGGGCATGCTGGAAGATTTGGCAAAGCACGACAAAGCGCCCGAGGCCTCAACAGACGGCGTGACCGATGTGGTCAGCGAAGAAGACAAGGCGCTGGTAGGCAAGTACACCCGCTTCTACAACGCGTTCGGCGCTGTGCTGAAAGAAGGCCTGGGCGAAGACTTTGCCAATAAGGACCGTCTGGCCAAACTGCTGCGTTTTGCCTCGACCAGCAGTGACACGGTCAGCGTCTCATTTGCCGATTACAAGGCCCGCATGAAGGAAGGCCAGGAAGCGATTTACTACATCACCGCCGACACCCTGGCTGCTGCCAAGAACAGCCCGCAGCTCGAGGTCTTCAAGAAAAAAGGCATCGAAGTGCTGCTTATGACCGACCGCGTGGACGAGTGGGCGCTGAACTACCTGAACGAGTTTGACGACACCCCGCTGCAAAGCGTGGCCAAAGGCGCAGTCGACCTGGGCACGCTGCAGGACGAAGCCGAGAAAAAAGCCGCTGAAGAAGCGGCTGAGGCCTTCAAGCCGACCCTGGCGAAACTGAAGGAAGCGCTCAAAGACAAAGCCGAAGACGTGCGCGTCACCACCCGCCTGGTCGACAGCCCGGCCTGCTTGGTCGTGCAAGACCACGGCATGAGCACGCAGCTGGCACGCATGCTCAAGCAAGCCGGGCAGCAAGCCCCCGAAGTCAAACCGGTGCTCGAAGTCAACGCCGACCACCCGCTGGTGAAGAAGCTGGAAGGCTCGGTGCATTTCCATGACCTGGCGCACATCTTGTTCGACCAGGCCCTGCTCGCCGAAGGTGGCATGCCGGACGACCCGGCGGCCTATGTCAAACGGGTCAACGCGCTACTGACCTGAAGCGGTGCTGTCAAGCGCCCGCCCATTGCGGCGGGCGCTTGCCCAGAAAAGCGGCAAAGCCCTCGCTGGCATCTGCCGTTGTCCTGGCGCGGCTGATGGTCTGCGCGCTGTATTCGCGCACCGCTTCGCTCACGGGTGCGACACTGAGCTGACCGAAAAAGGTCTTGATCGCGGACTGCGCCTGCGGGCTGCCCAGCAGCAGCTCCGCCACCAGCGCATCTACCGCGGCATCCAGCTGGTCCGGCGCAACCACCTGCTGAACAAGGCCGATCTCGCATGCACGCTGGGCGTCAATGCGCTGCGCCAACAATGCCAGGGCCTTGGCCTGGCGCAGCCCCACCGCATTGACCAGATAGGGACCGATGACGGCGGGCAATATGCCCAGACGCGCCTCACTCAGCGCAAAACGGGCGTCCGCGCTGGCAATCGCCATGTCGCAGGCACAGGCCAAACCCACACCGCCGCCCAACGCCGCACCCTGGATCCGTGCCACCGTCGGCTGTGGCAGTCCCGCCAGGCGCGCCAGCATGTCCGCAAAACGCCGTGCATCGGCCAGGTTATCGGCCTGACTGGCCTGGCTCGCGCGCTGCATCCACTGCAGGTCCGCCCCGGCGCTGAAATGCCGGCCTTGCGCCGACAGGACCACCACACGCACCTGCGGGTTCGCGCCCAGAGATACAAAAACCGCATCGAGCTCGGCGATCATCTGCTCGTCAAAAGCGTTGAACACGGCGGGCCGGGCCATCTCGACCCAGGCGACGCTGTTGCGCAACTGAAGCTGCAAGCTGGAAAATGGTGTTTGCATCATGGCCCTTCAAGATAGGTGGCGTGACCGCTGACTGTAGGGGAATCGCCGCCGCGACCCCGCCTCCGTGGGGCAGGCGCTGGCTACACTGTGGACTTTTTGTACCTGCCATGACACCTATGACCTCCACCCGCATCCTGTTTGCCGCTTACGCGCTGGGCATCAGCCTCAGTTCCGCAGCGTGGGCCGAAGACGCCACCCTGGCTGCTGCCGCAAAAGAACCCGGTGCCACCCTGACGGCAAGTGGTCTGGTGTACCGGGTGCTCAAAGACGGGACCGGCGCCAGTCCCAAAGCCAGCGATATGGTCAAGGTGCATTACAAGGGCACCTTTCCGGACGGGCGCGAGTTCGACAGCTCCTACAAGCGCAACGAGGCGGCTGAATTCCCGCTGAACGGCGTCATTCCCTGCTGGACCGAGGGCGTACAGCGCATGAAAGTAGGCGGCAAAGCCAAACTGACCTGCCCCTCCACCATCGCCTACGGCGCGCGCGGCGCGGGGAGCGTCATTCCGCCCAATGCCACCCTGGTGTTCGAAGTCGAACTCCTGGGTATCAACGGCAAATAAGCGGGCTGCGCCTCAGGCCCGTGCGGACTCCAGCAGCAGCCGGGTGCCTTGCGCCTCGGCCCGCGCCGCCAGGGCAAAGTCGGACCCGCTGCTGGCATACAGCACGCTGCGCGAGCAGTTGACCACGATAGGGCCGGTGGCCTCGCCATTGCTGCTGCGGTAGCCCGCCTGCACCGTCGCATGGGCGTCGCCACCCTGCGCACCCACCCCCGGAATCAGCAAAGGCAGCGTGGGTGCAAGCGCGCGCACCCGCGCGATCTCGGCCGGGTAGGTGGCACCGACCACCAAGCCAAGTTGGCCGTTGCGGTTCCAGTCGGTGGCTGCCAGTTTTGCAATGTGCTCGAACAGTGTGGGATGGCCGGCAATATCGGCCAGGGGCCGGTTCTGGAAATCGTCGCCCCCGGGATTGGAGGTGCGGCACAGCAAAAAAGCGCCCTTGCCGGGATAGCGCAAATACGGCTCCACCGAGTCGAAGCCCATGTATGGCGAGAGCGTGACCGCGTCGGCACCGTAGCGCACAAAGGCCTCGGCAGCGTACTGTTCGGCGGTGTTGCCAATATCCCCGCGCTTGGCGTCCAGAATCACCGGCACCTGCGGCGCCACCTGGCGGATATGGGCGATCAGCCGCTCGAGTTGGGCCTCGGCGCGGTGGGCAGCGAAATACGCGATCTGGGGTTTGAAAGCCAGCACCTGGTCGGCGGTGGCGTCCACGATGGCGGCACAGAAGTCGTAAATGCGGTCCGCGTCACCGCGCCAGTGCAGCGGGAATTTGGCCGGGTCCGGATCCAGCCCGACGCATAACAGCGACTGGTTGCGGGTCTGCGCTTGGCGCAGCTGCTCGGTGAATGCGGGGCGTTGCGCGCTCATCAGAAGATTCCAGGCCGCGGCATCAATGCTGGTGGCCGTGTGCACCGTGCACATGGCCATGGGCGATCTCTTCCTCCGAGGCGCTGCGCACTTCGATGACCTGGCAGCTGAAGCGCAAATCCTGTCCCGCCAGCGGATGGTTGCCATCCAGATGCACCTCCGAGCCCTTGATTTTCACCACGGTGAATGCCCGGGCGTTGCCCTGCTCGTCCCGACCCTCCAACTGTCCGCCGACTTTCACGCCGGGTGGGAACTGGGTCTTGGGAATGACTTGTTGCAGGGCCGGGTCAAAATGGCCAAACGCATCGTCAGGGCCGAGGTCAACCGTCACCTGGTAACCCGCCGCCTGCCCTTCCAGCGCAGCCTCGATTTTGGGAAAGATGTTGCCGTAGCCGCCGTGCAAATAGGCCAGCGGCTGCTGGCTTTTCTCCAGCACTTTGCCCTGGGTGTTGGCGAGCTGGAAGTGGATGGTGACGGCACTGTCTTTGGCGATAAGCATGAATAGCCTCCGGATTTTGAGGGCTTGATTATCAGGACTTCGAAAACATTCCCGGATAATCGGCCCCACTCACCATTTTTCGCTTAGGAGCTCCCATGTCCGACACCCAGCAACGCATCGCCAGCTTGGTTCAATCCAACGATGTAGTCTTGTTCATGAAAGGCACTGCCAGTTTTCCCCAGTGCGGCTTCTCCGGCCGTGCGATCCAGATTCTCAAAGGCTGCGGCCTCGATGGAAAAACCATTGCCACGGTCAACGTCCTGGAAGATCCGGAAGTGCGCCAGGGCATCAAGGAATTCAGCAACTGGCCCACGATCCCGCAGCTCTACGTCAAGGGCGAGTTCATAGGCGGCTCGGACATCATGACGGAGATGTACGAGTCCGGCGAATTGCAAAAAGTGATTGCCGGCGAAGCCGCTTAATCACCGCATCGCAGGCGCTCCCCTTCCCTTTCCCAGCGTAAAGCCGACTGCCCCGCCGCAGCGGGCTCACTCCCATATGCGTTGCGCGGCCAGTACCGCTTCAGGATAGGCCATTTGTCCACGGGACCCGTTGTAGCGCCCAAGGGCCATCGCGGTATTGCCTGCCTCGCGGTCCAGGTAGTGGCGCAGGATGACGCAGCCAAAGCGCAAATTGGTTTGCGTGTGGAACAGCACCGCCGGATCGCCGTCACCGATCAGGCGTGCCCAAAATGGCATGACCTGCATGTATCCGCGCGCACCGGCGCGGCTGAGCGCGAATTTGCGGAAGCCGCTTTCCACCTGCACCAGTCCGAGCACCAGCGCCACCTCCAGCCCCGCCCGCTTGGCCTCGTACCACAGGGTTTGTAAAAACTCGTCGCGCAGGACCGGTTCGGACATGCGGGAGGCCAGCCGCGCCGCACTGGCTTGGTGCCATTGTTGGTAGCGCGCACGGGAAGCAACATCGACAAACGCGGGAACCGGCGGCGCGCTGTAATGAATTGCAGCGCTGAGCGCGCTGCGGACCGCATCGGCCAGGGGCTCTTCCAATTGGGCTCCGGCATGCACCGGGCACAAGGGCGCAAGGGCGGCCAGGGCGACCAGCGCGCGGCGTCGGCTGCCCTGTGGCACGCTCACACCCGCAAAGCGTCCTTGATGTGGGTGACGATATCAGCCAGCGCCATGCTGCGCGCGGCCGTGTCGCGCCGGTGCTGGTACTCGACCATGCCCTCTTTGATGCCGCGGTCGCCCAGGGTCACCCGGTGGGGTACACCGATGAGCTCCCAGTCGGCAAACATGGCACCCGGGCGTTCCCCCCGGTCATCCAGAATCACATCGACACCTGCGGCCAGCAGCGCGGCATAAACCGACTCCGCTGCCGCTTTGACCTCAGGAAAACGGTCCGGGCTGATCGGGCACAGCACCACGGTGAAAGGCGCGAGTGCGTCCGGCCAGATGATGCCGCGCTCGTCATGGTTTTGCTCAATAGCCGCCGCCGGCAAGCGCGTGATGCCGATGCCGTAGCAACCCATTTCCATGAACTGGGGCTTGCCATTGACATCCAGAAAAGTAGCATCCATGGCACGGCTGTACTTGGTGCCCAGGTAAAAAATATGGCCGATCTCGATACCCCGCTCAATGGCCAGCAGGCCGCCGCCATCCGGGGCCGGGTCGCCCGCCACCACGTTGCGTACATCCGCCACGAGCTCGGGCTCGGGCAGGTCACGGCCCCAGTTGACGCCGGTGATGTGCACGTCTTCCTCGTTGCCGCCGCAAATCCAATCGCCCATGGCGGCGACCTCACGGTCGACCACCAGCTTGACCGGCTTGCGCAAACCAATGGGGCCCAAATAGCCCGGCTTGCAGCCGAAGTGGTCTTCGATTTCCGGCACCGTGGCAAAGCGGAAACCTGCCATACCGGGCAACTTGCCGACCTTGACTTCGTTCATTTCGTGGTCGCCGCGCAGCAAAAGCAAGACAATCTGCGCAGGCAGTGCCTGGTCGGCCTCATCGACTTGGTCGCTTGCCAGGACCAGCGATTTGACGGTGGCGGCCAAGGGCAAACCGAGCATCTCGGCGACCGCGGCGCAGGTGCTTTTGCCCGGCGTAGGCAAACGTTGCATCGCCTGGGAAGGCGCGGGCCGGGGCTTAGCGGGTGGGGCGGACTCCGCCTTTTCCATATTGGCCGCATAGTTGCTGCCGGTTGCGTAAACAATGGCATCTTCGCCCGTTGCGGCAATCACCTGGAACTCTTCGCTCAGGTCACCGCCTATGGCGCCGCTGTCAGCGGCCACCGCGCGGTAGCGCAGGCCGAAACGGTCAAAAATCTTGCGGTAGGCCTGCGCCATGGTCTGGTAACTCACTTTGGCAGCATCGGCGTCGCGGTCAAAGCTGTAGGCATCCTTCATGGTGAACTCGCGCCCGCGCATCAAGCCGAAGCGGGGACGGCGTTCGTCGCGGAACTTGGTCTGGATTTGGTAGAGGTTCTTGGGCAGCTGTTTGTAGCTTTTGACCTCCTGGCGCATGATGTCGGTCACCACCTCTTCGCTGGTCGGTTGCACCACGTAATCGCGCGCGTGCCGGTCTTTGATGCGCATCAATTCGGGGCCCATCTTCTCGAAGCGCCCGGTTTCCTGCCACAGCTCGGCGGGCTGGACCACCGGCATGGTGATCTCGATCGCCCCGGCTCGGTTCATCTCTTCGCGCACGATTGCCTCCACCTTGCGGATCACGCGCAGGCCCATAGGCATGTAGCTGTAAATACCGGCACCAAGCTTTTTGACCATACCGGCGCGCATCATCAGTTTATGGCTGGCAACTTCGGCGTCGGCAGGTGCTTCTTTGAGGGTGGAAATGAGGAACTGGGAGGCTTTCATCGGGTGGCGTTTGCGGCACTAGGAGCGCGTGCGGCGGGGAAAATGCGCCCGTGCATAATGGTGCAAGTTTAGAAATTGGGGTTTGATTATGCTTGACCGGGACGGTTTTCGGCCCAATGTCGGCATCATCCTGCTCAACCAGAGAAACCAGGTTTTTTGGGGCAAACGGATACGGACGCATTCGTGGCAGTTCCCGCAAGGTGGCATAGACCGGGGCGAAACGCCTGAGCAGGCCATGTACCGCGAACTGCATGAAGAAGTGGGGCTTCAGCCCGAACACGTCGACATCGTGGCCCGGACCCGGGACTGGTTGCGCTATGAGGTGCCGGACCGCTACATCCGCAGGGATGCACGGGGCCATTACAAGGGCCAGAAACAAATCTGGTATCTGCTGGCGCTCGTCGGCCAGGACTGGGACGTGAACCTGCGCGCCACCGAGCACCCGGAGTTCGATGCCTGGCGCTGGCACGACTACTGGATTCCGCTGGATGCGGTGGTGGAGTTCAAACGCGGCGTGTATGAAATGGCCTTAACCGAGCTTTCGCGCTACCTGCCCCGGTCTAACAGCCCCCAACGGGAATCCGATCCCACTGCACGCGAACCAAGACGCTGAGTCCACGCAGGCACCCGGCCCGCATCAGCCCTTCAACGGATCAGCGGGTCAACACCATGTTGTCGCGATGCAGCATTTCCGGCTCGGCCACGTAACCCAGCAGGGCCTCGATGTCCGAGGACGGTTTACGGCACAGCAAGCGGGCTTCGGCGCTGGCGTAATTGGCCAGGCCCCGGGCAATCTCCACGCCCTGCGCATCGCGCACCGCGATCACATCGCCGCGCGAAAAATCGCCCTCGACCTGGACCATGCCGATGGGGAGCAGGCTTTTTCCCTCTTCCCGCACCTTGGCGGCCGCACCGGCGTCGACCCAGACCGCACCCCGCATTTGCAGGTGGTCGGCAATCCATTGCTTGCGCGCACGGGTTTTCTGGGTGGGAGCAACCAGCAAGGTGCCTATGCTTTCGCCGGCTTTGAGGCGAATCAGCACGTCGGATTCGCGGCCCCAGGCGATGACGGTCGAAGCGCCGGATCCGGCCGCGCGCTTGGCCGCCAAAATTTTGGTGATCATGCCGCCGCGACCGATGCTGGAGCCCGCGCCACCGGCCATGGCCTCGAGCGCCGGATCACCCGCGCGCGCCTGATCGATCAGCTGCGCGGCCGGATCTTTGCGCGGGTCTGCGCTGAACAAGCCGGCTTGGTCGGTCAGGATGATGAGCGCGTCCGCTTCGACCAAATTGGCCACCAGTGCGCCCAGCGTGTCGTTGTCGCCGAACTTGATCTCGTCGTTGACAACGGTATCGTTTTCGTTGATGACCGGAACCACGCCCAGCCCGATCAGGGTCAGCAGCGTGGAGCGGGCGTTGAGGTAGCGCTCCCGGTCAGCCAGATCGGCGTGGGTGAGCAGCACCTGGGCGCTGCCCAGACCGTTTTCCCGCAGCTTGGTCTCGTACATCTGGGCCAGGCCCATTTGTCCCACAGCCGCCGCCGCCTGCAATTCGTTGATCGCGTGCGGCCGCTGGGTCCAGCCCAGGCGTTTCATGCCCTCGGCGATGGCACCGCTGGAGACCATGATGACTTCACACTCCTGGCGTACCAAGTGGGCCATTTGCCGGCACCATTCACCGATCGCCGCCTCATCCAGGCCGCGCCCCTCATTGGTCACCAGGCTGGAGCCGACCTTCACCACCACGCGCCGGGCTTTGCGCAGGATGGATGACTTTTTCGCGGAGTTCACGGCGGCCTCTTTCAGGCGGCGGCACCCGGGGTTGGCAGCTCGGGTTCCTGGGCCACAAAACGGGGGTCCACATCCACCTCCGGCAACTCAGCAAGCTGCTGGGATTTGATGTGTTTGTAAATGGCCTTGATCAGGGGCTCGCACCCTTCGCGGGTAAGCGCGGAAATCTCAAAAACCGGACCCTTGAATTTATACCGCTTGACAAAGTCGGCCACCACGGCGGCGCGCACTTCCGCGTCCACCATATCTAGCTTGTTCAGCACCAGCCATCGCGGCTTTTTGAACAGCGCCTGGTCGTATTTTTTGAGTTCGTTGACGATGGCCTTGGCCTGCGCCACGGTATCCACACCTTCGTCAAACGGGGCGATATCCACGATGTGCAGCAACAAACGCGTGCGCTGGAGGTGGCGCAAAAACAAATGACCCAGGCCGGCACCTTCCGCCGCACCTTCGATCAAACCCGGCAAATCGGCAACTACAAAGCTCTGCTCGGGTCCGACACGCACCACGCCCAAGTTGGGGTGCAAGGTGGTGAAAGGATAGTCGGCGATGCGCGGGCGGGCGTTGGAAATCGCGGTAATCAGGGTGGATTTGCCGGCGTTGGGCATACCCAGCAAACCGACATCGGCCAGCACCTTGAGTTCGAGCTTCAAGCTGCGCTTTTCACCGGGCCAACCGGGCGTCTTTTGCCGGGGCGCACGGTTGATCGCGCTTTTGAAACGCAGATTGCCAAAGCCCCCGTCGCCGCCTTTGGCAATCGTGATGACCTCGCCCGGTTGCAGCAGCTCAAATAAAACCTCGCCGGTTTCGCTGTCCGACAACACGGTTCCCACCGGCATCTTCAAAGTGATGTCCGCACCTGCCGCGCCAAACATATCGGAGCCCATACCGTGCTCGCCCCTGCGGGCTTCATGGCGTCGGGCAAAGCGGTAATCGACCAGCGTGTTCAGACTCGGGTCGGCCACCGCGAACACATGGCCACCACGGCCACCGTCGCCGCCGTTGGGGCCACCGAACTCTTTGTATTTTTCATGCCGGAACGAGACACAGCCCGCCCCGCCATCGCCTGCAGCGATGTCGATATAGGCTTCGTCAACGAACTTCATGGTCAGGCCTTAAACAAAAAACCCCGCGCTTGCGGCGCAGGGTTTCGGGATGTCGCTACAGGCGATTAGGCCGCAGTGACTTTCACCGTCGGCTTATTCATCGCGCCCTTCACGGTGAAGGCCACGTGGCCGTCCACCAGCGCAAACAGCGTGTGGTCCTTGCCGATTCCGACATTGGTGCCGGGATGGAATTTGGTACCACGCTGGCGCACTATGATGGAGCCGGCGCTGATCAGCTGGCCGCCATACATCTTCACACCGAGCATCTTGGGCTTGGAATCGCGCCCGTTTCGCGTAGAGCCGCCGCCTTTTTTCTGTGCCATGGCTTATGTCCTTTGCAATGCTTATCCGGCAATCGCGCCGATTTGCAGCTCAGTGAACTGCTGGCGATGGCCTTGGCGCTTTTGGTAATGCTTACGGCGGCGCATTTTGAAAATGCGTACCTTGTCGTGCTTACCATGTGACAAAACTGTCACCGTCACAGTTGCGCCGGACACCAAGGGCGTTCCAACCTTTAATTCAGCGCCGTTACCGACAGCCAAAATCTGGTCGAAAACAATCTCTTGGCCTACATCCGCAGCAATCTGTTCTACTTTAATTTTTTCGCCGACAGCAACGCGATACTGCTTGCCGCCGGTTTTTATGACCGCGTACATGTGAACCTCTTCGATAGGAATACCGCAGACGAATTTCTGCAGAGCCCAAGATTATAGCCGTGGGAACCATCCGCAATGCCGTGCGCCTGCACCGGGCTTGGCGCGAAGCCTATAATTTGTGCAAATTCGCCCCTTGAAACCGTGTCCCATTCCAACTCCAACCCGGCCACGGGACTCCCATTGATTGACACGGACATGCGTCAGGTTGACGCCGTGATCGCCGAGCGGCTGCATTCCGATGTCCCATTGGTCGGTCAGATTTCCCGCTACATTTTGGGCGCCGGTGGCAAGCGCTTGCGTCCCAAACTGTTGTTGCTCACCTGCGGCGCACTGCAATGCCAGGACGTGCGGCGTTTTCAAATGGCTGCCGTGGTCGAATTCATCCACACGGCCACCCTGCTGCATGACGATGTGGTTGACGATTCGACCCTGCGCCGGGGAATGGAAACCGCCAACGCGGCTTTTGGCAATCCGGCAAGTGTGCTGGTTGGTGATTTTCTGTATTCGCGCGCCTTCCAGATGATGGTGGAGGCGCAGAGCATGCGCATCATGGAAGTTCTGGCCGAAGCGACCAACGTGATTGCCGAGGGCGAGGTGCTGCAACTGATGCATATGCACAACGCCGACCTGACACAGGCGCAATACACCGAGGTCATCCGCTCCAAAACCGCCAAGCTGTTCGAAGCCAGTGCCCGCGTGGGAGCCATCCTCGCCCAAGCCACTCCCGAACACGAGGACGCCTGCGCCCGCTACGGTCAGGCCCTGGGTACCGCCTTTCAGATGGTGGACGACGTGCTGGATTACACCGGCGACGCCGAGCTGCTGGGGAAAAACCTGGGCGACGACCTGCGCGAAGGAAAAACAACCTTGCCACTGATCGCGGCTATGCAACGCAGCAATGCGCTGGATGCCCATACCGTGCGAAACGCCATTGAAAACGGTGACGCCAGCCAACTCCCGGCCATTCTGGCCATCGTCCAGTCCACCGGCGCGACCGAAGTAGCGATGCAAGCGGCGCAAGCGCAGGCGCAGCTCGCCGCAGATGCTGCCCGGGATTTACCGGACAACAGCTACAGCCGCTGCCTGGCCGAGCTGGCTGCGCAATCGGTGTTCCGCAGCACCTGAACGTCCGCTGCGCTGACCCGGCTTGCGCAGACCGGAGCTGCGCCGTATCAATGTTTTGGCTTGGCCTCGCCGTGCGCCGGGGCATCGTGGCCGGCAGGTGCCTCCTCTTTTTTCTCCTTGGGTGCCTCGCCCTCTTTGACCGGACGCACCGCGACAATTTTGCATTTGGTCATCGCCTTGGCGGTGTTGGTGGCCGGGATGTCCTCGCACACTTTTTCAACCTTGTAAGCCATGGCAAGAGGCGCGTGCCAGAGAACGCCAGCAAAAAACAAGCCGCAGAGCGCCCTGCCTAGGGGCGCGATGAAACGCATCTTCATAACGCTCAATCCTTGGTAATACAACGCAATTTCCAACGCGCGGGCAAACCCGCCGCGCAATTGTTGAACAGGCGCAAGCATGGCGCAAGAGGGCCAACTTTAGTCATTCAGTCGGTGCAGAGCCTGTCCGGCCACGGCCTGCAATTGCAGGTCGCTGACCCAGGCTGGCGC
>CANCTD010000031.1 GCA_947380945.1 Comamonadaceae bacterium
TCCACCGGGACAAAAATATCACGCGCTACGCCACCAAAGCGGCCTTTGAATTCAATGAATTCGTTGCCGAGTTGCAGACCGCTGGTGGCATCAAAGCTGATGTTCAAAACGATTTCGCCGTTCTTGACGAACTCGTTGGGCACACGCACGCCCGGCGTGACCATCACAACCAGATAGGGCGTGAAGCCGTTGTCGGTACACCATTCGTAAATGGCGCGGATCAGGTACGGGCGCGTGGTCGTGGGCGGGGATATCTCAGCCATGGCCGGTGCTCCGTCTTACTTGCGCATGACCTTTTCCGAAGGCGTGAGCGCCTCGATGTAGGCCGGGCGGGAAAAAATACGTTCGGCGTATTTTAGCAGCGGCGTGGCGTTTTTGCTTAAGTCGATGCCGTAGTACTCCAGACGCCAGAGCAAGGGCGCAATCGCCACATCCAGCATGGAGAAGCTTTCGCCCATCATGAATTTGTTCTTCAAAAACACCGGCGCGAGCTGCGTCAGGCGGTCACGGATATGGGCACGGGCCTTTTCCATGGCTTTCTCGTTGCTCTTGGAAGCGCGGGCCTCCAGGGTGGTGACATGGACGAACAATTCCTTCTCGAAATTGAGCAGGAACAGCCGCACGCGCGCACGGTCCACCGGGTCGCCGGGCATCAGCTGCGGATGCGGGAAGCGCTCGTCGATGTATTCGTTGATGATGTTGGACTCATACAAAATCAAATCGCGCTCAACCAGGATAGGCACCTGGCCATAGGGGTTCATCACGCTGATGTCTTCGGGCTTGTTGTACAGGTCCACGTCCCGGATTTCAAAGTCCATGCCCTTCTCGAACAGCACAAAGCGGCAACGGTGGGAAAACGGGCAGGTCGTTCCTGAATACAAAACCATCATGACGAGACACTCCTAAAAATCAAAAAGAGTGGGTTGCCTCACGCAAACCCACTCCCACGCGCAAGCGCTTGCGCTGCGCCACGGCGGCGCGGCGCAGGCGGCTTACTTCACATCTTTCCAGTACGCAGCGTTCAAGCGCCAGGCGAACACGGTGAAAACCAGCAAGAACAGCAGGACCCAGACGCCAACGCGGACACGGGTTCCCTGCGCCGGCTCGCCCATCCAGCTAAGGTAGCCGACCAAGTCGCCGATTGCTTCGTCGTACTCAATGGGCGACAGGGTGCCGGGGGTCAGCTGCTTCCAGCCTTTGAAGACTTCCACCTCATGACCGTGCTGCTCGACCGCGGTGTACTCAGGAACGCGCTTGCCCTGCAGCTCCCACAGCACGTGGGGCATGCCGACATTGGGGAAGGCCAGGTTATTCCAGCCGGTGGCCTTGGAGGGGTCCACGTAGAAGGTCCGCATATAGGTGTAGAGGTAATCCGCACCGGTTCCCTGTCCGGCGGCAGAGCGCGAGCGGGCGATCAGCGTCAAATCAGGCGGGTTGCCACCAAACCATTCCTTGGCTTGGCGCGGGTCCATCGCAGACTTCATGGTGTCACCGACTTTTTCGGTGGTGAACAACAGGTTGTCCTTGATCTGCTGCTCGGTCAGGCCAATGTCCTTCAGGCGGTTGAAACGCATGTAGGCAGCCGAATGGCAATTCAGGCAGTAATTCACAAACAGCTTGGCACCGTGCTGCAAAGCCATCACGTCGTTGGACTTATCGGGTGCCTTGTCCCAGGCGATTCCGCCGGTATTGGCATGGACTGCGCCAACGCAGGCCAGAAGGAGCGCAAAGCGCGCAACAAGTTTTTTCATATACATGGACTCCAGCGCGAGAGGCTGTCGATGACGCACAAATTAATGGGGGGCGAAGTTGACGCGCGAGGGCACGGGCTTGGTGTCGCCCATGCTGCTCCACCAGGGCATCAGCAAGAAGAAACCGAAGTAATACAGCGTGCCGACCTGCGAGATGCGCTCACCCACTGCGGACGGCGGCTGCACGCCCAGATAGGCCAGCACCACAAAGTTCACCACGAAAACGGCATAAACATAAATATGCCAATCCGGGCGGTAGCGGATCGACTTGACAGCGCTCTTGTCCAGCCAGGGCAGGAAGAAAAGAATGATGACCGCACCACCCATGACCACCACGCCCCAAAATTTGGCATCGGTGTTGAGCATCATGGCGGTGACCACCACAGCTGCGCCTAGGATGACGAACTTGAACAGCACCGCCAGCTTGCCACGGAATACCGCCGTCAGGGCACCGCCCCAGACACAAGCAATCAGCACCAGCATCATTTCGTCGGTGATGGCGCGCAGCATCGAATAAAAGGGCGTGAAATACCACACAGGTGCAATGTGCAGCGGCGTCTTCAGCGGGTCAGCCGGAATGAAGTTGTTGTACTCCAGGAAATAGCCGCCCAACTCGGGTGCAAAGAAGATGATGGCCGTGAACACCATGAAAAACATGCTGGCGGCAAAAATGTCATGCACCGTGTAGTAAGGATGGAAGGGGATGCCGTCCAGCGGATGGCCATCGGCGCCCTTGGTGGCCTTGATCTCGACGCCATCGGGGTTGTTGGAGCCGACTTCGTGCAAAGCAATGATGTGCGCCACCACCAAGCCCAGCAGCACCAGCGGCACCGCGATCACGTGGAAGCTAAAAAAGCGGTTCAGGGTGGCATCGCCCACCACATAGTCGCCACGGATCAGCAAAGCCAGGTCAGGTCCGACAAAGGGAATTGCCGAGAACAGGTTCACGATCACCTGCGCGCCCCAGTAGCTCATCTGGCCCCACGGCAGCAGGTAGCCCATGAAGGCCTCGGCCATCAGGCACAGGAAAATCGCGCAGCCGAAAATCCAGACCAATTCACGCGGCTTGCGGTAGCTGCCGTAAATCAGGCCACGGAACATGTGCATGTAAACCACGATGAAGAACGCTGATGCTCCCGTGGAATGCATGTAGCGGATCAACCAGCCCCAGGGCACGTCCCGCATGATGTATTCCACCGAACCGAATGCCAAGGCAGCGTCCGGTTTGTAGTGCATGACCAGGAAAATGCCGGTGATGATCTGGATCGCCAACACCACGATGGCGAGCGAGCCGAAGATGTAGAAGAAGTTGAAGTTCTTGGGCGCGTAGTACTGGCCCAGGTGGTCGTTGTACAACTGGCTCAGGGGAAAGCGGTTGTCAACCCAGTTCAGCAAGCGCGCGCCTGCAGGCGCGTTGGGGGATATTTCTTTCATTTCAGCCATGATCTGCTCCGAAGGCTTAAGCTTTTTTGTCTTCGCCGATCAGCAACTTGCTGTCGGAGAGGTACATATGGGGCGGGACTTCGAGGTTGTCCGGTGCCGGTTTGTTCTTGAAGACCCGGCCGGCCATGTCAAAAGTCGATCCGTGGCAGGGGCACAAAAAGCCGCCCTTCCAATCGTCGGGAAGCGACGCCTGGGCACCGGTCTGGAATTTGTCCGAAGGCGAGCATCCCAGATGGGTGCAAATGCCCACGGCCACAAAAAACTCGGGTTTGATCGAGCGGCCTTCGTTGCGCGCGTATTCGGGCGTCAGCTCCGAAGGCTTGCGCTTGGACTCGGGGTCCGCCAGCGCGCCATTCAAGCCGCTCAGGGCGGCCAGTTGCTCGGGTGTGCGGCGCACAACCCAGACCGGCTTGCCGCGCCATTCCACGGTTTTTTTCTCACCGGGCTTGATGTCGGACAAATCGACTTCCACAGCGGCTCCGGCGGCCTTGGCGCGCTCGGAAGGCTGGAAGGTACTCACAAAGGGGACTGCGACTGCTGCTGCGCCAACAGCGCCGGCGCAGGTGGATGCAATGATCCAGGTTCGCTTGCTTGAGTCGACCGCCTGGGTATCGACGTGGGTTGCACTCATGGGAATCCTCAGTCTTCGCTACGTAGGAAAACGCGGATTGTAGCTGAGGGGTCGCGCTTTAAGCCCGTCCCAGGCGCGCTGCGGCCAGCGCAGCGAGCAGGCTGGAGGGGTCAGCGCGGCCGCTGCCCGCGATGTCAAAAGCAGTTCCGTGGTCCGGACTGGTGCGTACAAAGGGCAGGCCCAGGGTGCTGTTGACGCCCTGCTCCACACCCAGGTACTTCACCGGAATCAGGCCCTGGTCGTGGTACATGGCCACCACCACGTCAAAACCCTCGGGTTGGCCGGCCCGGGCGCGCATGAAAACCGTGTCCGGCGCCCAGGGGCCGCTGGCATCTATGCCCGCCGCTTGCGCCGCCGCCACGGCCGGCGCAATGGTGTCGGTCTCTTCGGTGCCGAACAAGCCGCCCTCCCCGGCATGCGGATTCAAACCAGCCACCGCAATCCGCGGGCGGCGCCCGAGCTGGCGGCGCAAAGCATGGTGGGTGATTTCGATGGTCTGCAGCACCCGCGCATGCGTCACCGCCTGCAGCGCCTGGGCCAGGGAAAGGTGAATGCTGACCAAGACCACACGCAACTCGGGGTTGCTCAGCATCATGCGCACCGGAAGCGCTTCGGGGCGCAGACCGGCGTTCAGCGCCGCCTGCCACTGCAGCATTTCGGTGTGCCCCGGAAACTGGTTGTATGGAGGCCCTGCCGCGTGGAGGGACTCTTTGTGGATGGGTGCGGTAACCACCGCAGCCAGCTCACCGCGCAGCGCGGCCTGCGCCGCCCAGACAATGCAGCGCCCGGCAAATTCGCCCGCCACCGCGCTGACCTGCCCGAAGGCAACCGGCTGCAAGGCAGGGCCGACTTGTAAAACCGGCAAGCAGGCGCTTGGCACCTGGGCCAGGTCCGCGGGCGAATCGATTTGCGCCACCGGGTACGGCACGCTGCCGGCATGCACCAGCGCAAGGGCGCGGCGCATGGTTGGTACGTCGCCTGCGACAAAGCACGCGCGCGTGGCCTGCGGGCTGTGCAAAAAAGCCTTGGCGATGGTCTCCGGGCCTATGCCCGCCGCATCGCCCATGGTGATGGCAATCGGCATCTGCGCGGCAGTATTCATGCGGGGTTGTCGATGTCGATGAAGGTATGGCGCAGACCCAGGCGCTGCGCGACATGGTCTGCCACCGCCGGCGCGCCATAGCGCTCGCTGGCATGGTGGCCGCAAGCAATGAACGAGACCCCGCATTCGCGGGCGTAATGCGCTTGCGGCTCGGAGATTTCTCCGGTGATGAACACGTCCACCCCGGCGGCAATCGCCGCCTCAAAATAGCCCTGGGCACCGCCGCTGCACCAGCCGACGCGGCGCAACGGTCCCGGGCGGGCGTCAACCGCCACCACGGCGCGGCCGCACAGCGACTGCAACTGCTGCGCCAGTGCGTCCAGACCCGCAAGCGGCGCGTCCAGATCGCCCCAGCAACCCAGCATCTGTTCGCCAAAGTTGCCTTGCACCCGCAGGCCCAGGCGCGCGCCGAGTTGCGCGTTATTGCCCAGCTCGGGGTGCGCATCCAGCGGCAGGTGGTAGGCGAACAGGTTGATGTCGTGGGCCAGCAGGCGGGCCAGTCGCTGGCGCATCCAGCCGGTAACGCAGCCGTCCTGCCCGCGCCAGAACAGGCCGTGATGCACAAAAATCGCATCCGCACCTTGGGCAATTGCGGCGTCAATCAGGGCCAGGCTGGCGGTGACGCCGGAGACGATGTGGCGCACATCGCTGCGCCCCTCGACCTGCAAGCCGTTGGGCCCGTAGTCCTTGAACCGTGCGGGTTGCAGCAGTTCGTCAAAAGCGGTCAGCAGTTCCTGGAGGGTGGTCATCCGGGGATTATGGGGTGGCACCCGGTGGCAACGTCTGGCTGGCCAGGGTGTCGGCGTCAAACTGGCGCATCGCGTCCGCCGTCACGCTGTCCGTGGCCAGGCTGGCGATCAGCGCGGGCTGCAGGGTCGCCGCCGCTGCGCCCGCCGCAATCAGCTGCGCCAGTACGTCGGCCGACTTCACGCTCGCCGCCAGCAAGGCCGTGCCCTGCGGCTGCATCGCCACGCACGCGCCCACCAAGGCCCACACATCGCGCCCGCCCGCCTGCAAGCGGCCCACATACGGCGCGACAAAGGCCGCGCCCTTGTGCACAGCCCACAGCAATTGCACCGGGTTGGCCACACCGGTTAGCAAAACCGGCACACCACGGGCGCGCACCGCGTCCATCAGCGGCTCCCAATCCGGATGGCAAGGCAGCTTGATGGTGAGATGAACCGCCGCACGGGCCGCGTCGGCCTGCAGCGCGTCCAGCCATTGCAGGCCCTGCGTGACATCGTGCTGCGGCAGCTGCAGCATCAGCTCGGGCAGACCGCAATCGCCCGCCTGGGCCAGCAAGCGGCGGTACGCGGCCAGGCTGACCGGCAATCCGGCCCGCAGCACCAAGGTCGGGTTGGTCGTCACCCCCTGCACCGGCGGGCAACCGGGGGGTAATTTCCATTCGCTGTGCGCGGCGGAATCGATGTAGAGCTTCATACCAGGTCGCGCTTCAGAAAAATATCTTTGTCCGGGAAAAACTGGCTGTGCAGCGGCAGCAAAGCGGCACCCAAGGCGCGCGCGGGCGCACCGACCTTGCCCATGAGCAGGCGCGGCTGGTGCATGCCGTCGAAGGCGTAATGCGCCATTGCCGCCTGCGTATCCCTGAGCAAAACCGCCATCAGGGGCGGCGCCATTGCGCCGTCCATCACCACGGCGTCCAGATCCAGGAGCGCGGCGGCGCTGGTCACGGTCATCGCCAGGGCACGGCTGCTTTGGGCCAACCAGGGCTCCACATAGCGGGCATAGGCCGGGTCCATGATGGCGTCTTGTTGCAGCAAAAACGGGTCGTGTCCGTCGGCAATCATGGCCTGCTCGAGCTGCCAGCCCGAGGCCAGTTGCAAGAGCTGCGGCGGGCTCTGGCCGGGCGCATTGCTGCCGTCTTCCAGGCGTATGGGCAAGGACCCGATGGCGCCCGCGTTGCCGCGCTCACCGCCCATGATGTGACCGGCCAGCACCAGCGCGCCGCCAATAAAGGTGCCGACAAACACATACAGATAACTGCTGATGCTCTGGCCATGGCCTTGCAACAACTCGGCCACACAGGCGGCGGTGGTGTCCTTGGCAAATTCCACTGGCAAATCGGTCAGCGCCTGCACCCGGGCGCGCAAATCCACCGACTCCCAGCGCGCCAGCGCCGCGGCGGCCTGCCCGCCCATGACGTCGGCCCACTGGTGCAAAAACAGGGGCGCGCTCAGGCCAATGCCGACCACCCGGCTCCAGGATTCGCCGCGCCGCTGGCGCAGTTGCGCCAGGCCCTGGGCGATGCCGGGCAGCACGGTGTCAGGGTCGGGATAGGCGTAGCGCAGGTCAAAGCGCTCCACCAGCTGACCGCAAAAATCCACCACCACCAATTGCAGGCTGCGCCGCCCGACCTGTATGCCGATGCTGTACGCGCCGTCGGGGTTGAGTGAGAGCGGCACCGATGGCTGGCCTATGCGCCCGCGCAAGCGCTCTTGTTTGATCAGCAGGCCGTCGTCCAGCAAGCGGCCCACGATGATGGACACGGCCTGGGTCGACAAATGCGTCATGCGGGCCAGGTCGGCTTTGGGCAATGCGCCGTGGTGGCGTACCGCCTGCAAAACAATGCGCTCATTGAACTGGCGCATGCCCGTGTGGTTGGAGCCACGCATACGCCGGGTATCGCCCACACCGGCCTCGGTCGGGGCGGCGGCCTCGGATCCGGGAGTGTCGGAGTCGGGTACCAGGTCTGCCACGTTCAACCCAGAATCACGCCTTTGCAGAACAAGGCGTTGCCGTAGGCGGTGTTTTCGCCGCTTTGCACGATCAGGCTGGCCGCCTTGATGCGCTCGTAAAAAGCAAAACGCTCCACCGGCTCGACCCGGTCCGCCACACAACCCGCCTGCGCGGCCAGCGCAACCACCGCGTCCTGGGCGGGGGTGCGGTGCGCGGGCGCAGCGTGGCACACGTGCATAAAGGCTACGGGATGCGCGACATCGACCGCCAGCGGAAATACCGACAAGACCGCGCGGCTTACGCGCTCCAGGCTGTTCCCCGGCAGACGCACGACGGGCCGGCCTTTGGCCAGAAAATCGGCCGTGAAATTGGCGTCCACCACAGCCACCCATTCGCCGTGGCCCATGGCACTCAGGTGCATCAGCAATTCAGGCGTCAGCAGCGGGTCAATACCGATCAGCATGACAAGGCCTCCGCAGGTGCGGGATTTTGTGCGCTGAACGGGGATGTGGACGGAAAATACAGCGGGTTCATGGTCACCAACAGGGTTGCAAAGGCCCCGAGTATCGCGCCTTCGCGGCCTTATCCAAACACCTGTGGTTGAATTAGTCCCGTTGCCTGTGTGTCGGGTGCCTGCATCCAAGACGGCAAGAACCGAATCCAACCCCCTGTCCCCGTTATGAAAAAGCACGTATTTGTCCTTGGCGAGTCCCTGATGGACTGCATTGCCCAGCCTGACGGCCAACTGCGCCCCCTGCGCGGCGGCAGCCCCTACAACATGGCGCGCGCCGCCAGTCTGCGCGGCGCCAACGTCCATTACCTGAATCCCCTGTCCACCGACCGCTTCGGCCAGGAGCTGGGCGCGCAACTGGAGGCCGACGGCGTGCAGATCAGCCCGCAGCGCAGCCCCCGCCCCACCTCGCTGGCCGTGGTCCAGATCCGTGACGGCCAGCCCAGCTACGGCTTCTACCGCGAAGGCATCGCCGACCGCGATTACGCGGTAGACGCCGTTCTGGCGCTACTGGCGGCGCACGCCCAAACGCATGGCCCCGGCGTGCTCAACACCGGCTCGCTGATGCTGATTCCGCCCGAGATCGACAAAGTCCAGGCTGTGGTGCAGCCGGCGCGCGCAGCCGGTTGGACCATCAGCATGGACGTGAACCTGCGCCCGCAAGTGGCCGGCGATGTGCAGGCTTATGCCAGCGCCATCCGCGCCCTGCTCCCTTTCGCCGACTGGATCAAAGCCAGCGACGAAGACCTGCAAACCCTGGGTTTTGGTGCGGCGCGTTTGGACGCGGCCCCGGCCTTGGCGCAGGCGCTGCAAGCCGCTTGTGCGGGGGCGGCCAGCCGGATTGCGCTGACCTTTGGCGGCGACGGCGCTTACCTGCAGGTGGACGGCAGCAGCGCCGCCCTGCCCGCGCCCCGCGTAACCGTGGTCGACACCGTGGGCGCTGGGGATACGTTTTGGGGTAACTGTGTGGCCGATTGGGTCTTGGGACACAGCGCCTCGACCGAGGCCACTTTGCGCTGCGCCATGCAGGCCGCGGCCATCAACTGCACCCGCGCCGGATGCCAGCCGCCGCGCTGGAGCGAAGTACAGGCTTTTGCGGCGTAGGCCCCGGCGAGCTGGGTCGAGAGGCGTTAGCGATTGCCGCCGGGTTGGGCGGCAGGCCGCGCGCCGCTCAGCGCACCTGCAAGGTGCTGCCGTCGAACTCCAGACCCAGCGCGGGCACGGTCACCGCCTTGCGCCCGCCCTCTTTGCGCACAGTCCCGGCGTGCCAGGCGTCGTAGCCGCCCGCTTGCGCTGCCGCCAAGGTGGCGTCTAAATCGGCAGGGGCCACATAAGCGGCAAAGCCCACGCCCATGTTGAAAGTCGCGTAGGCCTCCCGCAAATCAATCGGGCCGGCTTCCATCAAAAACTGGAACAGCGCAGGCGCGGGGCGCGGGCTGTGGATCTCGTACACAAAAGGCGTTTCCAGGCGCATCAGCTTGCGCCAGCCGTGGCCGGTCACGTGCGAGACGTAATGCAGCCCGATGCCCGCCTGCTGGCAGGCGCGCACAAAATTCACATAGATCACCGAAGGGGCCAAAAGCGCCTGCCCGTAGGTGCGCGCATCACCGTGGCCAATGGGCGTCTGGTAGCCCGCAGGCAGCCTATCAGCGATCAGGCGGCACAGCGACAAACCATTGGTCTGCACGCCCGAGGAGGCCAGGAACACGATGGCGTCGCCGTCTTGGACCGCGCCGGTGATGCGCCGCGTCTTGGGCGCGACCCGCCCCACCGCAGAGCCCGCCAACACAATCGCGTGCGGCTCGACGATGCCGCGCAACGTCGGCGTCTCGCCGCCGCCCCAGACCGCGCCCGCCTGGCGGCAGCCCTCGGCCCAGCCGTCCACCAGCGCCTGCATGCGCGGCGCGTCGGAAAACCAGTCCGACTCGCCCACCGCTGCGTGCATGGCCACCGAGATTGGCAGCGCGCCGCAGGTCACCAAATCGTTGACGATGGTGGCAACCGTGTCGATGGCGATCTCGCGGTAAAAGTTCTCGCCGGATTGGGCGTAGACCGCGTCGGCCACCAGATTTTTGGTGCCCAGGCCTTCTTCCACATGGGCCAGAAAGTGGTCCTCGGCCTCCATCAGGTAGCAACTCTCGCCCCGCGTGTCAGCGGGTTCGGCGTAGCCGTGGGCGCGCAAAAGCGGGGCTGTGGTGCGCGCAGCCTGCTGGCAGGCGCGCTTGAAAGCGTCAAGCTGGTCGTAGTTGACGCCGGAAGATTCGTAGCTCAAGGTCATAGCCCAAGTATCGCAGGCCGGGCCAGCGGCACCCGACACGCGGCCTGCATTAAGCTTGGCTCCATGACCTCTGACCCCACCCTCGCCCCCGCTGCCCTGGACTGGAGCCCCGCCCTCTTTTTGGGCGACGCCCGCATGGACGACACCCACGAAGAATTCGTGACCCTGCTCAACCAGCTGCTGGCCACGCCGCCGGATCAGCAAATGCCGCTGTACAAAGCCTTTATCGACCACACGGTGGAACATTTCGCGCAGGAAGAGCGCTGGATGCTGGCCACCGGCTTCAGCGCCGACAACTGCCACGCCGACGAACACGCCACCATTCTGGAAACCATGCAAGCCGTCCTGCCACTCAGCGAACAAGGCGACACAGAGCTCATTACCCGCATGGCCGAAGCCCTGGCCGAATGGTTCCCGCTACACGCCACCAGCAAAGACGCGGGTTTGGCGCAGCACTTGAAAGATGTGGGGTTTGATTCGGGGACGGAGGCGGTGGCGGGGAATCAGGCCGATGGCCTACAAGTCAAACGCTAGCTGCTTGTGGTGCTTGATCGACAGCAAATACACACTGCTTTCAAGCCGCGCATAGAGCACCAGGTAATGCGTCATAACGTATTCCCGGACTTCACCGTCTTGGGCGATCGCTGCGAGTTGCTTCTGTAACTTGGCTAATGCATTACTGGCTTCAACCGAGCGGACGGGGCGAGACATAAAGCGCCGGCCCATGTCCGGGAATCGTTCAAGGTTCGGCACCACCGTGTCCAAGAGTTCGTCCAGCAAGGCGTCAAAAGCCTGCGGCGCTTGCGCATCTTCCAGGAACTGTTGAACGCCACCCAGGTTGCGCTCGAAGTTAGCCGTGAGTTTGACGGCGTGATGTTGCGGCCTTGAAGGACTCACTTGGCAATGCGGCTGCGTTTCAGCTCAGCCAATGCCGAGCGCGCAGGACGCACGCGGCCCTCTGCCACATCCCGTAGGCCCGCGCTTGCATCGTCGATCAACTGCAGGTGGATGTGCTCGCGCTCAAGTTGGTGGTAATAGTCCAAGCGCTGGGCGTCGACGATTGCCACATAGCTCTCGCCATTTTTGGTGACGATCTTTTCAGCCCCTGCCTTCACCTGGTCGGCCAATTCCGAGAAGTTGGCCCTGGCCTGTGAGAGCGGAACAATATCGCTAGCGGTAAATGCCATTGGACGGTCCTGCAAAGTTAAATTTTGTACAAAATTTTGCGCACTATAGCAGCTCACTGCCGACCGTAGTTCCCGCTTGCAAATGCAACTGATCGAGAAACATCGGCGGAACCGCCAACAACGCGGAGTCGCCGACCTTACGCAAATCGGTTTTGTGCATAACTTCCCTCCCTGGAATTTTTATCACCAGCTATACCCAAGTCAAACCCCAGGCATCACGCGCAGCGTCCCAGACATGCAGATCGCCTACACAGTCATCGCACACGAACTGGTGCTGGCGACCCGCACTGCGCGCGACTTCTTTGGGTGCGGGGTGCAGGTGGTGAATCCGTTTGATGGGGTTTGAAAAGGTGTACCCCACGCTAGCGAGTAACCCCAGACAGCTGAAATGTAATATTTAAATACATCTTGTCAGAAAGTAAAAAGCTTAAAAATTAATGATAGTTAAGATTCAATAGGCTTTGCGACCGATGCTGTGTTTTGGAGAGTGGCACCTAAGCCCTCAAATGGACGATTCTCAAATCGTCCCGGACGAACCAAACGAAGCGCCTTAGCGGCTCGTTCGTGACCTTCACCTTGATGATCATAAACCTCGACTAATCGATCGTCTTCTAATTGTCGAATTACATCGTATGAGGCAGAATAATCGAACCCAGCTTGGCCTAGATAGTTTTTAATAAAAGAATGTAACCCAAGAAATCCTGCATTATTTTTATTGGCCCATTTTTCGCTGTAATCTAGTTTTGATAACATTTCATCACGAGTTATAGATTTAAAGACTGGATCACGATTATTTTCATAGATTTTTTCATTTCGAACCTCTTGACTAACTTCGATGATTTCCGCAATGACATGGGTGCTAACAGGGGTGTTATTACTTGTTTTCGCCGCCCCCTCTATAAACTTATCAACAGTGTACATCCAAAAATCTCTTTTTACCTCGGATATAAACTCTTGTCGCAGCTCAGTTCGGGGGCCAATCGTATTTCCCGACTGATATAGCCACCAGTCTTCTTTCTTATCATCAGTGATGAAAATAACAGGCATTTGGCGAGACTTCGCCTCCTTAATAATTTGCTGCCAAACGATCAAATCACCAAATTTTCTATAAGGATCGCCAGAGCCCTCTTTCTTACCATCTTTATAGCCAGGTGGAATCTCATTTTGGTAACGAAGTTCTCCTGATCTAATAATTTCTTCAATTTCTTCGTCGTCATATTGCGCCCCAGTCCTCCCCTCAAAAACCGCCTCTGCAAAATCCAAAATTTCATCATCTATTAATCTACGGAGTAGTTGATCCTTCCTGGTATTTAACTCATTGACAATTTGCTCTACCGTATCATTGAATATCGGAAGTTTTTCTTCACCAAGAAATGGATGCTTTTTCTGATTTGTCAATGTCGTAGAAAGCTTTGTTATTGTATTTACTGCAGTTATGTATTCGTCAGCTTGGCTAGCCGTCACAGTTAACCTGTTCCTGAAAAATTCTTTAGCAGCTTGATGTGGTATAAATAATCGACTTTGAACGGAACGGAGAGCTTTTTCTAGCTCAGTTCTTGTGCCTTCGGAATATCTATAGAGATTGAGGAGCACATTTGCATCAACGGCAAATATTGCATCGTTCCATAAAGATGTGAATTCTTTAATTGTGGGTCTAAACTGTTCGGGGAAAACGGTCCGCATACTGGATTTCCTTGGATAAGCTATATTGATTCAGTAGCGTGCGCACTTTGCTATTTCTACTTGAGAAGACTAGATATTCCGGTGTGCATGGGCTTGCAATTTACCGACCACTTACTTGTGAACATACGCGCCATGTATGCGTATGACGCGATAAGTGTGGGCGATTTTTCTCGTCGACTGCTGCGGTCGAACTGTGGGTTAGATCTGCTCGATCCTGCTGGCAAAACAAGGCCTTGCAATCCTTGATGAAGCCATGCGTTTGGCCCAAGTTCAGTGCCCACGAAGAACACGATCCAACTGCACAAATTGTCACGGGGTTAAATTGCAAATTCATTTTTCTGAAAAAATTTTGCGATATTTTATTTAAAAATGCACTATAAATCAATAGCCAGCCCCACCCCCAACACATTTCACACCCCCACCCCTCCCCCACAAATTTCCTCACGCTCCCGCCACACCATTCCCGTTAGCATCAAAGCCCTAACCGGAGACACCCCCCATGCCCGTGATCACCACGATTGAAGACTTACGCGTTTTGGCGAAAAAGCGCGTGCCGCGCATGTTTTATGACTATGCCGATTCGGGCAGCTGGACCGAGGGCACGTACCGCGCCAATGA
>CANCTD010000032.1 GCA_947380945.1 Comamonadaceae bacterium
ACATAAGCTTATGGACATATGGAAATGGGAATATGTTCTTTTACAAAATGAACATCCACAGGCACCATCCGGCATCTTTTGATTCCATGTGAGTAGTGCACCGTGCCATCCCAGCTTTCCGAAACCCCAGCGCGACGCCATGCGCTTTCCAGCGCAGACGCTGCGCCCACCTCTGCGATCCGGCGCTATGCGTCTGCCAGCCCAACGTTCGATACCAAGCTCGCCGCGAGCTTGCAGGCGTTGAAAGATGCTGCCGCACAGTTCCAACCCTTGAAACAGGCATCGAGCCTCGGTGTTGAAGATGTGGTTATCAGCCACATGATTGAGCGCCTGGCCTTGGCCATTCCCGTGTTTGTCTTGGAAACCGGGGCGCTCCATGGGGAGACACTGCAGTTGCTAGCGCGCATACAGAAACGCGCAGCGGTGCCAATCCAGGTTTATCGCCCGGACGCCAAAGCCGTTGACGCTTTTATCAACAGCAATGGATCGCAGGCCATGTACCAGAGTATTGAATTGCGCAAAGCCTGCTGCGGCATCCGCAAGATGGAGCCATTGGCCCGCGCACTGGCCGGTCAACGGGCCTGGGTGACCGGATTGCGCCAGGAACAGTCCGGCTCGCGCGCAGAAGTGCCGCACATTGATCGCAGCGAAGAGGCGCAGGGCGGACGCATCAAAGTCAATCCCCTGGCGCTTTGGACCTGGGGCGATGTCTGGCACTACATCGCGCTGCACAGTCTGGACTACAACCCTTTACACGATGCGTTTGTACCCAGCATAGGCTGTGAACCTTGCACGCGCGCGATCAGCGATGGAGAAGACTTCCGCGCCGGACGCTGGTGGTGGGAATCCGAAAGCGCCAAAGAGTGCGGCTTGCACGTGAAAGAGGCCACCGCATGAACGCCGTTACCACCCAGGAAATACGCGCCATCAGCAGTGCCCATTTGGACGCGTTGGAGGAAGAAACGATTTTTATTCTGCGCGAAGTAGCTGCGGCCTTCGAGCGGCCGACGCTGCTGTTCTCAGGCGGCAAGGACTCGCTGGTCTTGCTCAAGTGCGCGGAAAAAGCCTTCGGGACCAAAGACGCCGCCACGGGCAAGGGGCGCCTCCCCTACCCTTTATTGATGATTGACACCGGCCACAATTTTCCCGAGGTGATCCAGTTCCGCGATCAGCGGGCCCAGGAGCTTGGCGCGCAGCTGATTGTGCGCTCGGTCGAAGAATCGATGCAACGTGGTACGGTGCGGCTGGCGCATCCGGGTGAAAGCCGCAACGCCTACCAATCGGTCACCCTGCTGGAAGCGATTGAGGAATTCGGCTTTGACGCCTTGATTGGCGGTGCCCGGCGGGACGAGGAAAAAGCCCGGGCCAAAGAACGCATCTTCAGCCACCGCGACGCATTCGGCCAGTGGCAGCCTAAATCACAGCGCCCTGAGCTGTGGAGTCTGTTCAACACCCGCCTGCGCAAGGGCGAGCACTTCAGGGTGTTTCCCATCTCGAACTGGACCGAGTTGGATGTTTGGCAATACATCAACCGCGAACACATTGACTTGCCATCCATTTATTACGCCCATGCACGTCCGGTGATAGAGCGCAGGGGTCTGCTGGTGCCTGTCACCCCCCTGACACCGCCGGCTGCGGGTGAAACCGTGCAAAGCCGCATCGTGCGCTTTCGCACTGTGGGCGACATCACCTGCACCTGCCCGGTTGCCAGCACCGCGGCCAATGCCGACCAGGTTATCGAAGAGACGGTTGCGAGTGATCTCAGCGAGCGGGGTGCGACCCGCATGGATGACAAGACCTCGGACGCGTCCATGGAACGGCGCAAGAAAGAAGGGTATTTCTGATGGACGCGCAACTTACTTCGGTCCAGGTTCTGGCACCTCTGCGGTTCATCACCTGCGGGTCCGTGGACGATGGCAAAAGCACGCTCATAGGCCGCTTGCTGGTGGACAGCAAATCGGTGCTGCAGGACCAACTCGCCAGTGTGCAGCGCGCAGGGGAGACAGATTTGGCCTTGCTCACCGACGGCTTGATGGCAGAACGCGAACAAGGCATCACCATCGATGTGGCCTACCGCTACTTTCAGACGCCCCAGCGCAAATTCATCATTGGCGACACCCCGGGCCACGAGCAGTACACCCGCAATATGGTTACCGCCGCCTCCACCGCCGACGCGGCGGTTTTGCTGGTGGACGCGCTGAAACTGGATTGGCAAAACACGGAGCTTGAACTATTGCCGCAAACCCGGCGGCATGCGCTATTGGTGCACATGCTCCGTGTTCCGTCCATCGTGTTTGCCGTGAACAAGCTGGATGCGGTCGCCGACCCGGCGCTGGCCTACGCCAACATTTGCGCCGCGCTGCGGCGCTTCACCGAACAGGCCGGTATACAAGCGACCGCGCTAATCCCCATTTCGGCGCTCAGGGGCTGGGGCATTGTGCAAGCCGCGCCGCCTGCCGCAACCGGCTGGCCCACCTACAACGGGCCTACGCTGCTGGAGCTGTTGGAGTCCCTTCCGGCGACGCCCAGCGACGCAAAGCTGCCGCTCAGCTTTGCCGTTCAGTGGGTCGAAAAGCAGCACGACAGCGGCGTGACCAGCCAGGGACGACGGATTTTCTGGGGACGCGTGGCCACAGGCGAGGTCAGCGCAGGGCAAACGGTGCGGCTTTTTCCTAGCGGCCAGACCGCACAGGTGTCTTCGGTGTTGAGCGCCACCCGCCAAGCAGGCCGCGTCGCTGCGGGCAAAAGCGCCGGCGTGATTTTGGACCGCGAGGTCGACCTGTCACGTGGCGACAGCCTGCTGGCATTGGATGCGCCCACCCAAGGTCACAGCACACTCGAACTCACGGTCGCATGGATGGACGAGGACGCCTTGGTCGAGGGCCGCAGTTACTGGGCGCTGCATGGACACCGCTGGGTCAAGGCAAAAGTCGAACGTATCGCCTACCGGCTCAACATCCATACTTTGGCGCAGGAAAGCGGGGACAGCCTGCAGGCCAACGAAATCGGCCATATCAGCCTGCGCTTGCAGGAACCCCTGTTCACCCTTCCCTTCACGCAATCGCGCACGCTCGGCTCCTTGATTCTGGTCGACATCAGCAGCCATAAAACAGCGGGCGCAGCACTGGTGCAATAAGCACCTGCCTTCTCATTCTTAACAATCTGCAGACAAATTCCATGCACTCTTCACATCTACGCAAGCGCCTTCCCATCCTGGCCTTCACGCTTCTGGCGCAACTGGCCTGGGGCCAGACGGTTTTGCTCAATGCGTCCTACGACGTGTCGCGCGAGTTCTACAAGGACGTCAACGCGGCCTTTATCGCGCAATACAAAAAGACCACGGGCAAAGACATCAAAGTGGACCAGGCCCATGGCGGCTCCAGCGCACAGGCGCGCGCAGTCAACGATGGGTTGGATGCCGATGTGGTGACCATGAACACCTCCACCGACATCGACTTTCTGGCTGCCAACGGCGTGGTTGCAAAAGACTGGACCAAGCGCTTCGCGTACAACGCATCGCCCACCAGCTCAACCATGTTGTTCCTGGTGCGCAACAACAATCCCAAGGGCATCAAGGATTGGGACGACCTGATCCGCCCCGGCATACAGGTCGTGGTGGTCAACCCCAAAACCGGGGGCAACGGACGCATGGCCTATCTGGCCGCTTGGGGACAGGTCCGCAAGCGGGGCGGCACCGATGCACAGGCTGCGGACTATGTTGCCAAGCTCTATAAAAACGTTCCCGTGCTGGCAAAGGGCGGGCGGGATGCAACCACTATTTTTTTACAGCGCAATTTGGGCGATGTATTGATTACCTTTGAGTCCGAGGTCGTCTCGGTAGACCGGGAGTTCGGCGCTGGCAAGGTCGACGCCGTCTATCCCAGCGCATCCATCGTCGCGGAAAATCCGGTGGCCATTGTCGAGCGCACCGTGGCGAAAAAAGGCAGCCAGGAAGCGGCCAAAGCCTATTTGAATTTCCTCTATTCCGACGAGGCGCAGGAAATTGCAGCCCAGCATGCGATACGACCCAACAACCCTGCGGTTTTGAAAAAATACGCAAGTACCTTCAAACCCATTGCCTTGTTCAATGTCGAAGATTACTTTGGCAGCTTTTCCGAAGCCCAAAAAGTGCATTTCAACGATGGCGGGCAGTTTGACCGCCTGTATTCGGTGAAGTAAGCGCTGCAATGACAGCTTCATTGGCCACGCCGCAGGCAGCGGCGGCTTCGGGTGTGCGCAAAAGCCGGCGGGTATTGCCCGGCTTCAAAATCACCCTGGGTTTCACGCTCTTTTATTTGGGCCTCATTGTCCTGATCCCGCTATCAGGCTTGTTTGCCAAAACACTGACCATGGATTGGCAGCATTTTGTGGCGGCGGTGAGCAGCCCGCGCGTGATGGCGTCCTACCGCCTCACTTTTGGGGCGTCGTTTCTGGCCGCCCTGGTGAACACGTTTTTCGGTCTGGTGATCGCCTGGGTTTTGGTGCGCTACGAATTTTTCGGCAAGAAGCTGATTGATTCGCTGGTCGACTTGCCCTTTGCCCTGCCCACGGCTGTTGCGGGTATTTCACTCACCGCCCTGCTGGCCAGCAACGGCTGGATCGGCAGCTTGCTGGAGCCCTATGGCATTGCGCTGGCGTTCAACCCGAATGGGGTGGTGATTGCGCTGACCTTTATCGGCCTGCCCTTTGTGGTGCGCACGGTGCAACCGGTTTTAGAGGACTGCGAGCAGGAACTGGAAGAAGCGGCAATGTGCCTGGGTGCGAGCGCCTGGCAGACTTTCTCGCATGTGATTTTTCCCACCATTGCGCCAGCGCTGCTCACCGGGTTTGCCATGGCGTTCGCGCGTGGTGTGGGTGAATACGGCTCGGTGATATTCATTGCCGGCAACATGCCCATGGTCTCGGAGATCACACCGTTGATCATCATCGGCAAGCTGGAGCAGTACGACTACGCCGGTGCGACCGCAGTGGCCAGCGTGTTGCTGATCGCCTCATTCGTGCTGCTGTTATTGATCAACGCTTTGCAATCCTGGCAGCGGCAACGCCTGGGAGCCCAGACATGAGCAGCGCTGCAGCATCCGCCCGGCGCACCCCGGCACGCGCCGAGCATGCAGCCGTGCGGTGGGTTCTTCTGGGCCTGGCCCTGGGCTTTATTTTTCTCTTTCTTCTGCTTCCCCTGGCAGCGGTTTTTGTCGAAGCCTTCCGCAAAGGCTGGGGTGGCTACCTGGCCGCCTTCGCAGAGCCCGAGGCACTCAGCGCCATCCAACTGACCTTGCTGACCGCTGTGGTGGCCGTCCCTTGCAACCTGGTCTTCGGCGTGGCCGCAGCCTGGGCGATTGCCAAGTTTGACTTCCCCAGCAAGTCCGCACTGACGACCTTGATCGATTTGCCGTTTTCGGTCTCGCCCGTTGTCGCTGGCCTGGTGTACGTGCTGATGTTCGGCGCACACGGCTGGTTCGGTCCCTGGCTGATGGCGCATGACATCAAAATCATTTTTGCGCTGCCGGGCATGGTGCTGGCGACAACCTTTGTCACCTTCCCCTTTGTGGCGCGTGAACTGCTACCCCTCATGCAGTCGCAAGGAACGGACGAAGAGCAGGCCAGCATGGTCCTGGGCGCATCGGGCTGGCAGACCTTCTGGCATGTGACCTTGCCCAATATCCGCTGGGGTTTGCTGTACGGCGTGATTCTTTGCAACGCCCGCGCCATGGGCGAATTCGGGGCAGTCTCGGTAGTGTCCGGTCACATCCGTGGACAAACCAATACCGTGCCCTTGCACATTGAAATTCTGTACAACGAATACCAGTCGGTCGCGGCCTTCGCAGTGGCCACCTTGCTCACGCTGCTGGCCTTGGTGACTCTGCTTGTCAAGAGCCTGGTCGAGTGGCAATTTGAACGCCAGCAACAGGCGGCACAACGCTTATCGCCCGAGCGGCCCCACAGTAACTAAAAGCGATTTTCTATGAGCATTTCGATTGAACGTGTCAGCAAACAATTCGGCGCATTCCAGGCCTTGAATGATGTCAGCCTGGATATTGCGTCCGGAGAGCTGGTCGCCCTGCTGGGCCCCTCCGGTTGCGGCAAAACCACGCTCTTGCGCATCATCGCCGGCCTGGAGACAGCCGACACCGGGAATATCTATTTCTCCGGCGTCGATGCCGGCGATGTGCATCCGCGCGAGCGCAAAGTGGGCTTTGTGTTCCAGCACTACGCTTTGTTCCGCCACATGACGGTTTTCGACAATGTGGCCTTTGGCTTGCGCATGAAGCCGCGGGCCAGCCGTCCATCGGAAGCGGCGATCAAGGACAAGGTGCACGCTTTGCTGGACCTGGTTCAGCTCGATTGGTTGGGCGACCGCTACCCCTCACAACTCTCGGGCGGGCAACGCCAGCGTATCGCATTGGCCCGCGCTTTGGCCGTCGAGCCCCAGGTTTTGTTGCTCGACGAGCCCTTCGGCGCATTGGATGCCAAAGTGCGCAAGGAGCTGCGCCGCTGGTTGCGCAGGCTGCACGACGAGTTGCACGTCAGCAGTGTGTTCGTCACGCACGACCAGGAAGAAGCCCTGGAAGTCTCCGACCGCGTCGTGCTGATGAACCGGGGAAAGATCGAGCAGGTCGGCAGCCCGAATGCTGTCTGGACCCAGCCTGCCAGCCCATTTGTGTTCAGCTTTTTGGGGCAGGTCAACCAATTGCATGGCCAGTTGCGCAACGGATCACTGGAAATAGGCGCGGGACCTGCGCGTATCGCCTGCCCGGCCTTATTGGACGCGGTGGCAGGGCAAGATGCATACGCCTATGTCAGGCCTTACGAATTGGAGGTCCGCCCCAACAATTCGGCTGCGGCCGCAGCGCGATCGGCCAGCGCCGGCTGGATTTCGGGGCGGGTGCTGCGCACCCTGGCAACCGGTCCCCTGGTGCGTCTGGAAGTGGAACCCGACGACGCCGGGCTGCTCAACCCGGGCGAGGTGCTCGAAGTACAGCTATCCCAGCAGGACTTTGCAGATTTGGGGTTGGAGCACGCAAAAGTTGTCGATGTACGCCCCCGGGGCGGGCAGGTTTTCGCGGCGTGAAAAAATGTACAGCGCCGTATGAAAATCGGCGGATATCCCCTTCGCTCCAATGGAGACAGGGGGGTTTTCAGGCGTAAAGGGTTTTCCCTGTAGGTAGTCTGCTATCACCCAGACGCGGTTTCTCGGCCGGATACTGCCGTGGCGTTGCACGAATTCGTGCACCTGCGACCACCCTACCGGAGACAAAACATGCGTGTCATTTCCATTGCCCAGGACAGCCCCGAAATCGCGGGCTGCGAAGAAGACAGCGGCATCGTCCGCAAAGTCAATCTGCCGCTGGCGCGGCGCGAATTCCTCAAAGGTTCCGGCCTGTTGATGGGTACCTTGGCCAGCGGCACGCTGCTGGCCACGCTGGCCCCCAGCAGCGCCTGGGCACTGGAGCTGAAGAAGCTTTCCACCGCCGAAGGCCAAACCTTGATGGCCATGGGCCGCACCCTGTACCCCCATAAAAAGCTGCCGGACGCGGTCTACGCCCTGCTGGCCAAAGACCTGGACGGCAAAGCCGCCGGTGACGCCGGTGCTGCCAAGATGATGCAAGACGGCATCGCCTGGCTCAACAAGTCCGCTGGTGGCGACTTCGCCAAAGCCAACGAAAAGAAGCGCGAAGAAATCGTGCGCGGCATGGAAGGCACCGCCTTCTTTGCCACGGTGCGCGGTCAGTGCATCACCTCGCTATATGACAACGATATGGCCTACGCCGTGTTCGGCTACCCCGGCTCCGCCTGGGAAAAAGGCGGCTACATCACCCGCGGATTCCAGGACCTCAAATGGTTGCCCGAGCCTTCCAAAGAAGCCAGCCCACCGCCCTTCCTCGGCTAAGCAACACAACCCCCTACAGGAGATAGAACATGGCGAAATTTGATTTTTCTGACGACTCGGTAGTCGTCGTGATCGGCTCAGGCGCGGGCGGCGGCACATTGGCCAACGAACTGTGCCAAAAAGGCATCAAAGTGGTGGTCCTTGAGGCCGGTGCGCTGCAATCCAGCGCAAGCTTTATCAATGACGAGTGGAAGTCCTTCGTGCAACTGGCCTGGCTGGATGCACGCACCACCTCCGGTTCCTGGCGTGTCGCCAAAGACTTTGCCGGTCTGCCCGCCTGGATTTGCAAAACCGTGGGCGGCACCACCACCCACTGGGCTGGCGCATCCCTGCGTTTTCAGGAGCACGAGTTCCGCATCAAATCGGTTTATGGCGATATTCCGGGCGCTAACTTGCTGGACTGGCCCATCACCCTCAAGGACCTGGAGCCCTACTACGCCAAGGCCGAATACAAAATGGGTGTCACCCGTACCAACGGCATTCCCGGCCTGCCCGGCAACAACAACTTCAAGGTCATGCACGCGGGTGCCACCAAGCTGGGATACAAGGAAGTGCACACAGGCAACATGGCCATCAACAGCCAGCCGCGCGATGGACGCGGCCGCTGCATGCAGCTGGGCTTTTGTTTCCAGGGTTGCAAAAGCGGCGCGAAGTGGTCCACGCTGTACACCGAAATCCCCAAGGCAGAAGCCACTGGCAACTTCGAGATCCGGCCCCAATCGCATGTGACCCGCATCGAACACAACGCCTCCGGCAAAGTGACCGGCGTGGTGTACTTTGACAAGGACGGCAAAGAGCAGCGCCAGAAGGCACGCATCATCTGCGTGGCCGGCAACTCAATCGAAACCCCGCGCTTGCTGCTGCTGTCGGCATCCAGCATGTTCAAGGACGGACTGGCCAACTCCTCCGGCCAAGTTGGCCGCAATTACATGCGCCACATGACCGGCTCGGTCTACGCCGCTTTCAAGAACCCGGTGCATATGTACCGCGGTACCACCATGGCAGGCATCATCCGCGACGAAGCCGGACACAACCCAAACCGGGGCTTTGCCGGTGGCTATGAGATGGAAACCCTGGCCTTGGGCGTGCCCTTCATGGCCGCGTTCCTGAATCCGGGCGGCTGGGGTGCCGACTTTGCCTGGTGGATGGACCACTACACCAACCTGGCCGGTATGTGGCTGGTGGGTGAAGACATGCCGCGCGAAGGCAACCGTGTCACGCTGAACACCAACGTCAAAGACCAGTGGGGCAATTACGTGCCCAACGTCCACTTTGACGACCACCCTAACGACATCGCCATGCGCAACCATGCGTTTACCCAGGGCGAGCGCGTGTACCAGGCGGCAGGTGCGATCAAGACCTTCCGGACACCGCCCTACCCGTCCACCCACAACATGGGAACCAGCCGCATGAGCGCACGGCCCCAGGACGGTGTGGTGAACAAATGGGGTCAGACGCACGACATCCCCAACCTGTTCATCAGCGATGGCAGCCAGTTCACCACCGGCGGCGCGGAGAACCCGACGCTGACCATCGTGACCTTGGCCATCCGCCAGGCCGATTACATCGCCCAGCAAATGACCGAGCGGGCGATCTAAGATTGGGACAGACCGACGCAGGAGATAAACATGTGTGAATATTTCGTCAAAGCGGATCCGATCCAGTACGAGCAGCGTACGCGGACCGTTCGTATCCGCAACGTGCTCACCAGCCTGCGGCTGGAAAACATGGTGTGGGACATCCTGGCGGAAATGGCCGAGGAGGAAGGCTGCACCACGAATGCGCTGATTTCGAATTTCCACGACGAAATCCTGGCGCATCGGGGTGAGGTTCCCAACTTCGCCTCCTTCCTGCGGGTCACCAGCATGCGCTACCTGCGCCGCTGCGTGATCCATATGGAACGCGAGCAGACGAACACGGTTGCTATCGCCAACGTCACCAACCTGCCCGGTCGGGCCCAGTCGCTTGAATCCGCCCCAAAGCCGGTAGCGGCGGTGGGCAGGTAATTACATTTCCCATCGCATCCCATCCGCTGCCTGACACGGCAGCGGATGGGATTTTTTTGAGCCAACGCGACCACCCACAAGAGAATGTGCTTATGAGTTTCACCACCGAAAACCAACCCGGTGTCAGCGCCGCTGTGCCCGATGCCACCCGCGGTTTTGTGTTCAACCACTCGATGCTGCGTATCAAAGATCCGCAGGTATCGCTGGCCTTTTATACCGGCGTCATGGGCATGCGCCTGCTGCGCAAGCTCGACTTCCCCGAGATGAAGTTTTCGCTCTACTTTTTGCACCGCGCCGCCGAAGGCGAAGCTGCGCCCGATGATGTGGGCGAGCGCACCGCCTGGACTTTTGCGCAACGCGGCATCTTGGAGCTGACCCACAACTGGGGCACCGAATCCGACCCCGATTTCAAGTACCACGACGGCAACGCACAGCCCCAGGGCTTTGGCCATATTTGCTTCTCGGTACCCGACCTGGACGCCGCCACAGCCTGGTTTGACCAGAACCAGGTGACATTCGTGAAACGCCCCGACCAGGGCAAGATGAAAGACGTGGCATTTATCAAAGACCCTGACGGTTACTGGATCGAGATCGTCGAGCCCGCGCGCCTGAAAGCCCTGGGACGTTAAGCCATGCGCAATTTGTTAAAGCCCAGCGGGCTGGCCTCGGTCCGTACCGGTTTGCTACTGGCCGCCGCCATCCTGGCGCTGCCCGCGCAAGCCAATGAAGCGCTGGCGCGCAAGAACGACTGCCTGGGCTGCCACGCTGTCGCAACCAAACTGGTAGGTCCCGCCTACAAAGACGTGGCTGCCAAGTACGCTGGACAGGCCGACGCCCAGACGCTGCTGGTGCAAAGCATACGCAACGGCAGTGTGGGCAAATGGGGCGAGCTGCCCATGCCCGCGCACCCGAAACTGTCGGACGCCGACCTGAAGAAGCTGGCATCCTGGATTCTGGGTCTCAAATAATTCCGCTGCTATGAAATACCTGCACACCATGGTCCGGGTGACCGACCTGGACGCCTCCCTGCGCTTTTACCGCGACGCCCTGGGCCTGGAAGTGCTGAGCGTGCGGGAAGTGCCGCAAGGGCGTTTCACCCTGGCCTTTCTGGCCGCGCCAGGCGACCGCAGCGCGCAGGTGGAGCTGACCTACAACTGGGACCCGGAAAACTACACAGGCGGTCGCAACTTCGGGCACCTCGCCTATGCGGTGGAGGACATCTACGCCACCTGCACGCGCCTGCAAGAACACGGGGTTGTGATTCAGCGACCGCCGCGCGACGGCTACATGGCGTTTGTGCGCTCGCCGGACCAGATTTCGATTGAGCTGCTGCAGCGCGGCAACCCACTGCCCCCCGCGCAACCCTGGGCTTCCATGCCGAATATCGGAAGCTGGTGATGGAGTCGCCGCTCCAGATCTGGCCCGGCCACCACCCGGTGGCTTATTTGCCCGGCTCGCTGCCCATGGGCGGCGTGGTTCCCATGACGCCGGTGCACGCCTTTGACAGCGTTCCCACTGCCTTGCAATTGCAGCAGCAGCCCGCGCTGCAACCACGCCGCAGCGACATCGATTTAGGCGGTCTTCTCGCCTTCGTGATTGACCAGGTCGTCACGCCAGCGGAAGCCGATGCCATGGTGCAAGCCAGCGAGCAGTGCGGCTACCGCGACGAGGCACCCGGCATCGCCACGCCGCCGGGCATGCGCATGAACAAATCAGTGCACTGGGTGGCGGATACCGAACTACTGGGGCCGATGTTTGCCCGCATCGCCCATTTGCTGCCGCCGGTGCTGGACGGCGAGCCCCTGTTTGCGGCCTTCAGCCACCGCATCAATATGTACCGCTACGACGCCAACGACGTCTTCAACCGGCACACCGATGGCAACTGGCCCGGCTACAGCCTGAGCCCGGATCGCAGCACCATGCTGGAGTGGGGGCCGCAGCTGCTTTCGGGCTTGACCATGCTGCTTTACCTGAACGGTCCGGCTGAGGGTGTGGTCGGCGGTAACACCCGGCTGTTCACCCGCGACGGCCGCTTCGTGGATGTGTCGCCGGTCAAGGGCTCGGCCCTGTTTTTCCGCCACGGATTTGGCCCCGCTTCGGTGGTCCACGAAGGCTGCCGGGTCACTGGCGCGGTATCCAAATATGTGGCCCGGATCAACGTGATGTACGGCGAGCCGGGGTCTTGAGCCGGCTGTCTACTGCGCTGCCCCGTTGCGCAGGCGCTGTACTTCCAGCGCTGACACCGGGGCGGCCCGGTTACCCCAGGCGCTGCGGATAAAGCTCAATACATCGCTCACATCTTGCTCGCTGAGTTCCAACACATAAGGCGGCATGCCAAAGGGCCGGGGATTGCCGGTGGTGCTGGGTCCAAAGCCGCCGTAGAGCACGGTTTGCACCAGGTTGACCGGCACAGACTGGAGCACCGTACGGTTACCTAGCAGGGGCGGATACGCCCAGTTGCCATCCGAGGCCCGCACGCCCTGCCCCTTCGCGCCGTGGCAATCGGCGCAATGGCGCTCGTACAAGGCCGCGCCTCGCAACGCGACCGCACGCGGGGCGGCCGGCGCGGGGTCCCGGCTGGTGGATGCAACCCGGGGCAGGCGCTGCAAATAAGCGACCATGGCATCCATATCCTGCGGCTTCCAGTGCTGCAGGCTGTGGCGCACCACCTCGGCCATGGGTCCCGATGTGCGCGCGTTGCCGCCGCGCCCGGATTGCAGCAACTGCACCACCTCGGCAGCCGGTTTGTCCTGTACCCCGCCCTCGGCCGGATCCAGCAGCGAGGCTGCGTACCAGGACTGTCCGGCCATAAATCCGCCAGCCAGGCTGAACATATCGGTGTTGCCGCCCAGCGCGTTGCGCGGCATGTGGCAGGCGCTGCAATGGCCCAGGCCCTCAACCAGATAGGCGCCGCGTTGCCACTGCGCGTCGCCTTCCTCCTTGCCCGCCGGGAGCTGCGAACTGTCCGACGCAGCCTCCGGTGCGGGCGCGTACAGCCAGCGCCAGGCGCGCAAAGCCAGCTGGGTATTCAAAGGCCAGCGCAGCGTGTGCGCCGGTACCGCAGCCTCTACCGGCTGCAGGCCCATGAAGAAGTGGTACAGCGCATCGCTGTCAGCACGGCTGATGCGGCGGAAGTTGGCATAAGGAAATGCGGGGTTGAGCACATGCCCGTCGCGTGACTGCCCCTGGTGCATGGCGCGCCAGAAGTCATCGGCTGTCCAGGCGCGCAAGCCGCTGGCTGCGGGCGTCAGATTGCTGCTGTAGACCGTGCCGAAAGGCGTTGCAATGCCGCGCCCGCCCGCAAACGGCACGCCCCCCGCCCGGGTGTGACAGGCCTGGCAATTACCCAGCACCGCCAGGTAGCGGCCCGGCGGCTCGGAGGTGGGTGCAGGTGTGGCAGAAGACAGCGCAACCGGCTGCTGCGATCCGCAGGCAATGTCCGGGTGGGTGCTGGCAACAGCCGGTGTGGCACGCGCTGGCATGGCTTGCGAAGACAACCAGGCGCTGAGCGCTGCGACATCGCCAGGGCGCAGGCGCCGGGCTGTTTGCGCCATGCAATCCGGCGCATGGGCAGCCCGTGCGCCTGTCTGCCAGGCACCGAGTTGCGCACCCAGGTAGTCACCGGGCAAACCCAGCAAGCCGGGCGTGGCCGGCAAGGCACCCGTGAGCGTCTTTCCGTGGCAACTCGTGCAGGCGGGCACGGCCAATGCCGGGTCACCCGCCAGCGCGAGTTGCCGGCCCCGCGCAAGCAGCGCAGCCGGGGCCTTGGGCGGCAGCGGGGCCGCATAGGGCAGATCCAGGGCGGAAAAATACTGGGCGATTTCCATCAGGTACGCGTCGCTCGCATGGGCGACCAGCCTGGCCATCAGGTTGTGGCGGCGTTGGCCATTTTGGAAATAACGCAGCTGGTTG
>CANCTD010000033.1 GCA_947380945.1 Comamonadaceae bacterium
GTCATCTCGGGCTTGCCGATAAAGGCGACCTTGAGCTGGTTGGGCTGCTCGTCCCACCATTCGACGCTTCCCTTCTCCCCCACCACGCGCACCTTGAAGGCGTGCGCACTGCCGATGTTGATGGCGCTGGCCCATACCGTGCCAACGGCTTCGCCGTGGTAGCGCAGCATCACATGGGCGTCATCTTCCAACGGCGCGCGGGATGCCACAAAGCTGCGGCGCATGCAGCTCAGGCTCTCAACCTGCAGACCGCTGATCAGGCTGCCCATTTGGAAACAGTGGGTGGCCAGATCGCCGATCACATAGCTGGCTCCTGACACTGCCGGGGTGACGCGCCATTGGATGCCGGGGTCGGCCTGTTCCACTGCGGTCGCGTGGTAGCCGTGGGCAAACTGCATGTGCACCACCCGCACCGCGCCAAGCTCACCGTTTTGGACCATTGCCCGCGCCTGCTGCACCATCTCGTAGCCGGTGTAGCCGTACATCACACCCAGCACCAGGCCTTGGGCTTGGGCCAGGGCTTCGAGCTCCAAGGCTTGGTCCAAACCGGTGGTCAGCGGCTTTTCACAAATCACGTGCAAACCCGCTTGCAAGGCGGCTTTGCAGATGGCGTAGTGCGAACTGTTGGGCGTGGCGATGCTGACGACCCGGATGCCGTCCTGGCGGGCGGATTCGGCAGCAAACATGGTCTGGTAATCCGCGTAGCAACGCTCAGGATCCAAGCCCAGGCTGATGCCGAGGGCGCGGCCGCGCGCTGCATCGATATCGAACGCGCCTGCGCACAGCTGCATCAACCCATCGCGGGCTGCCGCATCGCGGTGCGAGTAGCCGATCTGGCTGCCCTGGCCCCCGCCCACCATGCCCCAGCGCAAGGGGTTCTGCAGCAGGCGGCCTTCCACAAACTTGGTCATCGCGCGCTCCCGGGGCGAGGGTGTTAAAGCACCACCGGCTGGCCGCTTTGGCAGCTCTGGGTCGCAGCGTCCGCCAGCTTTTGCGCAGCCACGCCATCGGCCACCGTGGTGCGGAAAGTGCCACCGGACTGCAGGGTCTCGAAAAAGTGTTCGATCTCCAGCCGGTAGGCTGCGGCATAGCGCTGCAAAAAGAAAGCCTCGGGCTTGTCGCTGTGCAGGCCGCTGGCGTCCCACTGCACCACGCCAGTGGGCGTCTGGTTGGCGCATTGCAGCAAGCCTTTGGAGCCCAGCACCTCAAAGCGCTGGTCATAGCCGTAGGCGGCGCGGCGGCTGGTGTTGATCTGGCACAAACGGCCTTTGCGGGTGCGTATGGTGACCGCCGTGCTGTCGTAGTCACCCAGGGCGGCAATCGCGGGATCGGTCAGCACCGAGCCGGTGGCGCTGAGCCAGGCGGCTTCGTCGCCATCGGCGCACAAAATCCAGCGGAACACGTCCAGGTCATGGATCAGCATGTCGCGAAAAATGCCGCCCGAGCCTTTGATGTATTCGGCCGGTGGCGCGCCAGGGTCGCGGCTGGTGATGATCAGCATTTCGGCGTTGCCGATGTCGCCTGCTGCCAGGCGGCGGCTGGCTTCGTTAAAGGTCGGGTCAAAGCGGCGCTGAAAACCGATCATGCAGGCCACACCGGCTGCATGGACCGCGTCGGCACAGGCCTGGGCGCGGGGGACGGACAGGTCCACCGGCTTCTCGCAAAAAATATGCTTACCCGCTGCGGCTGCGCGGTTGATCAGGTCGCTGTGGGTCACGGTGGGTGAGCAAATGGCGACCGCATCGATGTGCTTGTCGGCCAAAACCGCCTCAATCGTGGAGACTTTCGCGCCCAGTGACTGCGCCAAATCGCTGGCAGCTTCTGCCGACGGATCGCAGATGGCGTCCAGTTGAACGCCCGGCAGCGCGGCCAGGTTGGATGCGTGGATGCGCCCGATACGGCCGGCACCGAAAACTGCAACATGCTTCATGAATTACTTCCTTGGGGTTATTCCGTCTCACGCAGCACAGTGCTGGTGCGTGACGGTGTGACTATAGTCCTGCGAAAAACCGGGTGTTGCGCAGCGCAGGCTCATGCTGCGGCTCCACCATGCGACAGCTCCAGCGCATAGGCCAGGGCGATGAACAAACTCTGGGCCAGACCCATGGTGCTGCTGAGCGCGCGAAAGCCCATGGTTGCGCTTTCCTGCACCACCAGCACTGCTTGGGCCGATTCGGCGATAGGGCTCATGCGGCTGTCGGTCAGCGCGATGGTGTGCGCACCCCGCGCGCCTGCGGCCTGCACCACCTGCAGCGTCTCGGCGGCATAGGGCGCGAAAGACACCGCCAGTACCGCGTCGCCCGCCTGCACCGAGCGCATCTGCCCCAGCTGCATGCCACCCAGCCCCGATACCAGGCACACCCGCTTGCCGGTGTGCTGCAAGGCGTATTCCAGATAGGCGGCCACCGGGAAAGCCCGGCGCGCCCCAACGATCCAGACGGTTTCGCTGCGGACCAACAAATCGACCGCTGCGTCAAAGGATTGGGGATCCAAAGTGGCTTGCAATTCCTGCATGCCCGCAACACTGCCGGCCAGAAACTCACGGGCAATATCGGTGCTGGAGAGTTTGCCGGGGCCGGCTTCGATCAGGTCGCGGATGCGCGAGCGGTAGTTGCGACCGGGTGCCAACTGGCGCGCCAGATCGTCGCGGAAAACCGCCTGCAAGGCGCTGAAGCCGCTGAAGCCGAAATGCTGGGCAAAGCGCACCACAGCGCTGGGTTGCACGCCGCATTGGCGGGCCAGTTCCTGGATGCCCTCGATCCCCACCTGGTCGCGGTTTTTTTCAATATGCAGGGCAATCGCCTTGAGCTGCTTGCTCAAGGCGGGATAGGCCGCCGAGATGCGCGCCAGCAGAGCGTCGGCAGCGGGCGCAGGCGCGCTGGAGGCGTTCATGGGGCGGACACGGGATGCAGGCATATGCGTGAATTATAGAAATTTATTTCTAATTAATTTAACTAAAGAAAAAATATTCATATAATCAATAGGTCCGGCACGCCACCGCCGCCCGCTTCTCGCACCGAGGGATTCACCTATGAGCGCCCTGAGCTTTCCTGCGCACCGCGACTTTGATCTAGCCTGCCTGGGCCGACTCGCCGTCGATTTCTATTCCCAGCAATTCGGCAGCCCGCTGGAGGACAACCGGACCATGGCGCAGTACCTGGGCGGCAGCTCGGCCAACCTCGCCTTCGGTGTGGCGCGCCTGGGTCTGAAAAGCGCCATGGTGTCGCGTGTGGGCGATGAGCAAATGGGCCGTTTTTTGCTGCAAACCCTGCAACGCGAAGGCTGCGATACCAGCCAGGTGCAAATCGACCCGCAGCGCCTCACCGCGCTGGTCCTGCTGGGTCTCAAAGACCGCGACACCTTCCCGCTGCTTTTCATGCGCGAGAACTGCGCCGACATGGCGATAGACGCAGAGGCTATTGACGAAGGCTTTATCGCCCGCTGCCGCGCGCTGGCCATTACCGGCACCCACCTGTCCACACCCGGCACCCGCGCCGCCTCCCAAAAAGCCCTGCTCTACGCCACCCGCCACGGCGTGGCGCGCGTGCTCGATATCGACTACCGCCCGGTGCTGTGGGGCCTGACGCCGCGCGGCGCGGGGGAAAACCGCTATGTGGCCGATCACCTGGTCACACGGCAACTGCAGGAAATGCTGCCGCACTTCAATCTGCTGGTCGGCACCGAGGAAGAATTTTTCATCGCCGGCGGCGTGGCCCATGACCTCATGGCCAGCCTGCGGGCAGTGCGCGCCATCAGCGCCGCCACGCTGGTGGTCAAGCGCGGCGCGCTGGGGTGTACGGTCATCGAAGGCGCAATTCCCCCGCAGATCGACGACGCGCCCACCTTCAGGGGTGAGCGCGTGGAAGTGCTCAACGTGCTGGGCGCAGGCGACGCCTTTCTGGCCGGCCTTCTCACCAGCTTGCTACAGGGCAAGGACTGGGCGGCGTCCACCCGCGTGGCCAACGCCTGCGGGGCTATCGTGGTGTCACGCCATGCCTGCTCGGCGGCCATGCCCACACCGGCCGAACTCGAACATTGGTTTGGCGGCAGCCGCAACCCGCAGGTGGACGCGGACCAGGCGCTGGCCCAGCTGCACCGCGTGTCGGTGGCGCGGCCGCAGTGGAGCGATGTGTGCGTGATGGCCTTTGACCACCGCAGCCAGTTCCTGGATCTGGCGCGTGGCTGCGGAGCGGCGGAGTCACGCATACCGGTGCTCAAAAAACTGCTGGTGCGCGCAGCCGAACACGTTGAGCGCAGCCACCAGTTACAAGGCCATACCGGCGTGCTGATTGACGGCGGCGACTACGGGCGCGATGCCCTGGCCAGTGCCACGGGGCGCGGCTGGTGGGTGGGGCGTCCTGTGGAATTGCCCAGCTCGCGCCCGCTGCGTTTTGACGGCACGCGCTCCATAGGTACGGCGCTGACCCACTGGCCGACCGAACAAGTGGTCAAGTGCCTGCTGCACTACCACCCCGATGACGCTTACGGCCTGCGCCTGGAGCAGGAGGAAAAAGTACTGGAACTGTGGCAGGCCGTGCGTGCATCCGGCCATGAGCTGCTGCTGGAAATCATCCTGCCCAAGGGCATGTCCGCGCCCGGCGACGAAGACGCCGCGGTGCTGCGCGCCGTCAAGCGTTTTTACAACCTGGGCGTCAAGCCGCATTGGTGGAAGCTGGCGCCCATGCAGGCCGCGGGCTGGGCGGAACTGGCGGCTTTGCTGGCGCAGCGTGATCCGTATTGCCGGGGCGCGGTCATCCTCGGCCTGAACCAGCCGCTGGACTACTTGTGCCGCAGTTTTTCCCAGGCCACCAACCCCGTGGTCAAAGGCTTTATGGTCGGGCGCACGCTGTGGGCCGATGCATCGCAGCGCTGGCTGCGCGGCGATTTGGCCGACGAGGCGCTGATCGCAGAAGTCGCCGACAATTTCGCCACCCTGGTGGACGCCTGGCGCGCGCGCCACATGCAATGAATCACCCGCCCCAGCCACTGCATTTTTGAACCGGACATCCCATGAAAACCCACCGCCTCACCATGGCGCAGGCACTGGTCCAACACCTGGCCGCGCTGCGCATCGAAACCGCCGACGGCAGCGTGCAGCCTTATTGCGCCGGCGTTTTTGCCATCTTCGGCCACGGCAATGTCGCAGGTCTGGGCGAGGCGCTGTACGCGCAGCGCAACACGCTGCCCACCTACCGCGCCCACAACGAACAAGGCATGGCGCATGCGGCGATTGCTTACAGCAAAGCGCAGTTCCGCCAGCGCATCATGGCGGTCACCACCTCCATTGGGCCGGGGGCCACGAACATGGTCACTGCAGCAGCAGTGGCGCATGTGAACCGCCTGCCGCTGCTGCTGCTGCCGGGCGATGTGTTCCAGTCGCGCGCGCCCGATCCGGTGCTGCAACAAATTGAGGACTTTCACCACGGCGACTTGAGCGCCAACGACACCTTCCGCCCGGTCACCCGTTACTTTGACCGCATCACCGACCCGCGCCAGATTCTGAGCGCCCTGCCCCGCGCGATCCAGGTCATGACCGATCCGGCCCTGTGCGGCCCGGTCTGTCTGGCGCTGCCGCAGGATGTGCAAACCCAGGCCTTTGACTGCCCGGACGATTTTCTGCACCCCGGTCTGGTGCGCTTCCGCCGCCCGCCCGCCGAAGCCGCTGAAGTGGGCGCCGCCGCCGCCCTGCTGCGCAGCGCCAAACGCCCGCTCATCATCGCCGGGGGCGGCGTCTTGTACAGCCAGGCCTGGGCCGCGCTGCGCAGCTTTGCCGAACAGCATGGCATTCCGGTGGCCGAGACGCAGGCCGGTAAAAGCAGCCTGCCCTGGGACCACGCGCTCAACCTGGGAGCGCTCGGCGTCACCGGCTCGCCCGCCGCCAATGCCATGGCAGTGGACGCTGATGTGGTGCTGGCCATCGGCACGCGCTTGCAGGACTTCACCACCGGCTCACACGCCCTGTTTGCCACTGCGCGCCTGCTCAGCCTGAACGTCAACCCCATGGACGCCGACAAATGGGGCGGCCTGGGGCTGCTGGCCGATGCCCAGACCGGGCTGGAACAACTGGGGCAGGCGACTGGCGGCTGGGCCGCGAGCGCCGACTGGACCGCCCGCGCCCACAGCGAATCCGCGCGCTGGCGTGCCCGTGTGGCCGAACTCACCACCGCCGTGCCACAGGGCGTGCTGCCTTACGACGCCGAGGTGATTGGCGCGGTGCGCGACTCCGCCCAGGCCCAGGGCAAAGACAGCGGCACGCACGACGTGGCTATTTGCGCTGGCGGCACGCTGCCGGGCGAAATGCACAAGCTGTGGCAAGCCGGCGGGCCGGGCAATTACCACGCGGAATACGGCTACTCCTGCATGGGTTATGAAATCGCCGGAGGCCTGGGCGTGAAGATGGCGCGCCCGCAGCAGGAAGTGATTGTGATGGTGGGCGACGGCTCTTACATGATGATGAATTCCGAGATCGCCACCTCGGTCATGCTGGGCACCAAGCTCATCATTCTGGTGCTGGACAACCGGGGCTTTGGCTGCATACAGCGGCTGCAACTGGCCTGCGGTATTCCGCGCTTTAACAACCTGTTGGACGACTGCATTCCGGCGGGCGGCCAGCCCAGCAACATCGACTTTGCGATGCACGCGCGCAGCATGGGCGCGCATGCGGTGCACGCCAAAGACATCGCCGAACTCAAGGCCGCGATGGTGCAAGCGCGCGCTGCAAGCACCACGCAGGTTATCGTTATCGACACCACCCACACCCGCAGCACCGATGACGGCGGCTGCTGGTGGGAAGTCGCGGTTCCCGAGGTCTCGGAGACCGCGAGCGTGAACGCAGCGCACGCGGCCTATGTGCAGGCCAAGACGGCGCAGCGTCTTTGACTAACTGATTTCTTTTTTATTGACTACTCCAACAAGGAATATGGCATGAGCTGGAACGTACGCATAGGCATCAACCCCATCAGCTGGATGAACGACGATCTGCCCGAACTCGGCGGAGAAACCCCGCTGGAAACTGCGCTGAGCGAGGGCAAAGAAATCGGCTACGCCGGGTTTGAGCTGGGCAATAAATTCGCCAAAGACGGCCCCGGCCTGAAAGCGCAGCTCGACGCCTACCAACTGGCTTGCGTGTCGGGCTGGTACTCGGGCTTTCTGGCCGAGCTGGAACCCGGGCAGGACAACGCGCAATCCGTGGCGGCAGAAATCGCCCGCTGCAAGGCACACATGGAAAAGCTGCAATTCAACGGCGTGAAGGTCGTGGTCTACGGCGAATGCGCAGGCACAGTGCAAGGCCAAATCGACACCCCGGTGGCACGCCGCCCGCAGTTTGCCAACGCGGCGCTGTGGCAGGCCTATGCCGAGCGGCTGAACGCCTTTGGCGCGCACCTGATTGCGCACTACGGCATCCGCCTGGCCTACCACCACCACATGGGCGCGTATGTGGAGTCGCCGCAAGACATCGACATGCTGATGCAGCTCACCGACCCGGCCAAGGTGTTTTTGCTGTTTGATACCGGCCACGCCTATTTCGGTGGCGCGCCCGACCCCAGCGTGGTGCTGCAAAAACACATTCAACGCGTGGTCCATGTGCATTGCAAAGATGTGCGCACACCGGTGATCGCCAAAGCCCGCAACGAGGGCTGGAGCTTTTTGAACGGCGTGCTCAACGGCGTCTTCACCGTGCCCGGCGACGGCAGCATCGACTTTGCGAAGGTATTGGGCCTGCTGCGCGCATCCGGCTACGAAGGTTGGCTGGTCGTTGAAGCTGAACAGGATCCGGCCGTAGCCCCGAGCTACGCCTACGCCAAAAAAGGCTTCGAGACCCTGCGGGATCTGGTCGCAGGCCTGCACTAGGAGCGCGCCATGGTCAGCCCCCTTCTTGCCAAAGCCCAGGCCACAGGGCGCGAGATCGTCCATGTGACGCCCGAACGCGCAGGCTGGACCCACGTGGGCTTTCGCGCCATCCGCCTGGCTGAAGGTGAAACCGAGGCGCTGGAAACCGGTACGCGCGAACTGTGCATCGTGGTGCTCAGCGGCAAGGTGGACGTGACGGTGGCGGGTGTGCGCTACACCAAGCTGGGCACGCGCAGCAGCGTGTTTGACCAGGTGTCGCCTGCGGCGGTCTACGTGCCTGCCGGCCATGCGGTGCAGATCAGCGGGCTGGCCGAAGGCGCAGAAATCGGCTTGTGCACCGCGCCCGCCGGCGCCAACCCGCAAGCGCGCGCGGTCAAGGTTCTGGACCCCGCCAGCATGCGCCGCAGCGTGCGCGGCAAGGGCAGCAACACGCGCTACATCTGCGATATCCTGCCGCACGACGACCCGACCGCCGCGCACCTGCTGGTAGTCGAGGTGCTGACCCCGGCCGGCCATTCATCGAGCTACCCGCCGCACAAGCACGATCTGGAGCAACCCCCGCTGGAAACCCAGCTCGAAGAAACCTATTACCACCGCCTCAACCCGCCGCAAGGGTTCGCGTTTCAGCGCGTCTACACCGACGACCGCAGCCTGGACGAGGCCTGTTCGGTGGAAGACCACGATGTGGTCATGGTGCCGCGCGGCTACCACCCCGTGGTCGCGCCGCACGGCTATGACCTGTACTACCTGAACGTCATGGCCGGGCCCAAGCGCTTCTGGGTGTTCAAGAACGACCCGGCGCACGAATGGATGCTTGCACCGCAGTGAGCCTCTTCACGCCTGCGATCACCCGCCGCGAATGGCTGGCGCTGACAGCGGGATTGGCCGGCTTTTCAGGCGCGCAGGCCGATGCGCCCACGCCCCAGCCCTGGCCGCGCCAGAGGCCGCAGCCCGCGCTGGCCCTGCACACGCTGGATAGCGTGCCGTGGACGCTGTCGGAACAAGCGGGGCAAGCTGTCTTGCTGAACTTCTGGGCCAGTTGGTGCGAGCCCTGCCGGGCAGAAATGCCTGCGCTGCAGCGCCTGGCCGAACGCCAGGCAGCGGAAGGCTTGCAGGTGCGCGCAGTCAACTTCCGCGAATCGCCCGATACCGTGCGGCGCTTCATGGCGCGGGAAGGAATGGGCCTGCCGGTCTTGCTGGACGCGGACGGTTCGGCGGCGAAGTCGCTGGGCATTGGCATCTTCCCGACCACCGTAGCCATAGACCGCCGGGGCCGCATCCGCTTTACCGTGACCGGTGAATGTGCCTGGGACCGGGAGCCGGCCACCCGCTGGTTACGGGCGCTGATCTAAGCAGCGCGCCAGGCCGCAGTGCGCAATAGCGCCCCGCCCTTCAATCGGCTTGGAAGGATGGGTAGCCCGCCGCGTCGGTGGCCTGGGTCAGCGCCTGCACCGTGGTTTTTTCATCGTCAAACGTGACCTTGGCCGTGCGGCGGGCGTAGCTGACGACGGCTTTCTTCACGCCGGGAACTTTCATCAAAGCCACGCGAATAGTCACGGGGCAGGTGGCGCAATCCATGGTCGGCACCGTGAGCGTGACCTGCTGAACCGCAGCCAGGGCCGGAACGGACGCAAGCAGCGCCACAAACGAGAGCAGGAACTTGTTCACACGCATAGCGCACCGGACTCCATCAATAAAACCACGGGGCCGCCAGCGGTACCAGCAAAGGCACCAGGGCAATCAGCAGCACCAGCCAAAACCAGGTGCGCACCGCGTGACTGACCGGCTGGCACACGGCGTCTGTTTCGCATACGGCCTGCGTCTGCGCAGGTCTTCCATAAATACGCCAGGCGGCCCACGCCAAGGCAGCAAAGGCCAAGACCAGCAAGCTATCCGAGTAGGGCTCCATCACGTGCAACTGGCTGATCCAGGCACCGGAAACACCGGCCAGCGCCAATGCCAGCGGCAGCACACAGCACGTGGAGGCCAACAAGGCCGCCAGGCCCGCCAGCGCCAAGGCCGGTGCAGTCGGGCGCTTCTCCTCGGGCGGCAGTTTGCGGTCGGAGGCAGCGTCCATGCGGTCTCGCAGAAGGGGATTCAAACCGCGATTCAGGCGGTGATTTCGCGCGCCGTGATTTGGTACGCGAAGGCGTCCGGGTCATACGGGTCGCGCAGGCCTGCGGCCGTTTGCGCCTGCGGGTACATGAAGAAGGGCAGCTTCTTGTTGTCCGAGCCCGGCAGGGCGAAATCGCTGGCGCTGTTGTAGCCCATCCAGTTGCCTTCCCAGCTACCGAACAAGGCCTTGCGCACCGGCGTCACGATGGGATGGCCCGCATCTTTGATCCACTCGGTGGTTTCCTGGCGCATGACTTTGGTCACATCGGCCGGGTCCATAGCCACCCAGCCCTGGGCCTGCAAATACACCTCGGCGCGGCAGTGCTGCGCGCCCTTCAAGTTGGCCGGGTTGCCACCGAGCTCGCGGTAGCCGAAGGCGCTGGGCACCAGGCGGATGCCGTAAATATCACGCGCCGGAATGCCGACCGCGCGGCACAAGCCGACAAAAAGGGAGTTGATGTCGGCGCATTTACCGCTCAGGTTCTCGGTCTCCAGCATGGTCTTGATGTCGCCGACGCCGCAGCCGCGCACCTTGGGCTCGCGGTAGGTGCTGATGACCACCCAGTCAAAAATTCGCTGGGCTTTTTCCTGGTCGGTGCGCGCGCCGCTGACGATTTGTGTGGCCACCTTGCGCACGATGCCGTCGGTGGTAATCAGCTCGCTCGGCTCGGTCCAGCGGCGCAACTCGGCGGCGTCTTCTGTCACCGCAGGCTTGCGTTGGTTCCAGTCGGCCGCGCGGCTCTGGGTTTGCACCCGGTTGACCAGGGTGAGGGTCGGTTGGGCGCTGTCCGCTGCAAAGCTGGCCAGCAATGTCGCGGCACCTGTGGCCTTGTCACGCACCAAGTCCAGCTTGGCCGCTTCGCCGCTGTAGCTCACATCCACCGTGCGCTGCCACGGCGTGTCCAAAGAAGCCACGGGCAGCCAGACGCGCGTGGCCCCGGACGCCGCCTTGATCTGCACGGTAGTCGTCACGTCAAAGGTGCGCCAGCCTTCAGGCTTGGGCTCAAAGCGGCGCACTGCGTCCTGCGCGCGCAATTCGCTGCTACCAGAAAAAACCAGGGAAGCGCAGGCGGCTTGCAAGACGCTGCGGCGGGACATAGAAGTGTGCATGGGGGATGGGAACAGAAAGGAAAAAAGCGCGGAATGGGCAGGAGGGCCAATCCATAAACCTGCGCGTTACCGTTGGGGTTTGGATTTTACGCGGCCACCCGGCAACTATGGGTGCGGACGGGCGCCCGCCTCTTGCTTATAGGGCGTATCCATGCGCACGAATCAGCGCCTTGGCCCGCTCATTGCGCAAAAACTGCAGCAGCGCGGTGGCTGCCGGGTTGTTGATTCCTTTGGTCAGCAATATCGCGTCCTGCTGAATCGGCGCGTGCAAATTGTCCGGAACCATCCAGGCCGACCCTTGCGTGATCTTGCCGTCCAGGTACACCTGCGACAAAGCGACAAAACCCAGTTGCGCGTTCTCCGTAAAGACAAACTGGTAGGTCTGCGCAATGTTTTCGCCTTGAACAAACCGGGGCAGCAGCGCTTGCACAAGGCCCAGTTTGGTCATCGTCTCCATCGCCGCCGCACCATAAGGCGCCAATTTCGGATTGGCCAGGGCGATGCGCTGGAATGTGCCGCTGCGCAAAACCTCGCCTTTGTCATCCACCAAGCCAGGCTGCTTGCTCCACAGTACCAGTTTGCCAAGCGCGTAGGTAAAGCGGCTGCCGGCAACACCCAAACCCTCGCTCTCCAGCTTAGTGGGTGTCTCGTCATCGGCAGCCAAGAAAACTTGGAAGGGTGCGCCGTTGCGGATTTGCGCATAGAGGGTGCCGGTGGAGCCAAAGGAAAGAACCGCCTTGTGACCGGTTTCCGCTTCAAAGGCCTGCGCAATTTTTTGCATGGGGGCAGTGAAGTTGGCCGCCACTGCGACGCTCACTTCCGCAGCAAACACCTGGATCGACAGGCTGAAAAGGGTTGCCAAGCAAAGGATGGTTCTGGACACTGGGTTTATCTCCGCTGGAAGTTTGCAAAACCAGTGTACCCACGCATGGCCGTTACACTCTCACGACCCCAGACCAAGCCATGGCCCGCAATCCATTCCACCAATTTCGCACAGCCCGCAAGCTGAGCATTGGCGTGCTGGCATGGCTGGTCTTGTCGCTGGTAGCGGCCGTGATTTCGCCAGCGATGGCGCAGGCAGACACCAGCTGGCCCATCGGACAGATTTGCTCGGCGGATGGAGGGATCCACGCCGCTCCAGCTGACGCGCAGAGCGGTGGCGCTGCGCAGGCAAGCAGCGGCTGGCACTGCGTTCTGTGCTTCACCGGAGCAGCGCCTGCCGCGCTAACCCAGGTCACCACGCGCCTGGAAAAACCGAGAGAAGTTTTCCAGCTTGCCTCTGTCAACGCTCCACCTCCCGAGCGCTGGGCCGGGCCAGCACCAGGGCGCGGCCCGCCAACCAGCCTGTAGGTCTGCGCGCGCGAACGATACGCGCGCAGCTCGCTATTGGCCAGGGGATTTCCCAGGGACACCGCGTCCGTGGGGTCCTGACCCCTCCTACCCCATTCACTTTTTGTGCGCTGCGCACCCCATGTGCTGGCGCGAGAGAAACCATGAACACATTTGACCAAGCATCTACTGCGTCGGCTGTCGCCAAGCCGTCTGCCTTTTACTTCCGGGCCTGGCGCTGGCATTTTTACAGCGGCCTCTTTGTTGTCCCATTTCTGCTCACCCTGGCCCTCAGCGGCTTGGTGATGGTGTACTTCACCGGCTTTCAGAGCCGTCTTGGCGACCTGGTCTACGTGCAGCCGCAAAGTACCGCCCAAGCGGTCACCGCCCAAGCCAAAGCGGTTTATGCACAGTTCCCGGACGCCAAGCTCAAGGAGTACATCGCGCCCAAGTCCCCGGACCTGGCCGCATGGTTCATCGTGGCGCGTGGCGATGCAACCGATGCAGTCGCAGTGGACCCCTACACCGCAAAGGTGATCAAGTCGGTTTACATGGAAGGCAGCGGGTTCGCCTGGGCCCGGAAAATTCATGCCAGCCTGCTGCTGGGGGACACCGGTAAACGCATCATGGAAGTTGCGGCCGGTCTGGGCATTGTGATGATCATGACGGGCCTGTACCTGTTCTGGCCCCGCGATGGCAAAACCTGGGCGCAGGCCCTGGTCCCCGAATGGCAGGCCAGCGGGCGGCGCTGGTGGAAGTCCTTGCACTCCAGCCTGGGCATGTGGATCAGCCTCGTGTTATTTTCGTTCCTGCTGACTGGCATGTCCTGGACAGAGGTGTGGGGCGGTAAGTTCGTGCAGCCCTGGGGAACCTTCCCAGCGGCAAAGTGGGACGCAGTGCCCAGCTCCGACCTGACCCATGCAAGCTTGAACTCCGCTGAGATCCGCGATGTGCCGTGGGGCCTGGAGCAAACTCCCCTGCCCCAGTCCGGTTCGGATGCCGGTGTGGCGGGTGTGGCAGCCGGTGAGCCGGTGAACCTGGATGGCGTGGCGGCGCTGGGTAAGCGCCTGGGCTTTACCGGGCAGTTTCACATCAATGTGCCACAGGATGAAAAAGGGGTTTACACCCTTTCTGCCGACACCATGAGCGGCGATCTGACCAACCCGTTCCAGGACCGGACCGTGCATGTGGACCGCTACACCGGCCGGGTGCTGGCAGAAGCGGCGTTTGCCGACTATTCGGTGGTGGCTAAAGGCATGGCCATTGGCATTGCACTGCACCAGGGCGATATCGGCCTGTGGAGCGCATGGGCTAACGTGCTGTTCTGTCTGGCCATTGTGTTGCTGTGCGTCAG
>CANCTD010000034.1 GCA_947380945.1 Comamonadaceae bacterium
TCCACTTTGGAGAAGGCCACTGCCGCGCGGTAGGGCAGCAGCCCGGTGACCACGCGCCCACCGTCCAAGGGCGGCAGTGGAAACAGGTTGAAGACGCACATCACCACATTGACCAGCACGCCGCCTTCGCACATCTTGATAAAAAATTCTTCGCTGACGCCCGCACCCTGCAAAAGATAGAGCGCAGCACCCCAGATCAGGCCCATGGCGAAATTGGAGCCCGGCCCGGCCAACGCGACCCAGACCATGTCGCGCTTGGGGTGGCGCAAATTGCCGTAGCGCACCGGTAGCGGCTTGGCAAAGCCAAACACCAGCGCGCCGCTGGTGGCGAAATACAGCAGCAGCGGCATCAGGATGGTGCCCATCAGGTCGATATGGGGCAGGGGGTTGAGCGTGACCCGCCCCAGCACCCAGGCGGTGTCGTCGCCAAAATAGCGCGCGGCAAAACCGTGCGCCGCCTCATGCGCCGTGATGGCGAAAATCACCGGCAACGCGTAAATCGCGACGGTTTGAATCAGATGGGCAATGTCCACAGGCGGGTCCGTTTCGGCTTCGGTGTGGACTCTACAGCCCCAGCGCGGCCAGCGGACCACGGCCCTGGCGCACCAGCTGTGGCGCATCGCCGCTGAGATCGACCACAGTGGTCGCTTGCATGGGGCAGGCCCCGGCGTCCAGCACGGCGGCAATCTGGTGCTCAAAGCGCTCGCGGATCTCCTGCGCATCGTTTAGCGGCTCGGTGTCACCCGGCGGGATCAGGGTGGTGGCCAGCAGGGGCGCGCCCAGCAGTGCCAGCAATTCCTGCAAAACCTTGTGGTCCGGCAGGCGCAGGCCAATGGTTTTACGCGCCGGGTGGCTCAGGCGGCGCGGCACTTCTTTGCTGGCTTCCAGAATAAAGGTGTAGGGGCCTGGAGTGGCGTTTTTGAGCAAGCGGAACTGCCGGTTGTCGACGCGGGCGTAGCTGGCCAGCTCGCTCAAGTCGCGGCACAAGAGCGTGAGGTGGTGCTTGTCGTCCACGCCACGGATGCGGCGCAGGCTGTCGGCGGCGGCTTTGTCGTCCAAATGGCAGACCAGCGCATAACTGGAATCGGTGGGAACCGCCAGCACGCCGCCTTTTTCCAGCAAGGCTACGGCTTGCTTGAGCAAACGCGCTTGCGGGTTGTCCGGGTGGACTTCGAATAGTTGGGCCATGGATGGGTTTGCGCTGCGGCCGCTCAGTGGATGCGGCTGCCCAGCAGCTCCCAGACCGGCGTGAGCGCGCCGGGCAGGTACGGCAGGCTGCCCAGGTCGGTATGGCTCTCGTCGGGGCTGTGGAAGTCGCTGCCGCGGGACGCCGCCAAGCCGTAGTCGGTGGCCGCAGCGCCATAGGTCAGGTACTCGGCGCTGCTGTGGCTGCCGGTAACGACTTCGACCCCCGCGCCGCCGTGGCCTTTGAATTCGGTGAACAGCGCGAACTCCTCGTTGGGGCTGAACTTGTAGCGCGCCGGATGCGCAATCACGGCCACACCTTGCGCGCCGGTGATCCAGTTCACGGCTTCACGCAGGCTGGCCCAGCGGTGCGGCACATAGCCCGGTTTGCCCTCGGCCAGGTATTTGCGGAATACGGAATGGGTGTCGGGGCAGATGCCCGCTTCGACCAGGTAACGGGCAAAGTGTGAACGCGAGATCAGCTCGGGGTTGCCCACGTATTTGAGCGCGCCTTCAAACACGCCCGGAATACCCACCCGCGCCAGGTCGGCGGCCATGTCCATCGCCCGGGCGGTGCGCCCGCCCCGGGTGGCGGCCAGGCCTGCGCACAGGGTGGTGTTGTCCGGGTCCACGCCCAGGCCCAGGATGTGCACGGTCTGGTTCAAAAAAGTCACGGAGATTTCCACGCCGCAGACATAGCGCATGCCGCAGGCTTTGGCAGCCGCTGCGGCCCGCTCCTGGCCGCCCAGTTCGTCGTGGTCGGTCAGGGCCCACAGTTCCACGCCGTTGGCCGCCGCGCGGGCTGCCAGTGCTTCGGGTGTCAGGGTGCCGTCGGAGACCACAGAGTGGCAGTGCAAGTCGGCGTTCAGAATAGAGGTCACAGGGGGATTTTAGGCGCTGGCTAGGGGATGAAGCAGTTGCATCAAAAGGCGGGCGCTGCCGCGAAGTGCAGCGCAGCGGCGCTCAGCGGGTGCACAAAAGCCAGTTGCTGCGCGTGCAGCAGTAAACGCGGTGCGCGTGCGGCAAGTTCTGGCGGCGCGTAAAGCGCATCGCCCAGGATGGGGTGGCCTAAAGACAGCATGTGCACACGCAGTTGGTGGCTGCGGCCGGTGATGGGCTGCAGCTCCAGGCGGCTGGCAGCATTCGGTCCTTCGCTATGCGCCACGCAGCGCCAGCGCGTTTGGCTGGGCTGGCCGCGCGGGTCGACCCGGCGCAGCGGCCGCGCCTCCCAGTCGGCCCAGACCGGCGCGTCAATCACCTGCCATTCGGTGCATATGGGCAACAGACCGTCAACGACCGCCGCATAGGTTTTTTCGATCTGCCGGGTTTCAAACAAGCGGCTGAGCGTGCGCTGCATGGCCGTGCCACGCGCCATCAGCATGAGGCCGCTGGTCGCCATGTCCAGACGGTGCACCACCAAAGCGTCCGGGTACAGCGCCTGCACCCGCGCGCTCAGGCAATCCTGCTTGTCGCTGCCGCGCCCGGGAACGGCCAGCAGGCCCGCCGGTTTGTTCAGTACCAGCAGGTCATCGTCCGCAAAGACGATGTCCAAGCCCGCATTCGGCGCGGCGGCTGGGGCGCGCCTGGCTGGGATCAGGGCTTGCCCAGGTAATCGCGCTTGCCGATTTCCACGCCGTTGTGGCGCAGGATGGCGTAGACCATGGAGCTGTGGAAATAAACATTGGGCAGGGCGTGGCCCAGCAAAAACTGCATGCCGGTGTAATGGGTTTCGGTGTCGCCGCGTTTGGTCACGATGGCTTTGTCTTCGGTGCCGTCGATCTGCGCGGCGGTAAAGCTGTTCACAAACTCCACGGTTCGGACCAAACGGACTTGCAGGTCCGCCAGCGTCACTTCCTTGTCTTCCCAGGCCGGAATCTCTGCGCCTGCCAGGCGCGCCACCACGCCCTTGGCGGTGTCGGAGGCAATTTGCACCTGGCGGCGCATGGGGAGCATGTCGGGGAACAGGCGGAAGTCGGTCAGCGTGGCGGGGTCGATCTTCTTGGTGTCCACGTGTTTCTGGGCCACTTCAAGCAGGTGGCTCAGGTTGTTCAAGGCGTTGGCAAGGCGGGGCACGCTGGCCAGGTACATGGAAATGGTCATAGGGAGTCTCGTTGGGGGTGGATGGGAGCGGGCGAGGGCGCTGGTCCCGGCCTTGAATGCCGGATGCACCGCATCTTAGCGCCCGCCAGGGCGGCAGTCGCAGGCGGGCAGCGGCCCCGGCCATGCCACCTGCGACAATGCAGGCCCGCTTCTTACACCACTGCGCTACCGCGCCCGCTTCTGCCTATGTCCACCTCCGTTTTCAATGTCCGCCCCGCCACCAGCCGTGATGCCAAAGCCATTGCTGCCTTGCACAACGCCACCGTCAAAGCGGCTTTCAAGGGCATGTTGGGTGAACAGGATGTGGCCGTCATGCCGCTGGCCGAGCGCGAGCGCTATTGGGCTGAGGCCATACAGTACGCCGAGCCACAGGTGCAGGTGGCGCTGCACGGCGCAAAAATCATCGGCTTTGTAGGCTACGACCGCAGCCGCGATGACGGCACGCCCGCCACCATGGGCGAGATCTGGGCCATGTACGTGGATACCGATTTCTGGGGTCTGGGCGCCGGCCTGTCCCTGTGGGATGCGGCTTTGGAGGGCTTGATCGACGAGGAATGCACCCATGTCAGCGTCTGGCTGCCCCTGGCCAATGACCGGGCGCTGCGGTTTTTTGAGCTGGCCGGTTTCAAACGCGAAATGGCCACGGCCAAGACGGTGCCCATAGGCGGCGTCAAGGTCGAAGAAATCCGCTTGCAACGCGCCCTGGGCTGACCGGGTACGGGCCGGCGCGTGGGCTTGCCCTCTTTGAAGTTTCCCTCCACCGTAGCGGGTGCATCCCGGTCGCCCGTCGCCCTTGGCCTGGCCATGGGCATGCTGGGCGCGATAGGCTTCTCGGGCAAAGCTATCATCGTCAAGCTGGCCTACCGCCACGGCGTGGACACGGTCACGTTTTTGATGCTGCGCATGCTGCTGGCCCTGCCGTTTTTCATGGCCATGGTCTGGTGGACGCAGCACCGCAAGGGCGCGCGGCCCGTGCGCCTGAACCCGCGCGACATGCTGGGTGTGGCGTGGCTGGGGTTTTGCGGCTACTACCTGGCGAGTTTTTTGGACTTTGCGGGGTTGCAGTACATCAGCGCCTCGTTGGAGCGGCTGATTCTGTACCTGAACCCGACCCTGGTGTTGCTTCTGGGTGTTGTGTTGTATGGCAAGCGCGCCAGCCGCCACCAATGGATCGGTATGGCAGTCAGCTACGCCGGAGTGGTGACGGTATTCGGACACGAGGTCCGCCTGACCGGTGCCGATGTGGGTCTGGGCGCATTGCTGGTTTTCGGCAGCGCCATCAGCTACGCACTGTATTTGTCGTACAGCGGTGAGATGGTGCAGCGCCTGGGCGCATTGCGGCTGGTGGGTCTGGCCAGTTGCGTAGCGTGCGTCTTGTGCGTAGGGCAGTTCGCGCTGCTGCGGCCGCTGAGCGTGTTGGCCGCGCTGGACGCCGACGTCTGGTGGCTTTCGGTGTTGAATGCCAGTCTGTGTACCGTGCTGCCGGTGGTCCTGGTCATGCTGGCGATTGCGCGTATCGGGTCGGCACTGGCCGCGCAAGTGGGCATGGTGGGGCCTATGTCCACGCTGGTTATGGCCGCCTTGGTGCTGGACGAGCCGCTGAGTCCATGGGTCTTGGCGGGTACGGCGCTGGTGACGGCCGGGGTTTTTATTTGTAGCCAGGGCCCGCGCCCGGCCGACCGGGAAGCCGGGGCGCAGGTGGGGTAGATTCGGACTTAGCGCTTTTTTGTTCTGACTTTTGCATTTTTATTGGAGTTTGTATGTCCGCTTCCCCCCACACCTCGCGCTCAATCCAGGTCAAGCAATACGGCGGTCCTGAGCAGCTGGAACTGGTTACCCTGAACGTGGGTGAGCCCGGCCCCGGTGAAATCCGCATCCGCCACCATGCCGCCGGTTTGAATTACACCGATGTGTATTTCCGCACCGGTCTGTACCCGCTGCCGGTTCCTTTGCAGCTCGGTATGGAGGCCGCCGGTGTCATCGAGGCCGTTGGCGCGGGTGTCACGCACCTGAAAGTCGGCGACCGCGCCGCCTATGCCAGCCAGCCCCCCGGCGCCTACTGCGAACTGCGCGTGATGCCGGCCAAATGCGTGGTCAAGCTGCCCGATGCGATTAGTTTTGAAACCGGCGCGGCCATGATGCTCAAAGGCTTGACCGTGCAGTATCTGCTCAAGCGCACCCAACCCCAGGGTGGATTGCACGCAGGCGACACGGTCTTGTTCCACGCCGCAGCCGGTGGGGTCGGGCTGATTTTTTGCCAGTGGGCCAAGGCGCTCGGCATCCATGTCATAGGCACCGCCGGCAGCGACGCCAAGTGCGCGCTGGCACGCGAAGCGGGTGCGGCACATGTCATCAACTACGCGACGGAAGATTTTGAAGCCCGAGTCAAGGAGATCACCGGCGGCAAGGGCGTGAAAGTGGTTTTTGATGCGGTGGGCAAAGACACCTGGGACAAGTCGCTCAACTGCCTGTCCATGTTCGGCCTGATGGTCAGCTTTGGCAATGCCTCCGGCCCTGTGGCTCCGTTTTCGCCCGGCATCCTGGCACCCAAGGGTTCGCTGTACGTGACCCGCCCCACGCTGTTCATGCACATCTCCACCCGCGAGAGCACGCAGGAAATGGCCGACGACCTGTTTGAGGCGGTGACCAGCGGCAAGGTCAAGATCCGCATCGACCAGACCTACCGCCTGGAAGATGCGGCACAGGCGCACCGCGACCTGGAAGCCCGCAAAACCACCGGTTGCACGGTTTTCACGCTGTAAGCGTCTGGGTTATCAGGGGGTATCGGCTTATGCGTACGAAATATGGGGCTTGGTGCGTGGCGGCGGCGATGGCCGTGATGCCCTTGGCGACCGCTTGGGCGCAGGAGGCTGCCGGGCCATCCAATTTCGACCGGGCGATGCAGGACGAAGGTTCCTGGTACGCCTCCTGGGGCTACAGCCGCCAGCAATACGCACCCTCCGATATCCATGTGACGCAGCCGGATGTGAACAGCGACTTTGTGGTCCACAAAGCCCGGGCCAGCGATTTCCCCTCCAGCCCGCAGGACACGGTGAGTTCCTTGTTCAACCTGGACTTCACCAACCCGCAAGAGAACATCCGCATCGGAAAATTTCTGAATCCGGAGAAGACTTTTGCCGTCGAATTGTCGATTGACCACAGCAAATACAACGTCGACAAGGGACAGTCCGCACGGGTGACCGGCACCGTCAAAGGCGTGAGTTACGACCAGGACGTGGTGCTGAATTCGCAGAACTTCGATTACAACTTGCACAACGGGCTGAACCACATCATGGTGAATGCCGTCTGGCTGCGCCACTTGCGCGGGCCGGAGAAGCAGCCCGGTGATTTGCAGCTGATCAGCCGCGTGGGCGCGGGACTTTTGGTGCCGCATGCGGACAACACGATTTTTGGTGACGCTAACGTGGTCGGCCCGAAAAACACCAATGTGTGCTGTTTTTCCAGCAGCGACTGGTGGCAGATCAATGGTTGGACCGCCGGGGTGGAGGTGGGCTTGCGCTACCGGATTTACAAAACCATGTACCTGGAACTGACCGCCAAAGGCGCTTACGGCGTGCTGCGTGGCGTACCGGTCTACAAAGGAACGGCGGATCAGACGATCTGGATGAGCGAACAGGTTTTGTCTACCGGCTTCCTGTTTTAGCCTTCAGCGGCTGCTTCAGCCGGCCCGTCGTACCCGCAGCAGTTCGTCCAGAATCAGGCAGCCCGCACCCAGGGTGATCGCGCTGTCGGCCAGGTTGAAGGCCGGAAAGTGCCATTCGGCCACATAAAAGTCCAGAAAGTCGATCACGTAGCCGTAGACCGTGCGGTCTATCAAATTGCCCACCGCGCCGCCGAGCACGCAGGCCAGCGCAAAACAAAACAGGCGCTGCCCGGCGTGGCGGTGTAACAGGTACACGATCAGCACCGACGCCGCTGCGGAAAGACCCGCAAACATCCAGCGTTGCCAGCCACCCGCATCGGCCAGGAAAGAAAAAGCCGCACCGCTGTTATGGACCCGCACGATGTTGAAAAAGCCGGTAACCGGCGTGCCCTCGCCCAGCGCATAGGTGCCCGCGACCCCAATCTTGGTGATTTGGTCCGCCAGCACCAACACCAGCGCCAGCGCCAGCCAATGCAGCAGCTTGAAACCAGCTCCGCTCCCGCGCCGCGCCATCAGGCGAAGTGGCGGGTTTCACCCGCGCCAAACAGATTGGAGACGCAGCGGCCACACAGCGCGGGGTGTTCGGTTGCCGCGCCAACGTCGTCGCAGTAGTGCCAACAGCGGGCGCATTTCACAGCCTTGGAGGCCTCGGTGTGAACCGACAGACTTGCGCCGCTTTCCAGGTGCAAGGCCGAGGTGATGAAGGCAAACTTCAGGTCCTGCCCCAGGCTGCTGAGCAGCGCATGGTCAGCAGGCTCCAGCGTGAGCGTGACATCGGCTTGCAGCGACGCACCAATCTGCCCCGCCGCGCGCAGGACTTCAATCTCTTTGTTCACCACATCCCGGATTTCGCGGATGCGGCTCCATTTGGACAGGAGCGCCGTATCGGGCGCGTCCATCGCCACATAGGTTTCCAGAAAAATCGACTCCGAGCTGCCGATCACGCTCCAAGCCTCCTCCGCCGTGAAGCTGAGGAAAGGCGCCATCCAGCGCAGCATGGCCTGGGTGATCTGCCACAGCGCGGTCTGGGCCGACCGGCGCGCCAGCGAATCCGGCGCGGTGGTGTAGAGCCGGTCTTTGAGCACATCCAGGTAAAACGCGCCCAGGTCTTCGGAGCAGTAAATCTGCAAGCGCGTCACCACCGGGTGGAATTCGTAGCGGCCAAAGCAGCCGCCTTCGAACATGCCGGTTTGCGGGTTCAGCACGCCCGCAATCTCGGCCTGTAACTGCGCCGCCCGGGCCAGCGCGTAGCGGTCGATTTCCAGCAAATCGGCGGCTGCGATCGCGTCTTTGGCCGGGTCGAAGTCGCTCACGTTGGCGAGCAAAAAGCGTAGCGTGTTACGGATGCGCCGGTAGCCGTCCACCACCCGCGCCAGGATTTTGTCGTCGATGTTGAGGTCGCCCGAATAGTCGGTGGCCGCGACCCACAGGCGCACAATTTCCGCGCCCAGCTTTTCGTTCAGCACCTGCGGCTCCACCGTGTTGCCCAGGCTTTTGCTCATCTTGCGGCCCTGGCCGTCGGTGGCAAAACCGTGGGTCAGCAGGCCCCGGTAGGGCGCGCGGTCGTACAGGGCGCAGCCCAGCAGCAGCGAACTGTGGAACCAGCCCCGGTGCTGGTCGTGGCCTTCCAGGTACAGGTCCGCTTCCGGGCCCTGGTCGTGAAAGGGCGCGCGCGCATAGGCGTCTTTGTGGCTGCCGCGCAGCACATGCTCAAAGGTCGAGCCCGAGTCGAACCACACCTCCAGGATGTCGGTGCTTTTGCTGTAGTTGTCGGCGTCGTCGCCGGGCTGGCTCAGGATCTCGTGCACGCTGGCGCGACTCCAGGCCTCGATGCCGCCGCGCGCGACCATGTCGGCGGCCAGGTCCAGAATCGCCATGGTGCGCGGGTGCAGCTCGCCGGAATCCTTGTGCAGGAAAAACGGCACGGGCACGCCCCAGCTGCGTTGGCGCGAAATGCACCAGTCTGGCCGGTTGGCAATCATGTCGCGCAAGCGGGATTTGCCGTTTTCGGGGTAGAACTGGGTTTGGTCGATGGCGTCAAGTGCGAGTTGGCGCAGGGTTTTGGGGGCTTTGTCTTTGGTGAATACGCCCACGCCTTCGTCCATGCGCACAAACCATTGCGCGGCGGCGCGGTAAATCACCGGCGTCTTATGGCGCCAGCAATGCGGGTAGCTGTGGGTGATGGGGTGGGTGGCCATCAGCCGCCCGGCGTTTTGCAACGCTTCCAAGATGACCGGCACGGCCTTCCAGATATGCAGTCCGCCAAACAGCGGGAAATCGGCGGCATAGGTGCCGTTGCCTTGCACCGGGTTGAGGATGGCGTCGTAGGCCAGGCCGTTGGCCACGCAGGAGTTGAAATCGTCCACACCGTAGGCGGGCGAGGAGTGGACGATGCCGGTGCCGTCATCCGCCGTGGCGTAGTCGGCCAGGTACACCGGCGCGGTGCGCGCAAAACCGGCGTCCACCTGGGACAAAGGGTGGTGGAATTCGATCCGGTCGAGCTTCTCACCCAGCGCGGTGGCGACGACGCTGCCACTGAGTTGCCAGCGCTCCAGACACTTCTCCACCAGCGATTCGGCGCAGAGCATCAGGCCCTTGGGCGTGTCCACCAGCGCATACACCAGCGCCGGATTCAGGTTCAGCGCCTGGTTGGCCGGAATCGTCCACGCGGTGGTGGTCCAGATGACGGCAAAAGCGTCTTTCTCCAGCTTGGGCAGGTTAAAGGCTGCGGCGAGCTTGGCGGCTTGGGCGCACAAAAACGCCACGTCCAGCGTGTCGCTCTTTTTGTCGGCGTATTCAATTTCAAACTCGGCCAGCGAGGAGCCGCAATCAAAGCACCAGTAAACGGGTTTCAGACCCCGGTAGACAAAACCGCGCTCAATCACCCGTTTGAACGCGCGGATTTCGCCCGCCTCGTTGGCCGGGTCCATGGTGCGGTAGGGCCGGGCCCAGTCGCCCAGCACGCCCAGGCGCTTGAAGTCTTCGCGTTGCTGGCCGATTTGCTCGGTGGCGAAGGCACGGCTTTTGGCCTGCATGTCGTCACGGCTGAGTTTGCGCCCGTGCAGCTTCTCAATCGCGTTTTCAATCGGCAGGCCGTGGCAGTCCCAGCCGGGGATGTACTGCGCGTCAAAGCCGGCGAGCTGGCGCGACTTGACGATCATGTCCTTCAGAACCTTGTTGACCGCATGCCCGATGTGCAATTTGCCGTTGGCGTAAGGCGGGCCGTCGTGCAAGACAAACAGCGGCGCACCCTTGCGCGCCACCCGCAGGCGCTGGTACAGGCCGGCCTCGTCCCATGCTTTGACCCAGCCCGGCTCGCGCTTGGGCAGGTCGCCACGCATGGGGAAAGGCGTATCGGGCAGGTTCAGGGTTTTGGAATAGTCGGTGGCGTCGGTCATGGGGTTCTCAAAAATCGCTGCGGGCGCAAACCCAGAGGGTCATGTGCGGGTGGGCTGGGGACGCGGGGCCAGGTGCGTCGGTGCGGGCCCTGTCAAATTCGGGCCGCCAGCCAGGCCCGGGCGTCGTCACAGTCTTGGTGGATGCCGTTAGTCAGAGCCTCCAGGCCCTCGTACTTCCGTTCGTCGTGTAGTTTGTGCAGCAGTTCCACACGAGCGATTTTACCGTAGGCCCCCTCTGCGCCCAGGCTGGCGGGCCAGTCCAGGCAATGGGTTTCCAGGAGCACGCGCCCGCCGTTGACATCGGTCGGATCCAGCGAAGGCCGTACCCCCAAATTGGCCACGCCGGGCAAGGGATGGTCCGCAAGGCCGTGCACGTGCACCACGAATATGCCGCTGGCGGCCGGCTTCCAATGGGCAAAGCGCATGTTCAGCGTGCGAAAGCCCAGTTCCCGCCCCAGTTTGCGGCCATGGACGATGTGACCCGAAATCGCATAGGGCCGCCCCAGCAGCTTGGCCGCCTGCGCCATATCGCCCGCCGCCAGTGCTTGCCGGACAGCGGAGCTCGAAACCCGCAGCCCATGAACTTCGTAGCTGTTCATGCGCGCCACGTCAAAGCCCTGGGTCGCACCGGCCGCGTCCAGCATGGCGTAGTCGCCCGCCCGTTTGGCTCCGAAGCGGAAGTCATCGCCGACCAGCACATAGCGCACGCCCAATCCCTGCACCAAAACCGTGTGGATAAAGGCCTGCGGCGTCTGCGCGGCCAAGTTGGCGTTGAAGGGCAGGACGATGGCCTGGTCCACACCGCATTGCGCCAGCCCCTCCAATTTGTCCCGCAGCGTGCCGACCCGGGCCGGAGCCAGGTCTGTTTGTTGCAATAGCTTGGCAAAGTAATCGCGGGGATGGGGCTCAAAAGTCAGCACGCAGCTCGGAACATGGCGGCGCTGCGCCTCGGCGCGCAGCAAGGCAAGCATGGCCTGGTGGCCGGCGTGCACGCCGTCGAAATTGCCGATGGTGAGCGCGCAGGCCGGGGCGACGGTGGGGTGCTGGAAACCGCGAAATACCTGCATGGGGGGACGTCTTTGCCTTCACGTAAACAGGGTATATTGTCTCCGACAGGGCGCAGACGGCCAGCCGCCGCCGGGAGCCCTGGATACCCGCGCAATGTGAACCGTTTTACGGAGGCGATGTGTGAAAGTATTGAAGTTGTCGGCCCAGGGGCTGCCGCAATCCTGGATTTCCATGGAACAGGCCGTTTTGCATTACGCCTGCGACGAGGTGCGCTGGGAGTCCGGCGGCGAGGTGGCGGTTTTCCGGGGCGGCCACAACGCGGTCACCGGCGTGCAGTCGCTTATCCGCATCAACAGCATCATCGGCACCCGTGGCGTGCCCCGCATCAACCCCTTCAACCTGCGTCCCACGCTGACCAACGCCAAGCTCTTTGTGCGCGACCGCAATGTCTGCGCCTACTGCGGCGAACATTTCCACGAAACCGATCTGACCCGCGAACACATCATTCCCTTCGCCCAAAAAGGCGTGGACACCTGGATGAACGTGGTCACTGCCTGCCGCCCCTGCAACCACCGCAAAAGCCACCGCACCCCCGAGCAGGCGCACATGCCTCTGCTGTACGCGCCTTATGTACCCAGCTTGTGGGAAGACTTTATTTTGCGCAACCGGCGCATCCTGGCGGACCAGATGGAATTCCTGATGTCGCACGTGCCGCGCTCCTCGCGCTTGTTGATCTAGATCGCTTCCGGGTCGCCCCTGGCAGGCCCGGCTTTGCGCCGCAGTTGGACGGCACCCCCGCACAGAAGCCCCCAAGGGCCTGCGGTTTGGTTTGGAGGAACCATGTCCCTTTTCGATAAGCCCACCCAGCCGCCGGCGCACAGCCCGGCTCGCCGCGGAGTCGCCACCCGCCTGCTCGCAACTGCCTGCCTGCCTTTGCTGCCCGCCTGGCTGCGCGCTGCCCAGAACGCTGCTGCGCCCAGACCGGAGGCGTCCGGCGGGCTGGAGCTGGCCAGCGAGTGGACGCGCGGCCGCTCTCCTGAGGGCTTTGCCGTCAGCGAAAAACTCGACGGTGTGCGCGCGCTGTGGGACGGGCAAGGCCTGCGCTTTCGCAGTGGCCGTCCCCTGGCCGCGCCGGATTGGCTGACCGCTGCTTTGCCGCCCGAGCCGCTGGACGGCGAGCTGTGGCTGGGTCGCGGTCGCTTTGACAGCCTGAGCGCCATCGTGCGCAGCAAGCTGGCGGACGCCAGCAACTGGCAGTCGGTGCGTTACATGGTGTTTGATATGCCGCAGCAGCCTGGCAGCTTTGCCCAGCGTTATGCGCGCTTGCAGGCGCTGGTGGCCGCTGTCGATCAACCGTGGCTGGAGGTGGTAAGGCAGTTTCCGGTCAGTGACGCGGCCACGCTGCAGCGGCAGTTGCGCGAGCTGACACAGGCCGGCGGGGAGGGCTTGGTGCTGCACCGCTGGGATGCATCCTGGACGCCCGGCCGCAGCCCGGCCGTCTACAAATTCAAGCTGCAGCCCGATGCCGAAGCCATCGTCCTGGCCCATCTTCCGGGTAAGGGTAAATATGCGGGCCGCACCGGCGCGCTGCTGCTGGAGTCGGCCCAGGGCCGGCGCTTTGCGATCGGCAGCGGCTTAAGCGACGCGCAGCGCGCCGATCCGCCACCCGTAGGCGCGCAGGTGACTTACCGCTACCGGGGGTTGACAGCCACGGGCGTGCCCCGCTTTGCCACCCTGCTGCGCGTGCGCGAGGCGGAATAAGTCCGGCGCTGGCTTGCCCGGCGCCTGCACCAACGCCTGTGCCGACCCGGGCTAAGTTGATGCCAAGCGTGCTGCGGATAATCCCCGCATGCGCAACATCGTGATCTTGATTTCCGGCGGGGGCTCCAATATGGCGGCTATCGTGGGCGCGGCCCAGCGCGAGGACTGGCCCGCGACCCTGGGTGCCCGCATTGCAGGCGTGATCAGCAACCGCGCCGACGCGGGCGGTCTTGCACTGGCTGAGCAAGCAGGGCTGGCTACTGCGGTAGTGGACCACCGGGCATTTCCCACCCGCGCGGCCTTTGACGAAGCCCTGGCGCAGCAGATCGCGGCCTGCGATCACGGTGCGGCAGAACCGGCGCTGGTGGTTCTGGCCGGGTTCATGCGCATTCTCAGCCCCGGTTTTGTGGCAGCCCACGCAGGGCGCTTGCTCAATATCCATCCTTCGCTGCTGCCGGCTTTTCCCGGATTGCACACGCACCAGCGGGCCATCGCTGCGGGTTGCCGCTTTGCCGGAGCCACGGTTCACGCGGTGACGGCGGAGTTGGACCACGGCCCCATCCTGGACCAGGCCGTGGTTCCCGT
>CANCTD010000035.1 GCA_947380945.1 Comamonadaceae bacterium
CTGCGCGCCATTCGCCCCGACATGGCCATGAGCAGCGACTTCATCGTCGGCTTCCCCGGCGAAACCGAAGACGACTTCGGCAAGATGATGAAGCTGATTGACGACATAGGCTTTGACAACAGCTTTAGCTTCATCTTCAGTCCGCGCCCCGGCACGCCTGCGGCCAATCTGGCGGATGACACACCGCACGAAGTCAAGCTGCGCCGCCTGCAGGAACTGCAAGCCGCCATCAACGCCAACATCACCCGCATCAGTGAAAGCCGTTTGGGCACGGTGCAGCGCATTCTGGTGGAAGGCGCCTCCAAGCGCGACGCCACCGAACTCATGGGCCGCACCGAATGCAACCGCGTGGTTAATTTCATCGGCCACCCGCGCTTGGTCGGGCAGTTGATCGATGTGCGCATCACCGAGACCCGCACCTTCACGCTGCGCGGGGAGGCGCTGGTGGCCGGGGAAACTGGCCTGCTGTGATGGGCGGGCGCGTTTAAAACGGCATTTTGGGCATGCCCTTCATGCCGCCCATGCGCTTCATCATTTTCATCATGCCGCCGCCGCTCATTTTTTTCATCATGTCCTGCATCTGCTCAAACTCCTTGAGCATGCGGTTGACTTCCTGCACCTGAACGCCCGCGCCCATGGCGATGCGGCGTTTGCGGGTGGCTTTGATCAGCTCGGGCTTGCGCCGCTCCAGCGGCGTCATGCTGTGGATGATGCCCTCCTTGCGGCGTATGTCTTTTTCGGCGCGGTCCATATCCATCTGACCGGCTTTCGCCGCCATCGCGGCGGGTAGCTTGTCCATCAGGCTGGACAGGCCGCCCATTTGCTTCATCTGCTGAATCTGGGACAAAAAATCGTTCAGGTCAAAGCCCGCGCCGCTTTTCACTTTGGCGGCCAGCTTTTGCGCGGCCTCTACATTGACCCCGGCGGTGACCTGCTCGACCAGCGCGACGATGTCGCCCATGCCCAGGATGCGCCCGGCGTGGCGTTCGGCATCAAAAACCTCGAGTCCGTCGATCTTCTCGCTGGTGCCCGCAAACTTGATGGGCGCGCCCGTGACCTGGCGCACCGAGAGCGCCGCGCCGCCGCGCGAGTCGCCGTCGGTTTTGGTCAGGATGATGCCGGTGAGCGGCAGCGCCTCTTTGAAAGCCCGGGCGGTGTTGATCGCGTCCTGCCCCTGCATCGCATCCACGACAAACAAGGTTTCCACCGGCTTGAGCGCGGCGTGCAGGTTTTGGATTTCTTGCATCAGCACCGCGTCGATCGCGAGCCGTCCGGCGGTATCGACCAGCAGCACGTCGAAATAGTGTTTGCGCGCGTAGTCGAGTGCGGCCAGGCCGATGTCCACCGGCTTTTGGTCCGGCGAGCTGGGGAACCATTCGGCCCCGGCCTGCGCGGTGACGGTTTTGAGCTGTTCAATAGCAGCCGGGCGGTACACGTCGCCTGATACGGTCAGCACTTTTTTCTTGCGCCGCTCAATCAAATGTTTGGCCAGTTTGGCGGTTGTCGTGGTTTTACCCGCGCCTTGCAGACCGGCCATCAGGATGACGGCGGGCGGCTGGGTGGCCAGGTCGATGTCGCTGACGCCTTCGCCCATGGTGGCGACTAACTCGCGGTGCACGATGGACACCAGCAACTGGCCCGGCTGCAGCGACCCCAGAACTTCCTGGCCCAGGGCTTTTTCCTTCACCCGGGCGATGAAGTCCCGCACCACCGCCAAGGCCACATCGGCTTCGAGCAAGGCCATGCGCACTTCGCGCAGCATGTCGGCAACGTTGGATTCGGTGATGCGCGACTGGCCGCGCAGGCCTTTGACGATGCGGGAGAGTTTGTCGGTGAGGGCAGAGGCCATGGGGGTCCAGGTGAAAAACCGGGCGGTCGTATACAGGGGCGGAATTTATCCGCACCGGGGCTGACAGCACGGGGGGCGGCGGCTAAACTGCGCACATGATTTTAGCCAGCGATCTTTCTGTGGCCACCTTGCTTGCGCTGCTGGCCGCCGCCGCGTACTTGTGGGTGGCGCTACGGCATGGCGCATTGGCGCAGCGTACGGCGCGCGCGTGCATGGCCCTGGCTTGGTCGGGTCACGGCGCGGTCTTGGCGCTGGGTTTTGGATTGGGTGGCGATGCGGCGCATTTCGGATTCGGCCCGGCTTTGTCCATGACAGCTTGGCTGGTTGTGGGTATCTACGGGCTTGAAACCTGGTTCCATCCCCAGCTTCCCACGCGCTGGGGGCTGGGTGCGGCCGGGGCGGCCTTTCTGGTGGTGGCCGCCTTGTTCCCGGGCCACCCCCTGCCCCAGCGGGGTTCGGTTCTTCTGGCCGTGCACCTGGCCATGGGCGTAGCCAGTTACGGACTCTTTGGGGTGGCGCTGCTGCACGCCTGGGCAACCCGGCGGACCGAGTTGCAAATGCGCATGGCGGCACAGGCACCAGACGGCTTGCCCCTGCTTACCTTGGAGCGCCTTACCTACCGCCTGGTCACGGCCGGTTTTGTGCTGCTCAGCGCGACCTTGCTGGGGGGCTATTTCTTTGGTGACTTGTGGAGCGACGCGCCCTTGCGCTGGGATCACAAAATTTTGTTGTCGGTGCTGGCGTGGGCGGTTTTTGCGGTGCTGGTGGTCGGCCGGCGGGTTTTGGGCTGGCGCGGTACGCGCGCCATTCAGATGTTGTATGTCGGCTCCGGCTTTTTGTTGCTGGCGTATGCGGGATCGCGTTTTGTGCTCGAAGTCATTCTGGAGCGCAGCGTATGAGGTATCTGTTACTGGCCTTGCTCGTGCTGTATGTGGTGTGGCGCTGGCGTTCGGCGCCTGCCGCCGGTTCCAAGGCGACCCGCGCGGCGACGCCTGCCGCGCCCGAGGTGATCGACATGGTGGTCTGTGCCCATTGCGGCGTGCACCTGCCGGTGACGCAGGCCCTGGCCGTACAGGCACGCTACTTTTGCAGCCGTGCCCATCAGGATGCAGCGGGTGCCTGAGCCCGCGACCCCGTGAATCCGCACGCACAGCCCTGGGACGGCGGTTGGTACCGCGCCGCTGCGCACGCGCAGTCACCCAATTTTGGGGCCCGGCCGCCCGGCGCGGAGGTGGATTTGTTGGTCGTGCACTCGATCAGTCTGCCGCCGGGCGAGTTTGGGGCCGGCTACGTACATGATTTGTTTTTAAACCGGTTAGACACCAGCGTCCACCCGTACTTTGCCCAGTTGCAGGGTCTTCAGGTTTCGGCCCATTTCTTTATCGAGCGCAGCGGCCGCTTATGGCAGTTTGTGGACTGCGACGCGCGCGCCTGGCACGCCGGCGCATCGCGTTACCGCGGGCGCGACAATTGCAACGATGACTCCATTGGTGTGGAGCTCGAGGGACTGGAAGGTGGCTGCTTCGAGGATGCGCAGTACCACTGCCTTTTGTCGCTGGCGGTGGGTCTGCGTACGCGCTATCCTTTGCGCTATGTCGCCGGTCATGAGCACATTGCACCGTCGCGTAAAGCGGACCCTGGCCCGGGCTTCAATTGGGCATTTTTACAACAGGCACCCGCATTGTCCGGCTTGCATTTTCCGCATGGTGAGAACGTCTTGCCTGCTACGCCCCCAGGTTTCCCGTAATTCGTAAAAACACTACCGGTAGTGGCTTGCGCAGCCCCCTGACCCCATATATAGTGTGGGGACTTGCATGATCGGACTTCGTTGGTGCCTGATGAATGGCCCGCTGTCGTGTCGAAGCCTCCTTGGCCAATCGCATCTGACGCCGCATGTGACATAGCAAAACAACAATCTAATAGGAATCGAGTTTTATGTATTCTGCGTCTCCCGTACCGGTCTCAGTCGGTAGCCCCACGCCATTCGCTGCTGTAGACCGCGCCTCGGTCTCAGCCGAGCCGGAAAATGCGCTGGCGCATTACCAAATCATCCGCCGCAACGGCGCGGTGGTTCCCTTCGAACCCAACAAAATCGCAGTGGCCTTGATGAAGGCTTTTCTGGCTGTGCACGGAACCCAGGGTGCTGCTTCGGCCAGCGTGCGCGAAACCGTGGAAGCCTTGACCCAGCAGGTCACCCGCGCGCTGATGCGTTCGCGCCCCAGCGGCGGCACTTTCCACATTGAAGATGTGCAAGACCATGTCGAATTGGGTCTGATGCGTGGCAGCCACCACGAAATAGCCCGCGCCTACGTCCTGTACCGCGAACAACGCGCACAGGAGCGTGCCCGCCAGGCTGCGCCTGCAGCGCCCGCGCATCCGGTTTTGCATGTGATGGACGGCGGCCAGCGCATGGTTTTGGATATGGTCGAGTTGACCGAGCGCATTCGCACGGCGTGCGAGGGATTGGGCGCTGATGTGCAGGCCGAACCGATTGTTGCCGAGACCATGCGCAATTTGTACGACGGTGTGCCCATGGAAGAAGTGCACAAGGCGTCGATTTTGGCTGCGCGCACATTGATCGAAAAAGACCCTTCCTACACCTACGCCACCGCGCGCCTCTTGTTTCACACCATCTCCCGCGAGGTGCTGGGCCGTGATGTGGCCAAAGCGCAGATGCAGGATGCCTACGTCGATTACTTTCCTGGTTTTGTGAAAAAGGGCGTGGAGCACGAGTTGCTGGACGAAAAGATGTTGCAGTTCGACCTGCCACGTCTGGCCGCTGCGCTGAAATCTGAGCGTGACTGGCAGTTTGATTACCTGGGCTTGCAAACTCTGTATGACCGTTACTTCTTGCATGCCAGCAAGCAGCGCATCGAGTTGCCCCAGGCGTTTTTCATGCGGGTGGCCATGGGCTTGTCGCTGAATGAAATTGACCGCGAAGCGCGCGCCATCGAGTTCTACGAAGTTTTGTCGTCTTTTGACTTCATGTCGTCCACACCCACGCTGTTCAACAGCGGCACGCTGCGCTCGCAACTTTCGTCCTGCTACCTGACCACGGTGCCCGATGACCTGGACGGTATTTACGAGTCCATCAAGGAAAACGCTTTGTTGTCCAAGTTCGCAGGCGGCTTGGGTAACGACTGGACCCGCGTGCGCGCCCTGGGCTCCCGCATCAAGGGCACCAATGGCGAGTCGCAAGGTGTGGTTCCGTTTCTTAAAGTTGTCAACGACACGGCCGTGGCCGTGAACCAGGGTGGCAAGCGCAAGGGCGCGGTGTGCACTTACTTGGAAACCTGGCATCTCGACATTGAAGAGTTCCTGGAGTTGCGCAAAAACACCGGCGACGACCGGCGCCGCACCCATGACATGAACACTGCCAACTGGATCCCCGATTTGTTCATGCGCCGGGTGATGGAAAAGGGCAGCTGGACCTTGTTTTCGCCGTCCAATGTCCCCGATTTGCACGACAAGTTCGGTTTGGATTTCGAGACCGCCTATGTCGCTTACGAAGCCAAGGCTGCGCGCGGCGAGATCAAGCCCTCGCGCACCGTGGAGGCGACCGATCTGTGGCGCAAGATGCTTACCATGTTGTTTGAGACCGGGCATCCCTGGATCACCTTCAAGGATGCGTGCAATGTGCGCTCGCCCCAGCAGCATGCCGGCGTGGTTCACTCGTCCAACCTGTGCACCGAGATCACGCTCAACACCTCGGACACCGAAACGGCGGTGTGCAACCTGGGCTCGGTCAACTTGCTGCAGCACATCAAAGACGGCAAGCTCGACCACGACAAGCTCAAGCGCACCATCACCACCGCGATGCGCATGCTCGACAACGTCATCGACATCAACTACTACGCGGTCAAAAAGGCGCGTGACTCCAATATGCGCCACCGCCCGGTGGGCTTAGGAATCATGGCCTTCCAGGACAGCCTGTACGAGTTGCGCATTCCCTACGCCAGTGACGCGGCCGTCGACTTTGCCGACACGTCCATGGAGGCGGTGAGCTACTACGCCTACTGGGCCTCGACCGAACTGGCGCGCGAGCGTGGCAGCTACTCCAGCTTCAAGGGCTCCTTGTGGGACCAGGGCATCTTGCCTTTTGACACCCTGGATTTGCTGTCCCAAGCGCGCGGTGGCTATGTGGAAGTGGACCGCTCCAGCACCATGGACTGGGACGCGCTGCGCCGCAAGATTGCCAAAGACGGCATGCGCAACTCCAACTGTGTGGCGATTGCGCCCACGGCCACCATCTCCAACATCATTGGTGTGGACGCGTCGATCGAGCCTTGCTTTGGCAACCTGTCGGTCAAGTCCAATCTGTCGGGCGAGTTCACGGTGGTCAACAGCTACCTGGTGCGCGACCTCAAGCGCATCGGCCTGTGGGACGATGTGATGGTGATGGACCTGAAACATTTCGACGGTTCCCTGAGCCCCATGGACCGGGTGCCCCACGAGATCAAGCAGCTGTACGCCACTGCCTTTGAGGTGGAAACTCGCTGGCTGGTCGAAGCGGCTGCCCGCCGCCAAAAGTGGATTGACCAGGCGCAGTCGCTCAACATTTACATGGCTGGCGCCTCGGGCAAAAAGCTCGACGACACCTACAAGCTGGCCTGGGTGCGTGGCCTCAAAACCACCTACTACCTGCGCACCATGTCGGCAACGCACGCGGAGAAATCCACGGTGAGCTCGGGGCGCATGAACTCGGTGTCTTCCGAGTCGTCTGCGGCCCCAAGCGCGCGCGCGCCGTCCTTGCTGGAAGCGGCTGCTGCTGCGGCGCAAGAGCAGATGACCCTGAGCGCAAGCGCCGCCACGGATATCAAGTTTTGCGGCGTGGACGACCCGACTTGCGAGGCCTGCCAATAAACCTTGCGGCGCGACACGCGCTGCATCAATTAAATCTGCAATAGGGCGCACAAAAGCTATGAATTGCGTGCGCCTGATCGCATAATCTGCCAACTGGAAAACTCTATGCTGACCTGGGAAGAAGACATCAAACCTGCAGCGCAAAATGTTTTTGCGCGCGACCCCGCCGACGCTTTTTTTGCGCCGCCTGCGAGCCCTAAAGTGGCCGCAGCACCGACCTTTGGTGCGGGCTTTGAGCCAACGACGGCCACCGCCGCCGTGGCATTTGCCGAGGCCTCAAGCCGCCGCGTCAAAGCCTCTGACAAGCGCATCATCAACGGCAAGACCGACGTCAACCAGCTCGTGCCCTTCAAGTACAAATGGGCCTGGGAAAAGTACCTGGCCACCTGCGCCAACCACTGGATGCCGCAAGAGGTGAACATGACGCGCGACATCGCCTTGTGGAAAGACCCCAACGGCCTGACCGAAGACGAGCGCCGCATCATCAAGCGCAACCTGGGTTTCTTTACGACCGCGGATTCGCTGGCGGCCAACAACATCGTTTTGGGCACCTACCGCCACATCACCGCGCCCGAATGCCGCCAGTTTTTGCTGCGCCAGGCCTTTGAAGAGGCGATCCACACGCATGCGTACCAATACATCGTGGAGTCGTTGGGCCTGGACGAAGGCGAAATTTTCAGCGCCTACAACGAAGTCAAATCTATCCGCGACAAGGACCAGTTCCTGATCCCCTTCATTGAAGCGATCATGGACCCGCATTTCCACACCGGCACGCCCGAGACAGACCAGACGCTGCTCAAGTCGCTGATCGTGTTTGCCTGCCTGATGGAAGGTTTGTTCTTCTACGTTGGCTTTACCCAAATCCTGGCGCTGGGCCGCCAAAACAAGATGACCGGTGCGGCCGAGCAGTACCAGTACATCTTGCGCGACGAATCCATGCACTGCAATTTCGGCATTGACCTGATCAACCAGCTCAAGGCCGAAAACCCCCAGCTTTGGACGCCTGAGTTCAAGGCCGAAATCAAGGGCCTGTTCGAACAGGCCGTAGAACTTGAATACCGTTATGCCGAAGACACCATGCCGCGTGGCGTGCTGGGCATGAATGCGTCCATGTTCAAGGGCTATCTGCGCTACATCGCGAACCGCCGCGCCACCCAAATCGGTCTGGAGGCGCTGTTCCCCCATGAGGAAAATCCTTTCCCCTGGATGAGCGAGATGATCGACTTGAAGAAAGAACGCAATTTCTTTGAAACCCGCGTCATTGAATACCAGTCCGGCGGAGCCTTGTCTTGGGACTAAGGTTTTGATTCTGGACTTGCATATTTCACAGCCCCCACTGCACCGGCGTGTGGCGGAGCGGCTGTGGTCCCGAGTTCATGTTGCTGGGACCCTGCCCAACCACATGAATCTCTTTTTGCTGCTGATAGGCAAAAAGTGCTCTTTGTAATCTGATCAAGGAGAAAATTATGGCAACTGCAAAAAAACCAGCCGCAAAAAAGGCTGCTCCCGCAACCAAAGTGGTCGCAAAGAAAGCTGCACCGGCTGCGGCCCCCGCCAAAAAGGCCGTAGCCAAGAAAGCTGCCCCCGCACCCGCTAAAAAAGCGGTCGCTAAAAAGGCAGCTCCTGCCAAAGCAGCACCCGCAAAGGCCGCTGTGAAAGCCCCGGCGAAAAAAGTCGCTGCGAAAAAGGCAGCTCCCGCCAAGGCCGCGCCAGCGAAAAAAGTAGCCGCGAAGAAGGCAGCTCCCGCCAAAGCAGCGCCTGCCAAAAAAGTAGCAGCGAAAAAAGCCGCTCCCGCAAAGGCAGCGCCAGCGAAAAAAGTAGCCGCGAAGAAGGCAGCTCCCGCCAAGGCACCAGCGAAAAAAGCGGTAGCGAAAAAAGCCGCGCCAGCGAAAAAAGCGGCACCCGCTAAAGCGGCCGCTCCTGCAAAAAAGGCAGCGCCTGTGAAAAAGGCTGCAGCCCCCGCAAAGAAAGCCGCTGCTAAAAAGCCAGCACCTGCGCCTGCGCAGACGACGCTGAACCCCAAAGCGGCATGGCCTTTTCCAAGCGCGACAAAACCTTAATCGTTTAAGTGCTTGTCTCCAAAGCCCGGCGCCCGCCAAGGAAGCCGGGCTTTTTTACGGGCGCCTGTTCAGCCCTGTCAGGGATAAAAAGCCTGTAGCCGGTAACCCACAACGCGTTGAGTGCTGGCGGCGTCATCCCATTGGATCCACAGCGATGCAGGGACGCCTGCGGCGCCAGGCAAAGTAGTGGTCTTGGCGCCCCAGTCTTGCGGTGCATACACCTTGCGCGCCAGCACCTGGTCGCTTGCGTCGCTCAGGGTGAGTAGCAGCGAAGGCGCGTCAAGCGTCAGTTTGGAGCGGTTGGAGACGGTGGCGCTGAGGTGAAACAGCGCAGGGCCGCTGGTGCTGAAGCTCGCGTCTTCGATGACCACGGCGCTGATCTGGCGCAGCCCGCAGCGTCCCGCAGTGCACAAGGACTGCAGCCAGGCCGTGGCTTGGGGAAATGCGCTGACCCATGAATGGCGCTCCTGCAGACCGATTTGAAGGGCCAGCAAAACCAGTAACGTTCCCACAACCCACGGCCCAGCCTGCGTGCGCGTGCGTGGCATCGCAGGAGACGGGGTGGGGCGTTTCACGGGCGACTGCCTTGGCGCAGGCCTGTTGGGTCCCTGGGCGGCCGATCCTGGTGCGCCGTCTTCGCGGGGTTCGGGCGCGTCGCTGTGTACAGCCTCTTGCTGGTGCGGCAGGGGTGCGTCAAGCTCGAGGGTCTGGGGCGGGGTCGCCGTGTGGGCCTGGGCGATAAAGACTTCCTGGCACATGCCGCAACGAACCCACCCCTGTGCCTCTCCCAACTGCTCCTGCGTCACCAGAAAAGCCGTGGCGCAGCGGGGGCAGTGGGTGTTGAGATGCATGGCGGCTTCCTTGGCTCAGGATGGGACGCGCAGCGGCAGGTTTACAGGGCCGCTGTCATCAGTATCCAGCCCTCTTGGGCGTCGGACACTTCCAACTCGCAGTAGGGTGCATAAGCCTGTTGGAGTTCTTCGGCCTGGCGCTCCAAAATACCGGCCAGCACCAGACGCCCGCCAGGCGCCACATGGGCGCATAGCAGCGGTGCGAGCACCTTGAGCGGCGAGGCCAGGATGTTGGCCAGCACCAGGCCGTAGTGACCTTGGGCTTGGTCGGGCAGGCCCGCGCTGAGCGTGACCGCATTGGCGCGGGCATTGAGTTCTGTGGACTCCACTGCAGCAGGGTCAATGTCTACCGCCATGACCTGGGCCGCGCCAAACTTGGCAGCCGCAATGGCCAAAATGCCCGAGCCGCAGCCGTAGTCCAGCGCCTGCGCGGGCATGGGGTGCGTCGCAATCCAGCGCAGGCACATACGGGTCGTAGGGTGGGTGCCAGTGCCAAAAGCCAGTCCGGGGTCCAGGCGAATGACTTCGCGCGCGGCCTCGGGCAGCGCGTGCCAGGTCGGCACAATCCAGAACGTGGGCGTGATATCGACCGGGGCGAATTGCGATTGCGTGAGGCGCACCCAGTCTTGGTCGGGTACGGCCGTGGTGCCCAGCACCTGGCAGCCGTCAAAAAAGTCTTGCGCCTGCAACAGCGCACCGGCTTGGACGGCGGCGCTTTGTTCAGAAAACAAGGCGGTCAGGCGCGAGCGCTGCCAGCCGTCTTTGGGGGCGGGCATGCCGGGTTCGCCGAACAGGGCGACTTCGGCGTCCGTTTGGGCGTCGGCGTCTTCTACGCTCACGCTGAGCGCGTCCAGGGCCTCGAGTGCCTCGCTCACGGCTTCGACCCGGCTCTGCGGGCACATCAGGCGCAGTTCAAACATGGTGTGTGTCAGCGCTTGTGCTGCTCCAGCCAATGTTCCAGGTAATGGATATTGGTGCCCCCGGCCATGAATTTGGCGTCCACCATCAGTTCGCGGTGCAAGGGGATATTGGTGTTGATGCCTTCGACCGCCGTTTCCAGCAGGGCTGTGCGCATGCGCGCCAGGGCCTGCTCGCGCGTGTCGCCATGGACGATGAGCTTGCCGATCATCGAGTCGTAGTTCGGCGGCACAAAGTAGTTGGTGTAGATGTGCGAATCCACCCGCACGCCGGGCCCGCCGGGCGCGTGCCAGGTGGTAATCCGACCGGGCGAGGGCGTGAACTTGTACGGGTCTTCGGCGTTGATCCGGCACTCAATGGCGTGGCCGCTGATGGTGATCTGGCGCTGGGTAAAGGGCAGCTTTTCGCCCGCCGCCACCATGATTTGGGTTTTGACGATGTCAATGCCGGTGACCATTTCCGTGACCGGGTGCTCTACCTGCACGCGGGTGTTCATTTCAATAAAGTAGAACTCGCCCGCCTCGTACAAAAATTCAAACGTGCCCGCGCCCCGGTAACCCATCTTCTTGCAGGCAGTGACACAGCGCTCACCAATGCGCTCGATCAGCTTGCGGTTGATGCCGGGCGCCGGTGCTTCTTCCAGGATTTTTTGGTGGCGCCGCTGCATGGAGCAATCGCGCTCGCCCAGGTAGACCGCGTTTTTGAAGGTGTCGGCCAGCACCTGGATTTCGATGTGGCGCGGGTTTTGGAGAAATTTCTCCATGTACACCGCCGGGTTGCCAAACGCAGCGCCGGCTTCGGCCTTGGTCATGGCCACCGCGTTGATGAGTGCCGCTTCGGTGTGCACCACGCGCATGCCGCGCCCGCCGCCGCCGCCTGCGGCCTTGATGATGACGGGGTAGCCCACGGTTTTGGCAATGCGCCGGATTTGCGTGGGATCGTCGGGCAGTTCGCCTTCCGAGCCGGGCACGCAGGGCACCCCGGCGCGGATCATGGCTTGCTTGGCCGAGACCTTGTCACCCATGAGTCGGATCGATTCGGGCGTGGGGCCGATGAACTGGAAGCCGCTTTTCTCCACCCGTTCGGCAAAGTCCGCGTTTTCGCTCAGAAAACCGTAGCCAGGGTGAATCGCTTCGGCGTCGGTCACTTCCGCGGCCGAAATAATCGCCGGCATATTGAGGTAACTGAGGTTGGAGGCGGCCGGGCCAATGCACACCGCCTCTTCAGCCAAGCGCACGTACTTGGCGTCGCGGTCGGCCTCGGAATACACCATGACCGCCTTGACGCCCAACTCGCGGCAGGCGCGTTGGATTCTGAGGGCGATCTCGCCGCGGTTGGCGATCAGGATTTTTTTGAACATGGGTGCGCCGGCCTATTCGATGGTCAGCAAAGATTGCCCGTACTCCACCGCCTGGCCGTTTTCGCACAGGATTTGGACGACCTTACCGGCCTTGTCCGCCTCAATTTCATTGAGGATCTTCATGGCTTCGATGATGCAAATCGTGTCACCCACCTTGACCGTGTCTCCCACTTCCACAAAGGACTTGGCACCGGGCGCCGACGAGCGGTAAAACGTACCCACCATGGGTGACTTCACGGCGTGCAGTTCTGGGGCTTCGGGCGCTGGCGCTTGCGCGGGGGCTGCCACCGTGCTTGCGGCAGGCGCTTGGGGGGCTGCCATGGGCGCCATCTGCATGGGCGCAGGCGCGTAGCCCTGCATCACCACATTGGAGCCCTTGACGATGCGCACCTTGCCTTCGGCCTCGGTAATTTCGAGTTCAGACACATTCGAGTCCGATACCAGGTCAATCAGGGTTTTGAGTTTGCGTAAATCCATGGGGTCTCCCAAAGCGGTTGGTCACAAGGCTGCGAATAAGCCCAAGAATAGCTTAAAACGTGCTATCGGAATTTATTTGCGCATATGTTCTGCTAAATTGTCAGCAGAGCTTGCATCATACGCGGCGAGTTGCACGCTGCGTTCGCCTCTATTTTAGACCACGCAAGGCCTGCAGATCGTCCGCAGTCACCTGGCCCATCTTGCGAAACGCGATGGTGCCATCCGCGCCCAATGCCACCGTAAATGGGAGCCCACCGGCCAGGTTGCCCAGCTTGCGGCTCAAGTCAGTGCCGCCCAATCCTGCCATGCCTACGGGAAAAGCCAAGGGCGTTTTGGTCAGAAAAGTCTTTACCAAAATGGGCTTGTCTACCGCCAAACCCAGCACTTGCCAGCCGTTTGCCTTGTTTTCTTGATAAAAGGCGTTGATTAGCGGAAGTTCTTCCACGCATGGCGGGCACCAGGTGGCCCAGAAGTTGACCAATAGCGGTCGCCCCTGAAACGATTGCATGGGCAGCGGCGTGCCGTCGGGCGTGGTCCATTGCAGGGCCCAGAAGTCGGGAACGGCTGTCGTCACGGCGGATTGCGCCGCTTTTCGCCCCTGCATCCAGGCGGCGGCGGCGCCTGCGCCCAGGGCGGCGGCAGCCACCACACCCAGTAGCGCGCGGCGTGGCAAGGGCTTAGCCGCGGCTTCCAGCTCGGCAAGTTGGGGGGAGGTGCTGGGGTCTGGCTTGGGGTTCATAGCGGCGTATTTTCCATCAGGCGGCGCAGCGCATCCGCGTCACCGCGCGGACGGCGACCCCGCGCGTCGGGCTGCAGCGCGCCGCGAATATCGTCTTGGTCGTAGACCATCAGATGAAGACCGATGCTTTCCTGCAGCGCTTGCGAACGTACATGCACGCTCAGCGCATCCACCAGCGCGCCCTGAAAACCGGGCACCGAACGGGCTTCGAAGCGCACGCCCATGTCAATCAGGGCGATTTCGGCGGCCTTGGAGTCTTCGCAAAACAGCTGCAGGTAAATGTCGGAGTGGCGGTTGGCGGTGCCGCGCCAGACGGCGCCACCCAGGTGGGGCCGAAAACGCGCCAGCCGCTCCATCCAGTGCAAGGCCAGTTCGCGCAGCGCGCGCAGCTCAGTGGGCTGG
>CANCTD010000036.1 GCA_947380945.1 Comamonadaceae bacterium
TCCACCATGCGTTCAGCAAAAACCTCGACCTTCACCGTCACCGAGGTCCGCCCCACCCGGGCTACTTTGCTGAAAAAAGACAGGATGTCGCCCACCCGCACCGGCTGCTTGAACACAAATTCATTGACCGCCACTGTGGCCATACGCCCGCGCGTGTAACGCGCCGGGATCACCGCGCCGGCCATATCGACCTGCGCCATCACCCAGCCGCCAAAAATATCGCCGTTGACATTGCAGTCCGCAGGCATGGGGATGACCTTGAGCACCAGTTCCTGGTCGGTGGGCAGCGGTGTAGCGGGGGACATAGGCACAATCAGATGTTCTCGGTTAACCAAACGATTCGATTGTCCCCCATGCGCCACGCGTCCCCCGCAATCCCCCAGCCCGCAACCGGCACCGTGACCTCGGGTGACTGGGGCACGCTGCAGCGCCTGTTCCCCTATTTGTGGGAGTACAAATGGCGGGTGAGCTTGGCGCTGACTTTCATGGTCGGGGCCAAAGTGGCCAATGTGGGTGTGCCGCTGCTGCTCAAAACCCTGGTCGATAACCTGACACCGCGCGCCGATGCAGCCGCAGCGCTGCTGGTCGTACCCCTGGGCCTGCTGGTGGCCTATGCCGCGCTGCGCCTGAGTACATCCTTGTTCACCGAGCTGCGCGACCTGGTCTTTGCCAAAGCGACCGAGGGCGCGGCGCGCAGCATATCGCTGCAGGTATTCCGGCATTTGCACGGTATGAGCCTGCGCTTTCACCTGGAGCGGCAAACCGGCGGCATGACCCGCGACATCGAGCGTGGCACGCGCGCCGTGCATTCGCTGGTCTCGTATTCGCTCTACAGCATTGTTCCCACGCTGATTGAGTTGGCGCTGGTGCTCACGCTGCTTGCGGTGAAGTTTGACGTTTGGTTCGCCTGGATCACGCTCATCGCCTTGGTTGTTTATGTGGCGTTCACGATCAGCATGACCGAGTGGCGCACCCAGTTCCGCCGCCGCATGAATGAGCTCGACTCGCGCGCCCACACCCGCGCCATCGATTCCCTGCTGAACTTTGAAACCGTCAAATACTTCAACAACGAAGCGTTCGAAGCCCGCCGCTACGACGAGAACCTGGAGCGCTACCGCCGCGCCGCGTTGGCCAGCCAGCGCACCTTGAGCATGCTCAACGCAGGCCAGCAGCTGATCATCGCCACCGGTCTGGTCGCCATGCTGTGGCGCGCCACCCAGGGCGTGGTGGATGGGCGCATGACGCTGGGCGATCTGGTGATGGTCAACGCTTTCATGATCCAGATTTACATCCCCTTGAATTTCCTGGGGGCGATTTACCGTGAACTCAAGCAAAATCTGCTGGACCTGGAAAAGATGTTCCAGCTGCTGGAGCGCAGCCAGGAAATCGCCGATGCGCCGGATGCCCGCGCGCTGCAATTACAGGCGCAGCAAGCCAGTGTGCGCTTTGACCAGGTGTGCTTCGGCTACGACGCCGACCGCCGCATTCTGCACGGGATCAGCTTTGAGATCCCCGCTGGAAAAACCGTAGCTGTGGTCGGACCTTCGGGCTCGGGCAAGTCCACGCTGGCGCGCTTGCTCTACCGTTTTTATGACGTGCAGCAGGGCAGCGTGCAGGTCGCCGGCCAGGACATCCGAACGCTCACCCAGACCAGTTTGCGCCAGGCCATAGGCATCGTGCCGCAGGACACGGTGCTGTTCAACGACACCGTGGAATACAACATCGCCTATGGCCGCCCGGGTGCCAGCCGCGATGAAGTGCGGGCTGCGGCCCGCGCGGCCCGCATAGACAACTTTATTGAAAGCACGCCCCTGGGCTACGACACCATGGTGGGTGAGCGTGGCCTCAAGCTCTCGGGCGGTGAAAAGCAGCGCGTGGCGATTGCCCGCACCCTGCTCAAAGACCCGCCGATTTTGATTTTTGACGAAGCCACCAGTGCGCTGGACTCGGCCAACGAGCGCGCCATCCAGACCGAGCTCACCCGCGTGGCGCACAATAAAACGACCTTGGTGATCGCGCACCGCCTGTCTACCGTGGTGGACGCGCACGAAATTCTGGTGCTCGAAGCCGGGCGCATCGTCGAGCGCGGCACGCACGTGGCCCTGCTCGCTGCGCAAGGGCCGTATGCCCGCATGTGGGCCCTGCAACAAAGCGCCGAATAGCCAGCCCGCGCCGGACCCTCGCTTGGGCCCCCGCGTATTTGGGACAATCCCGCCATGTCCACACCCACTACCCCGCCAAGTTCTCCCGATGCCCTGACGATTACCCGTCCCGATGACTGGCACCTGCATGTGCGCGATGGCGACGCGCTGGCAACCGTGGTGCCGCACACGGCGGCCCAGTTTGGCCGCGCGGTCATCATGCCCAACCTCAAGCCGCCGGTGACCACGGCCGCGCAGGCCCAGGCCTACCGCAAGCGCATCGCTGCCGCTGTGCCAAAGGGTGTTGCGTTTGAGCCGTTGATGACGCTCTATCTCACAGACAACTTGCCTCCCGACGAAATCGCCCGCGCCAAAGACGCGGGCGTTGTCGCGTGCAAGCTGTACCCGGCCGGCGCCACCACCAACAGTGACGCCGGGGTGACCGATGTGCGTAAGACCTACCGCACCTTGGAGGCCATGCAGCGCGCGGGGCTGCTCTTGCTGGTGCACGGCGAAGTCACCGCCCCCGAGATCGATTTGTTTGACCGCGAGGCAGTGTTCATCGACCAGCAGCTGATTCCGCTGCGCCGTGATTTCCCCGCCCTCAAAATCGTGTTCGAACACATCACCACGCGCGAGGCCGCGCAGTATGTGCGCAGCGCGGGCCCCTTCACTGCCGCCACCATCACCGCACACCATTTGCTCTACAACCGCAACGCCTTGTTTTTGGGTGGGATGCGTCCGCATTACTACTGCCTGCCCGTGCTCAAGCGCGAGCTGCACCGTCAGGCCTTGGTGGATGCCGCCGTGAGTGGCGCGCCGCAGTTTTTTCTGGGTACCGACAGCGCGCCGCATGCGGCACACCTGAAGGAACACGCCAGCGGTTGCGCCGGCTGCTACACGGCGCACGCGGCCATGGAGCTGTACGCCCAGGCTTTTGACGCGGCAGGGGCGCTGGACAAGTTGGAGGGCTTCGCGAGCTTTTTCGGCGCAGACTTTTACGGCCTGCCGCGCCATACCGGACACATCACGTTGCGCCGCCAAAGCTGGACGCCACCCGCCAGCTTTGCCTTTGGCGGTGCCGAACTCAAGCCGCTGGCAAGCGGCGAAGCCTTGCAGTGGCGGCTGCAGACCTAGCGGCGATTGACTGGGCCGCGCCCTGGCTGGCACCTCTGCAGGTTCTGGGCGCGCCTTTGGCATTGCAGGTTCGTGCCGGCCTGTCGTGCGCAGCGGCTTTGAATGCGGCGCCTGCCGTACCCTTGCAGCAGTCTGGCGTGCGCTTTGTCGCTCAAGCAGCTTTGCCGCCTGGCGAAGCCTACGAAGCTTTTATTTACCGCACCCGGCAGGTTCCCACGCGCGACGGTTTGCATGACTTCTTCAACGGCCTGTGCTGGCTGCATTACCCGGCCACCAAAAAGCGCTTGAACCAATTGCAGGCGGCGCATATTGCAGCCCATGGCATCGGTCCGCAACGCGGCGCGGCGCGCGATGCATTGACCGTGTTTGATGAGAATGCGGCGTTCTTGTCTGCGCCGGATGCGTTGTGGGAAGCTTTGCGTGCCAAAGACTGGCCGTCCTTGTTCGGTCCCTTGCGGCCTTTATGGGCGCAGGCGCAGGTGCAGCTCTTTGGCCACGCGCTCATGGAAAAGCTGTGCCATCCCCGCAAGGCCATGACGGCCCATGTGTACCGTGTGCAGGTCGCAGACGCGCATTGCGCCGCATTCGATGCGGCTGTATGCGCCACGCTGGATGCGGCATGGCTGGAGTCCAAGCCCTTTGCACATTTGCCGGTGCTGGGCGTTCCGGGTTGGTGCGAGGCCAACGAGGTGCCCGATTTTTACCGCGATGCCTCGGTCTTCCGCCCCGCAAAACCCCATGCGCTATAAGCATTTGCGCGCTAGGGCTTTTGGGGTCTTGCGTACCATGACGCGCCTGTTCCCTATGTGAAAGATTGCGATGAAACGAATTGTTCTGCTGGTGTTGACCAACCTGCTGGTGGTGGTGGTTTTGGGCGTGGTGGCGAGTCTGCTGGGCGTCAACCAATACCTGACCAGCAGCGGCCTGAATCTGGGCCTGTTGCTGGGTTATGCGTTGGTGATCGGTTTTGGCGGCGCGTTCATCTCGCTGCTGATCAGCAAGCCCATGGCCAAGTGGAGCTCCGGCGTGCAAGTGATCGCACAGCCGCAAAATGCGGACGAGGCCTGGATCGTTCAGACCGTGCAAAAACTCGCGCAGCAAGCCGGCATCGGCATGCCTGAAGTGGGCATCTTCGAAGGCGAGCCCAACGCTTTTGCCACCGGCGCCTTCCGCGATTCGGCGCTGGTGGCGGTCTCCACCGGCCTGCTCCAAGGCATGACCCGCGACGAAGTGGAAGCCGTGCTCGGCCACGAGGTGGCCCACATCGCCAACGGCGATATGGTGACCATGACGCTGATCCAGGGGGTAATGAACACCTTTGTAGTCTTCCTCAGCCGGGTGATCGGCTACGCGGTGGACAGCTTTCTGCGCAAGAACGACGAAGAGCGTAGCGGGCCGGGTATCGGCTACTACGTCACCACCATCGTCCTGGATATCGTGCTGGGTTTCGCGGCTGCGATGGTCGTGGCCTGGTTCAGCCGCCAGCGTGAATTCCGCGCCGATTCCGGGGCTGCGCAATTGATGGGAAATCGCCAGCCCATGATCAACGCGCTGGCGCGTCTGGGTGGGATGGCGCCTGGAGAACTGCCAAAGAGCGTGGCCGCCTTCGGAATCGCCGGTGGCATAGGCCAGCTGTTTTCCACACATCCGCCGATTGAGGAGCGGATTGCGGCCCTGCGTCAGGCTGCTTGAGGTGTGCGCAGGGGCAATTCAGGGTTTGCCGGGCTCAAGCAGCGCTGGTGTCCGCGCGCGTAGCAGGTGCCAGCATGGATCGAATTTGCGCCAGTAGATCGCTGTCCCTGTAGGGTTTGGTCAAGTACAGCTGAACGCCTGCCTCCATGGCTGCCACGCGGTGTTTTTCTGCGCTGCGCGAGGTGATCATGATCAGCGGGATCGTGAGCCAGGCGGGATAGGCGCGCATGCGCCGGGCCAGCTCCAGCCCATTGAGTTCTGGCATCTCCAGATCGGTGATTACCAGGTCAACCTGAGCACGCCGAAGAACCTCCAGGGCGGCATTGCCGTTGTGTGCAGTCTCAATGCGGTAGCCGGCATCTTCGAGAAGTTGTTTCATGGTCATGCGCACGGCCCATGCATCGTCAACGACCAGAAGGCGTGCCGGAGCGATATGGGCGCGCTGTTGCAGGCGGTGTGCGGACCGGCGGGTGTTTGCCAGATCGGAGCCGCGTTGCAGCGCATACAAGTCCAGCAGGAAGATCGCCCGTCCATCGGGTGCCCATGCTGCAGAGGATGCACCGCCCAGGCGGCGCATCAGGCGTCCGACACCCTGCAAAATCAATTCCCTTGCATCCAGAACGGCTTCTGCCAGCACGGCGAAACGCAGGCCGTAAACGCGGACTATGACCGGGACCCGGCGCGCAGCAGGGGTGTCGCTCGCGATGTGCAGCCAATCGGCCAGCACACGCACGGGAACGGCGGCATCAGCATGGTGCAACAGGGTTTGGCCATCAGCAGCCGCGCTGTACTGCGCCTGTGACGCGGGAACAATGGTTTCAATTAAATCGCTGGAAATCGCAAAAACACTTTCGCCGCATCGCAGCAGCACCGCGTGCACCACGCCGTTGTTGGCCTGCACAGACATGCGGACTTCGCAGCCCTCACCGCGTGTGCTGAAGATTTGCAAATCGCCTTGGAGCTGTAGCAAGCGGTCCTGAACCACGTCCATGCCCACGCCCCGGCCCGAGGTTTCAGTCACTCTGTCCCGTGTGGAAAAGCCCGGCAACAAGATCAGACGGAACAGCGCTTGCTCGTCGATCGCACTATCCACGTTTAACAGGCCGTTGGCGATGGCAGTTTCGCGGATCTTTTCGGTGTCCAGACCCCTTCCGTCGTCGCGCACGCTGACGCTCACCCGGTCGGCGTTGCGCGCGAATGTCAGCTCTACAAGGCCTTCTGCAGACTTGCCCGCAGCGATGCGCTCCTCGGGTGTTTCGATGCCATGGTCAACCGCATTGCGCAAAATATGGAGCAGTGCTTCCACCAACATGCTCAACACCACGCCGTCGATCTGCACCGTGTCACCGTGCAATACCAAGCGTACCTGGTGTCCGGTGGCTTCGGCAGTTTGTGCCACCGTGCGCCGCAGCCGTGCGGCAACGGTTTTCACTGTGGTAGTACGGACTTTTAACAAGTCCTGGCGTTGGTCGACAAGGGCAAAGCCGTGTGCGCGGAGTTGGGTCGCCATCTGTTCCGACACGGTGGTTCCCAAAGAAAGAAATTCCTGTTGATCCCGCGCCTTTTCCTCCATGGCCAGAACCATGTTCTCGATGGCGTCGTAGCGATCAAGTTCCAAGGGGTCAAAGTCCTCGCGCTCGCGCATGCTCTGGTGCGCCTGCACGGACTGGCTTTTGACGAGTTGTGCCAATTCGGCAAACGCATCCAGCAGTTGCCGGTTGCTTTGTTCCAGCGCTTGGAGCCAGTTGTCGGCGGTATGGCGCAGTTCCACCAGACGGGCATTCGCGCTCAGGCTCTGGCCGGCGCGGCGCAGCAGCTGTTCCATATGCGCCGCATCGAGCTGCAGAGGCGCTTGCTGGCCCGCCGGGTTTTGCGGCTGGGCCGGTGGCGTCGGTAGGAGGCTTGCCGCAAGCGACGCCGCCGCGTAGGTGGGATCGGGGCTTGTTGCCCGCAGGTCTTCGCGCAGCGCTTGGATTGCCATGCGCAACTCGTGCCCCAACAGGTGCAGATGGACCGGCGCAGATTCCTGGCCTTGCAAAAACCCGGTTAATTGCTGGAGGGTGTCGATTACGCGCAGCAAGGTGTCCAGTAGCGGGCGCGGCAGGGATGCGCCTTCGGATACCAGCGCCAGACCATGTTCCAAGGCGTCTTCCAGGTGGTGGGCCAGGCGCCCTAAACCCCGCAAGCCCAGGATGTAGCCGCTTCCCTTCAGGGTGTGTGCGGCCCGCATGGCTTCCTGTATCATGGGCGTGGTGCAGACGCCCGCGCCCCAAGCCGCAACAGCCGCATCAATTTCTTGTATTTGGCGCGCCGCCTCGAACAGAAATATCTGCAATTGATCGGGCTCGACGCCGCTTGCATCCATCCCGTAGTCGTCTGCGTCCTCATCTGCAGCGGAATCCGCCTCCGCATCTTCCTGCTCCAGCAGCAAAGGCACATCCAGAAGCCGCTCGATCAGCTCCTCCTGCCATGCCAAGTCGACGGTGGCGGTGCTGGCAGCCAGCGACTGTTCCATCGCCTCAACCGCATGGGGGCTGCCCGGTTCCTCCAGGTAGCGCATCGCTGCGTGGTACCAGCCAATCAGCCTGCTGCGCTCGGCCATACCATCGGGTCGCGATGGGTCGGCGCGATTTTGCGACAGGAGTAGCCGGACCAGACCCAGGTACTCTGCCAAACCGTCTAACCCGCTGGTTTGCACGGCTTGTGTGAACCGGTCCATCCAGTCCAGGGCCGACGCAAAGCCCTCGTCGCTGACATCCGCGCCCTGTTCCCACTCCTGCAACAGGCTGAGCGTATGCGCCGACTCGTTCAGCTCCTGTTGCAGAAGCGCCAATATCACGGGACGTACTCCGTGTAATCAGGCAACCGTTGGCGCAGCCGGTTGATCCAGCGTGAATTCCGCAACGCTATTGCGCAGACCTTGTGCGTATTCCACCAGCGTTCCGGTCCAGGCCTTTTGCGCCGACATGGCGGCGCTGGTTTGTTCGGTGGACTGGTTGATGTCTGCAATAGATTTGCGCAAGGATGTGGCGAGTCGCTGCTGAACCTCGGATGCGGCTGCAATTTGACCCACCATGGCAATCAGTTCTGCGGTTGCCGACTGGGCTTGTTGCATCTCCTGTGCGGCGGATTGGGCGAGTCCGGTTTGGTTGACCACATCGGTCACGAGCCGACTCAGCGTCACCAGGGATTCATTGGCCTCGGCTTGGATATTGCCCACCATCGCTGCAATTTCGTTGGATGCCTTGCTGGAAGCATCGGACAGGCGCTGCACTTCCTGGGCAACGATGGCAAAGCCACGCCCGGCATCGCCGGCCGCTGCGGCCTGGATGGACGCGTTCAGCGAAAGCACATGGGTGCGCTCCGATATGGTGTTGATCAGCGCCACTGCGGTAGAGATTTCCTGCGAACGCTGGGCCAGGGTTTTGAAACGTTTCTCGGTATCGCCCATCGCCTGACGCAGCTGCTCCATACCTTCCAAGGTCGTTCCCACGGCGTCCTGTGCAGCAGCGGCAGCGCGCGCGGTACGGCCGGCAGACGCTGCTGAGCGTTGCGACAGCCCGGAGACTTCCAGCAATTGGGTCGATGTGTCGGCCAGTGTCACTTCCATGCCCCTGAGCAATTGCTGCTGCAGCACGATCGCTTTGTCCACTTCCTGCGCTTGCTGGCGCGTTTCCTTGGTGGCTTGTTCAAGCTGTACCGCGAGTGACTGCACGCTACCCAGGGCTTCGGCAGTTTCATCTGCCAACTGGTTGATCGAGGAAGCGATGGTTCCGACGATGTTGTCATCCACCGGCGCACGCACCCGCAGGTCGCGATCCGATAAGGCAATCACCGCGCCAAGAAGGGTAATTGCGGATTCATTGAGTGCTTCATTTTCCTGGCGTTTTGCGGCCTCCGCCATGAGGCGTTCATCCAGCAAACGGTCGAATATTTGTCCGATGCGGCTGAGTTCATCGGCACCCCGCATCGCAGCGCGGGCTTGGATATTGCCTGCATTAATTTGATTGATCGCGGCCTCGAGCCGCCGAAAGCCTTGGTTGAGAAGCAGAAAAAACCACAGGGCGGCGGCGGTGAAAATCAAGGCCTCCAGGACTTGGGAGAGTATGTTGACTTGTTCAAAATTTTTGCCGGTAGCCTGTGCGTCGCGTTGCTGGCTGCGGATATCTGCCGATACTTTCGGCAACTGCAAGTCAAACACCAGGCTCAGCCTTTCAAAGTCCATCTCGACTGCGCGTCGCGCATCGCGAACGGCATTCGGTGCATCCGTCGGCGCCGCCAATAAGTTTTGCACCCCTTCCAGGTAGGACTCAATGAGTGGCCTATCGTCCACCAGTTTTTCACGGAGCTCCGCAGAAAATGCGCCATCGAAAACAGGCACCGCCTGCAGGTCCGCTATCAGCCGCTGCAAAGCGCTTGCCGCATTGTCCCTGCGCTCCGTGTCCTTTTCGAGAACTGCATTGCTGTAGATCTGCGCGGTTCCGAACACCTCCACACTTAAAAAATACAGGCGCGCCTGATCGGCACCCGCAAGCGCTGCATTCGTGGAGGCGTCATTGATTTGCTGGTAAATGCCGAGTTGATGACTCACATAAAAGCCTTGTACAACACGCAGAAAAATCAGCACTGCAATAAGTGCAAGCAGTCTGGCTCGAAAAGTTTTCAACATGCAGCGTCCCTGGGAATAGTGGTGTGGAAGTCGAGATGTTTATGCGGGTGCTTCGTCGGCGGTTTCAAATTGGCTGATGCAGTGATCAATCAATTGATGGGTATCCAGCTCAATCGTTGTCCGACCGTCCGGCATATGGGCGAGCCCGCGGGCCATGCGGCGAAGAAGTGGCGGCAGTTGCAGCGTGGTCGGTAAGTCTGTTTGGGTGAAGCTGAGCCGCTCCGGCAGACCCGTGAACAACAGTCCTATGGCTTCGTCATTACTTGCCGGGGTGTGGGTTCCCAGCAAAATGCGGGCTTTGTGTTCGCGACCATGGCCAGGCACCGCGTTTGGATTGAGCAAAGTGAACAGATCAACGACCGGTAGCAGGAGTCCTTCGACATTGGTACACCCGATCAGCCATTGCGGTGCACGGGGAATGGGCTGAAGCACATAGTTATCCAGGATGCCAGTGGCCCACTGTGCATCCACTGCCAAGAGCCAGGGCCCGCAGCCGATTCGGTACCCGATGCGCATCGGGTCGGTCGGGGGACCTTCGGGCAAGTCAGTTTCGGTGCTGGCGGTTTGCATGGCCGATGTCCCAGGTGATCTGTCGTATTCAGATCACGGCCAGAATGTCGTCATCGTGATAAGGCTTGGTGATGTAGGCCTTTGCACCCAGAATCTTCGCGAATACCCGGTCTGCCTTTTGGTCCTTGCTGGTCACAAAAACCACTGGAATGTCCTTGGTTTGCGCCTGCCGCCCCATTTTTCGCGCGGTTGCAAAGCCATCGGTGCCGGGCATGTTGATGTCCATCAACACCAAGTCAGGTAGCGCGCGCCGCATCAGATCCAGCGCGGCATCGCCCGAGGTGGCCACGCTGACCTCACAGCCGGCGCCACGCAAAATTTTGCTCAAGTGTTCCGAGTCGACAAGGGAGTCGTCAACAACCATAACTTTTTTCATGCCCACTCCTGCTGGTTAATACATAGCCCCGCTTTGGGGTGCCGCCGCCTGGGTCCCGGGTGCGAGGGGTGAGGTTGGGCGCTTGACCTGTGTGGACAGCGTGCGCGCGAGCTCGGTCTCATTGATCGGCTTGGTCAGGTAGCCGTCGCAACCCGAGAGCGTTGCGCGGATCTTGTCGATGGTGCCGGTCTTGCTGCTGGCCATGACCACCTTGGGTACCGTAAGGCCGCGCTTGTAGCTTTTGATCGCCTTGCACGTCTGGTAGCCATCAATGCCTTGCATGTGGATGTCGAGCAGCACCAGCGCGTAGTCTTTTTGGGCGATCAGCAGAAGGGCTTCATCACCGCTGCCTGCCACGTCGCATGCAAAACCCATGGCCAATATCCGGTTGCGCAGGTAGTTTTGCGCCACCGGGCTGTCATCCACCACCATCACAGCGGTCAGCGATAAGCGCTCCGATTGGGGCGGGGCGTCTGCTTCGGTCGCCAGCGACGCGCGTATCAAAGGCAGTACCCGGGCGTCCTGGCCGGTGCCCGATGGATGCAAGGCGGATTGGAATGCCGCACACGCGGCCGGATCCGGTGTGCGCGGATCCGCAGCCAAGCGCAATTTAATGTGGTTGAAAATCGTGAATGCCCGGTCCAGTTGCAAGGGCCTGCGTACCGCCAAAAGTCCCTCTTGTTGCCCCGTGGCATTCAGCACGGCGATGCGCCCGCCAGCGTACTGAAAAGCGAGTGCAGCCGCCAGATGCGCCGGTACGGTGCTGCCCAGGACCACACCGGTCGCGTCGCGGATGCTCTGCGTAACCGACCATGAATGCGTTTTGCGTGATGCGAATTTGCAGAACGTCGCCAATTCCCGCTCCTCCGCCATACTGAGTCCGACAGGAAATACGGTGTACGTGTCCATGACAACCCCCTTCCGATTCATTTCGCCAAGTCAATGAAGTTACCTGTAGCAACTTATATTGGCAAAATGTACTACATATTAATGTTGGCTTTCGGATGTTGGTCGCAAAAGACCTTTGCGCCCGCGATTGGACAGCGGCCCCAGGCCGCCCGGTGCCAATCAGTGGCTTATCCGGGGCGCGAAGCGGCGGTTTACGCCAGACGCGCTGGGTTTGCGGCGGCCAGCGCCAGGGCCTCGGCGACACGGATGCCGTCCACCCCGGCCGACAAGATGCCTCCGGCATAGCTGGCACCTTCGCCCGCCGGGTACAGGCCGCACACATTGCTGCTTTGCAAGTCCTCGCCGCGCGGTAGCTTCAGCGGGCTGGAGGTGCGGGTCTCCACCCCGGTCAGCACCGCGTCGCCCATGTCGAAGCCTTTGATTTTTCGCCCGAACACCGGCAGGGCCTCGCGGATCGCGGCAATGGCGTAATCCGGCAGGCTGTGCGCCAGATCGGTCAGGTGCACACCCGGACGGTAGGAAGGCTGCACCGTGCCCAAAGTGGTCGATGCACGCGCTTCCAAAAAATCCCCGACCAGCTGGCCTGGTGCGGTGTAGTTTGCGCCGCCCAGCACATAGGCGGCCGATTCCAAGCCCCGCTGCAAAACAATGCCTGACAAGGGGTGTGCCACTGCGCCGCCAGTCTCGATGCCAGGCGGCAAGCGCAGCGCCTCTTCGGCATAGTGCGCGCCCGCTTCCGGTCCGAAAGCCGCGATAAAGCGTTCCGCGTCCTGCGGGTAGTCGCCCGGGTCTATGCCGACCACGATGCCCGCATTGGCGTTGCGCTCGTTGCGCGAATACTGGCTCATGCCGTTGGTCACCACACGGCCTGGCTCGGAGGTGGCTGCCACGACCGTGCCGCCAGGACACATGCAAAAACTGTAGACGCTGCGCCCGTTTTTGGCGTGGTGAACCAGTTTGTAGTCGGCAGCCCCCAGCAGCGGGTTGCCGGCGTGGCGGCCCCAGCGGGCACGGTCGATCACACCTTGCGGATGCTCAATCCGAAAGCCCACCGAAAAGGGCTTGGCCTGCATGGCGACGCCGCGCGCGTGCAGCATCGCAAAGGTGTCGCGTGCGCTGTGGCCCAGCGCCATCACCACCTGGTGCACGTCGATCGTGCGGCTCTGGCCGCTGGCGGCATCCAGTACCTGCAGGCCGCGCACCTGCTGTACACCATCGCGTGTTTCCAGATGCAGGTCGATGACCTGCTGGCCAAAACACACTTCACCACCCAGCGCGATGATGCGGGCGCGCAGGTTTTCCACCACGCGGACCAGCTTGAAGGTACCGATGTGGGGATGCGCTTCCACCAGAATTTCGGGTGGTGCACCGGCGTTGACAAACTCCTGCATCACCTTGCGTCCCAGATGGCGCGGATCCTTGATCTGGCTCCACAGCTTGCCGTCCGAGAAAGTTCCCGCACCGCCTTCACCAAATTGCACATTGCTGTTGGGATGCAGATTGCGCTTGCGCCACAAATCCCAGGTGTCCTGGGTGCGCTGGCGCACCGGCGGACCGCGTTCCAGCACCAGGGGCTTAAAGCCCATCTGCGCCAACAACAGCGCGGCAAATATGCCGCAGGGGCCAAAACCGACGACCACCGGTCGCAGCGCCGGTGCGAGAGGCGCTTGCGCCACAAGTTGGTAGGCCAGGTCGGGCGTGGCGGCAATATGCGGATGCGCGCCCAAGCGCGTCAACACCAGCGCTTCCAAACCGGCTTGCAGCGCCACATCGACAATAAAGACCGCCAGCACATCGGCCTTGCGCGCATCAAAGCTGCGTTTGAATACCCGGAGTTCGGTGATGTCGTGTG
>CANCTD010000037.1 GCA_947380945.1 Comamonadaceae bacterium
CTCGCCGGTGGACAGTGCTCTGTTCAACTGGATTCCGGGCTGGATCTGGCTGGGTCTGAAAACCTGTTTTGTTGTCAGCCTGTTCATCTGGGTGCGCGCTACCTTCCCGCGCTTCCGTTATGACCAGATCATGCGCCTGGGCTGGAAAGTATTTATTCCGGTCACATTGGTCTGGCTGGTTGTTGTGGGCGTCTGGATGCAGACCTCCTACAACATCTGGAAGTAAAAGGAATTGAGCATGTCTACTATGACTTCCGCCACCGCACGCACGCCATTTTCCCTGAAGGACTTTCTCGGCAGCTTTTTGCTGCTTGAACTCTTCAAAGGCATGGCTTTGACGGGACGCTATGCGTTCAAACGCAAGGTCACCATCCAGTTTCCTGAAGAGAAAACCCCGTTGTCACCCCGCTTTCGTGGCCTGCATGCGCTGCGCCGCTACGACAACGGCGAAGAGCGCTGCATTGCCTGCAAGCTGTGCGAAGCGGTATGCCCGGCCATGGCCATCACGATCGAATCCGAAGTGCGCGAAGACGGCTCACGCCGCACCAGCCGCTATGACATCGACCTGACCAAGTGCATCTTCTGTGGCTTTTGCGAAGAGAGCTGCCCGGTGGACTCCATCGTGGAGACGCATATTCTGGAATACCACGGCGAGAAACGCGGTGACCTGTACTTCACCAAAGAAATGCTGCTGGCCGTTGGCGATCGGTACGAAAACGAAATTGCCGCCAGCAAAGCTGCTGACGCCAAATACCGCTGACCCGCTGCAAGAAAGTAACCAAAGTCATGGATGTCAAAACGGGTCTTTTTTACGTGTTCTCAGTGGTGATGCTGTTTGCCGCTTTTCGGGTGATCACCGCCCGTAATCCGGTGCACGCCGTGTTGTTTCTGGTGCTGGCGTTCTTCCAGGCCTCCCTGGTCTGGATGCTGCTCAAAGCCGAGTTTCTCTCCATCACCCTGGTGCTGGTGTACGTTGGTGCCGTCATGGTGCTGTTCCTGTTCGTGGTGATGATGATGGACATCAATGTTGAGAACCTGCGCGCCGGTTTTTGGACGCATTTCCCTCTGATTGCGCTGGTCGGCGTGGTGATTGCCCTGGAAATGTCGGCGGTTCTGATGGGTGGCTTCCGCGCCGTAGCGCCGCTGCCGGACGCCGCCTCGGATGTGCCCAATACCTTGCAACTGGGCAAGCTGCTGTATTCCGAGTACCTGTACCCGGTGGAGATTGCGGCGGCGATTCTGCTGGTCGCCATGATTGCCGCGATTGCGCTGACTTTGCGCGCGCGCAAGGACAGCAAATATGTCAGCCCCGGCGAGCAGGTGCGCGTGCGCGCCGCCGACCGCATGACCGTGGTCAAGATGGATGCCAGCGCCGTCGATGCTGCTCCTGCGCCCGAACCGGTGCCGGATGCTGCAGCCCCCGACGCCTCCCTTGCCACGCCTGCAGCAGGAGCCAAACCATGAGCATTACGCTGGGCCACTATTTGTCCTTGGGCGCGGTGTTGTTCGCCTTGTCCATCGTCGGCATCTTTATGAACCGGCGCAACCTGATTGTCTTGTTGATGGCAATTGAGTTGATGCTCTTGGCCGTCAACACGAATTTCGTTGCTTTTTCGCACTATCTGAACGACATGAATGGTCAGATTTTTGTGTTCTTCATTCTCACGGTAGCTGCTGCGGAGTCCGCTATCGGTCTGGCGATTCTGGTGCTGTTGTTCCGCAACAAGTCCAGCATCAGCGTGGACGAACTCAACACCCTCAAGGGCTGATCCGATGAGCCAAACTTTGTCCTCCACGACGCTGCTGGCCGTTCCGCTGGCACCGTTGGCCGGTGCCCTGCTCGCGGGTGTGCTCGGAACCCGTTTTGGCGGTAATGTGATCGGCCGCCGCGCAACCCACAGCCTGGCCATTCTGGGCGTTTTGCTGGCGTTTGTGTTGTCGGCAATGACTTTGCGCGATGTCGCCACCGAAGGCGCGCGCTTCAACGAGACGCTCTACACCTGGATGGTGGTGGGCAACCTCAAGATGGAGATCGGCTTTCTCATCGACGGCCTGACTGCGATGATGATGTGCGTGGTCACCTTTGTGTCGCTCATGGTGCACATTTACACCATTGGCTACATGGAAGAGGACGAGGGCTACAACCGCTTTTTTGCCTACATTTCGCTGTTCACCTTTTCGATGTTGATGCTGGTGATGAGCAACAACTTCCTGCAGCTGTTCTTTGGCTGGGAAGCAGTGGGTCTGGTGTCCTACCTGCTGATCGGTTTCTGGTTCAACAAACCCACGGCGATATTCGCCAACATGAAAGCCTTTTTGGTGAACCGGGTGGGCGACTTCGGCTTCATCCTGGGCATTGGTTTGATCGCCGCGTACACCGGCAGCCTGAATTACACCGAGGTCTTCGCACAGTCGCAGACCCTGGTGGCGCAGTCGCTACCCGGTACCGCCTGGTCCCTGGTCACGGTAGTCTGCATCTGCCTGTTCATCGGTGCCATGGGCAAGTCGGCCCAGTTTCCACTGCACGTCTGGTTGCCCGATTCGATGGAGGGCCCGACCCCGATTTCGGCGCTGATCCACGCGGCCACCATGGTGACAGCAGGCATCTTTATGGTCTCGCGCATGTCGGCCTTGTTTGAGTTGTCCGACACGGCCTTGAACCTGGTCTTGGTGGTGGGCGCGATCACGGCCTTGTTCATGGGTTTTCTGGGGATTATTCAAAACGACATCAAGCGTGTGGTGGCGTATTCCACCCTGTCGCAGCTGGGTTACATGACCGTAGCGCTGGGCGCGTCGGCCTATTCGGTGGCGCTGTTTCACCTGATGACCCATGCGTTTTTCAAGGCGCTGTTGTTCCTGGGTGCTGGCTCGGTGATCATGGGCATGCACCACAACCAGGACATCCGCTGGATGGGCGGCGTGCGCAAGTACATGCCGATCACCTGGATCACCTCGCTGCTGGGTTCGCTGGCCTTGATCGGGACGCCGCTGTTTTCCGGTTTTTATTCCAAGGACAGCATCATCGAAGCGGTCGCCGAGAGCCATTTGCCCGCTGCCGGTTTTGCCAGTTTTGCGGTGATGGCGGGGGTTTTTGTCACCGCGTTTTATTCTTTCCGCATGTATTTCCTGGTCTTCCACGGCACGCCCCGTTTTGACCAGAACCCCGACCAACACCATGGCGACCATGGCCACGGTCACCACCATGACCACGCGCCGCATGAGTCGCCTTGGGTGGTGACGCTGCCGCTGGTGCTGCTGGCGATTCCCTCGGTCCTTATCGGTTACCTGACGATTGAACCCTTGTTATTCGGTGGTTTCCTAAGTGACGCCATCCACGTCAATGCGCAGACGCACCATGCCATGCATGATTTGGAAGAGGGCTTTCACGGCCCCCTGGCTATGGCCGTGCACGCGCTGACATCGCTGCCTTTTGTATTGGCCTTTTCCGGTGTTGCCACGGCTTGGTACATGTACCTGGTTAACCCCGCGCTGCCGCGCGCCATAGGCGCTGCGCTGCGACCGGTCGTACTGGTTTTGGAGAACAAGTACTACCTGGACTGGTTCAACGAGAACGTGTTGGCGCGCGGCGCCCGCGCGTTGGGTACCGCGTTCTGGCAGGGCGGTGACAGGCGCTTGATTGATGGTTTCTTGGTCAACGGGTCGTGGAAGGTCGTGGCGGGTCTGGCGGCCTGGGTGCGCCGCGCCCAGTCGGGTTATTTGTACCACTACGCGCTGGTTATGGCCTTGGGGATGTTTGCCTTGTTGACCTTTGCGCTGTGGCAGGGCTCGCTGGCATTGGTGTTGCGGGCCTCGATGGCGTGGTTCCCGTTTTTTTCGAATTAAGGAATCCCCCATGGGACTTTTGAGCCTTGCCATCTGGACCCCGATCGCATTCGGATTGGTCTTGCTGGCTTTTGGGCGTGACGACCAGGTTTACAGCACGCGCTGGCTTGCCCTGATTGGCGCGCTGGTCAGTTTTCTGATCACCTTGCCGCTGTATGCCCAGTTTGACAATGCCAGCGCGTCCATGCAGTTCGTGGAGAACCTGCCCTGGATTGACCGTTTCAATGTGAACTACCACCTGGGCTTGGACGGTATTTCGTTCTGGTTCGTGCCGCTCACGGCCTTCATCAACCTGATTGTGGTGATCGCCAGCTGGGAGTCCATCACGGCCAAAGTACAGCAGTACATGGCTGCATTCCTGATTTTGTCGGGGTTGATGATCGGCGTCTTTTGCGCGCTGGATGGCATGCTGTTCTACGTGTTCTTCGAAGCCACCCTGATCCCCATGTACCTGATCATCGGTGTCTGGGGCGGGCCAAACAAGATTTATGCGGCTTTCAAATTTTTCCTCTACACGCTGCTGGGCTCGTTGCTGACCTTGATTGCGCTGATTTACCTCTATATCCAAAGTGGCGGCAGCTTCGACATCGCGGCCTGGCATGCGTTGCCGCTGTCGCGCAGTGAGCAAACCCTGTTGTTCTTCGCGTTTTTGGCCGCGTTTGCGGTGAAGGTGCCGATGTGGCCGGTGCACACCTGGTTGCCCGATGTGCACGTGGAAGCGCCCACCGGCGGATCGGCGGTACTGGCGGCGATCATGCTCAAGCTGGGTGCCTATGGCTTTTTGCGCTTTTCCCTGCCGATTGCGCCGGATGCTGCGCACGAGTGGGCCGGTTTCATGGTCACGCTGTCGCTGATTGCGGTGGTCTATGTGGGCCTGGTTGCCATGGTCCAGCAGGACATGAAAAAGCTGGTGGCCTATTCCTCGGTAGCCCACATGGGCTTTGTCACCCTGGGCTTTTTCGTCTTCAGTGATTTGGGCGTGTCCGGCGGTCTAGTGCAAATGATTGCCCACGGCTTTGTGTCCGCGGCCATGTTTTTGTGCATAGGCGTCTTGTATGACCGGGTGCATTCGCGCGAGATCGGCGCTTACGGCGGCGTGGTCAACACCATGCCCCGGTTTGCCGCATTTGCCTTGCTCTTCTCAATGGCCAATTGCGGTCTGCCTGCGACAGCCGGTTTCGTGGGCGAATGGATGGTGATTCTTGCGGCGGTGAAAGCGAATTTTTGGGTCGGCTTGGGGGCTGCCAGCGCGCTCATTTTCGGTGCCGCTTACACGCTATGGATGTTCAAGCGTGTGTACCTGGGGACAGTGGCCAATGCCAAGGTGGCTGCGCTGGTTGACATTGGTCGGCGCGAATTCCTGGTGCTGGGCCTGCTGGCGCTGGCCGTGTTGGGCATGGGCGTCTACCCCAAGCCCTTTACGGACGTCATGGATGCGTCGGTGGCCGCACTGCTGCAGCATGTGTCGGTCTCCAAACTGGCCGCTGCGCCGCTGAATTGAGAGATACACCATGATTGACCAAATCAGTTGGATTGCGGTTTTCCCAGAGGCCTTGCTGCTGATCATGGCTTGCGTGATCGCCATTGTGGACCTTGGCGTGAAGACGCCCATGCGCAGCCTGAGCTATGGCCTGTCTGTGGCCACGCTCTTGGTGCTGGCTGGTATCGAGGCGGTTTTCGCGGCTTCGGGCTTCACCATGTACGGGTTTTCCAACATGGTGGTGAGTGACAGCATGAGCGCCTGGCTCAAATGCTTTGCCAGTCTGGCGGTGCTGGTGACCCTGGTGTACGCACGCCCCTATGCGCTCTCGCGCGACATGTTGCGCGGCGGTGAATTGTTCACCCTGGGCCTGTTTGCCTTATTGGGCATGTTTGTCATGATTTCGGGCAGCAACTTGCTGGTGATTTACCTCGGTCTGGAGTTGCTGACGCTGTCGAGTTATGCCCTGGTCGCGCTGCGGCGGGACCAGACGCAGGCGACCGAGGCGGCGATGAAGTACTTTGTGCTCGGTGCCATGGCCTCGGGCTTTTTGCTCTACGGCATGTCCATGGTCTACGGTGCCACCGGAAGTCTGGACATCAATTTGATTCACAAAGCCATTGTTTCCGGGCACATACAGCACCAGGTTCTGGTCTTCGGCTTGGTCTTTATTGTTGCCGGTCTGGCCTTCAAGCTCGGCGCCGTGCCCTTCCATATGTGGGTTCCCGATGTCTACCAGGGTGCGCCCACGGCGGTGACGCTGATGATTGCCGCAGCCCCCAAGCTGGCTGCATTTGGCATCGTCATCCGTTTGCTGGTGGAGGGGCTTTTGCCCCTGGCCATCGACTGGCAGCAAATGCTCATGGTGCTGTCAATCGCGTCGCTGTTCGTTGGCAACCTCGCGGCCATCGCGCAGACCAATATCAAACGCATGCTGGCCTATTCCACGATTTCGCAGGTTGGTTTCATTCTGCTGGGCCTGATGTCCGGCGTGGTCGACGGCAGCGCGGTTGCTGCGGCCAATGCCTACAGCTCCGCCATGTTTTATGTGATCACCTACGTGCTCACGACGCTTGCCACATTCGGCGTCATCATGCTTTTGTCGGCACAAGGGTTTGAGAGCGAAGAGATCGCCGATTTCGCTGGCCTGAACCAACGCAGCCCTTTGTACGCCGGTATCATGGCGATGTGCATGTTTTCGCTGGCCGGTATCCCCCCGCTGGTCGGCTTCTTCGCCAAACTCTCGGTCCTGCAGGCGCTGGTATTGGCCGGTGGCAGCGTGCACATCGGCATGGCCGTGTTTGCCGTACTGATGTCGCTGGTCGGCGCTTTCTACTACTTGCGCGTCGTCAAGGTCATGTATTTCGATGCGCCGATTTCCCTGGCCAGCGTGCATGCTCCCAAGGATGTGCAGCTGGTACTGTCCCTCAACGCGCTGTTGCTGCTGGTGCTGGGCCTGATGCCGGGTGGTCTGATGACCCTGTGCGCGGAGTCGATTTTGCAGATGATGGGTACCTGAGCCGGCCGTGGACCTCACCGAGCGTCAGCTTGCTTCCGAGGCGGTTTACCAGGGTAACTTTCTGCAGGTCCGCCGTGACCGGATTGCCCTACCCGACAACAGTACTGCCACACGGGAATACATCGTTCACCCCGGCGCTGCGGTGGTTGTGCCACTGCTTTACGACGATGCCGGTGTGCTCAGAGTGGTGCTGGAGCGGCAGTTCCGCTACCCGCTGGGCCGGGTATTGATCGAGTTTCCGGCGGGTAAGCTGGACGCAGGCGAGGACTCTCTTGTGTGTGTGCAGCGCGAACTGCGCGAAGAGACCGGTTACACCGCGACCGAGTGGGCGTATGCTGGATGCATGCACCCCACCATCGCCTACTCCACCGAACACATCGACATCTGGTTTGCGCGCGGCTTGCAGGCCGGACCGGCGCGTCTGGATGCCGGCGAGTTTTTGGAAGTTTTCACGGCAACGCCCCAGGAACTCTTGCAATGGTGTGCCAATGGCCAGGTCAGCGACGGCAAAACGCTGTCGTGCACGCTGTGGCTGCAAAATGTTTTGCAGGGCAATTGGACGCTGGACTGGAAGGCCGCATGAAGGTCTTTGATTTGCAGTGCTCCCAGGGCCATTGCTTTGAAGGCTGGTTCGGAAGCGAAGCGGATTTCGCCGACCAACAGGCGCGGGCACTGGTGGACTGTCCCCTGTGCGGAGACGGGCATGTTCAGAAAATGCTCAGCGCCCCCCGTCTGAACCTGGGCCGCGCCAAGCCGCAAGAAACGCAGGAAACCCATGGCGATGATTCCCCGGCGCGCGGGACTGCATCCACCAACGAGGTCGCTCTGGCGTCGCCGCAAACCGAGGCCACGCAGGCCTTGCTCCACCTCGCCCGGGAATTGTTGGCCCGGACCCAGGATGTGGGCAACCGATTTGCAGAGGAAGCCCGCAAGATCCACTACGGCGAGGCCCAGGCCCGGCCGATTCGCGGACAGGCCACACCGCAACAAACGCGTGATTTATTGGAAGAGGGCGTGCAAGTGATGCCTTTTGTGCTGCCCGAAAGCCTCAAAGGGCCCTTGCAGTAAGCGCCGGGCTTAGCGCCCCGCCAGCATGTCCACGGTTCGCATTCCGGCAACCGTCAGGGCCAATGAGCCCAGTAAGTGCACCGCCGCAGTGGCCAGCGCCAGGCCGTAGCGTTGCTGGCCCAGCATGCTGACGACTTCGGCCGAAAAGCTCGAGAAGGTGGTCAGCGCGCCCAGAAAGCCGGTCACCAAGGCCAGCCGCCATACCGGATCCAGCGTAGGAAGCGCCTGAAACACCGCCACGCACACACCGACCAGATAGCCGCCAATGAGGTTGGCGGCCAAGGTGCCACCGGGAAGGAAATGGCCGGGCAGGGCGGTCTCGCCCGACGCGAGCAGGGGTGCCTGGTTGAGCCAGATCCCAAGCTGCCAGCGCGCCAGCGCGCCCGCACAGGCCCCTAGGCAAATTGCCAGGACTGCGGTCATGGACCGGGGTAGGGCTGGCCATTGACGGTCAGACCTTCGGATGAGAGACGGCGGGCCCGCGCCGCCTTGATGCCTTTGACCCGCTGCATCAGATCGGCCCAGCTCGCGAACGGTGCTTTGGCGCGTTCACGCAGGATGGCTGCCGTGCTGGGTGGCCCCAGCCCGCGCACGCTGTCGAGCTCCGCCTCGTTCGCCTGGTTCACCTCAGTTGCCGCAGCGGAACCCGTAGCGAGAATGAAGGTAAAAGCGGCGGCGCTTTGGAGGATGCACCGGCGCCGGATGGGCATGCGGGTGCCTGTCGGTGTTGCAGCGGCAGTGGCAGTGGTTTGCATGCTGCAGTCCACCGCGCCTCAGTTGCGCTCCAGCCACTTGGCATAGGTGGCTACGCCCTGGGCTACATCGGCAAAAGCGTGGTCACAGCCGCTGTTGCGCAGCGCGCCCAAGTCGGCCTGGGTAAAGCACTGGTACTTGCCACGCAGCGTATCGGGAAAGGGGATGTATTCGATCAGGCCCTGTGCCACCATGGCAGCCAGGTCCAGGCTGCTGTGGCCCTGCGCGGCGCGTGCGCTGTTCACTACGGCGCAGGCCATATCGTTAAAAGCTTGGGCGCGGCCGCTGCCCAGGTTGAACAGGCCGCTGCGCTGCGGGTGGTCAAAAAACCAGAGATTGACGGCGACCACGTCGTCCACCAACACAAAGTCGCGCATTTGTTCGCCCGCCGCATAACCGCCGTATGCGCCGAACAGCTTGACACGGCCATCGGCCTGGAACTGGTGGAACTGGTGGAATGCCACGCTGGCCATGCGCCCTTTATGTTGCTCGCGCGGCCCGTACACATTGAAATAACGGAATCCCGCCACCTGGGTGCCGGCGCGCTCAAAACGCGGGCCTAACTCGCGCCGCATCTTTTGGTCAAAAAGCAACTTGGAGTAGCCGTACACATTCAGCGGTGCCTCGTGCGCCGGGTCTTCGACAAAAACGCGGGAGCCGCCATAGGTGGCGGCGGATGAGGCGTACAGCAAGCGGGTGTTTTGCGCTTGCGCCGCTTCGAACAGTTGCAGCGAGGTGGCGTAGTTATTGGCCATCATGAACTTGCCGTTGTGTTCCATGGTGTCGCTGCACGCACCTTCATGAAAAACCGCTTCGACGCGGCCGTAGGCACCCCGGGCAAAGGCCTGGTAGAAGTCTGCAGCGTCCACATAATCGCCTATGGCCAGATCCGCCAGGTTGCGGAATTTGTCGCCCTGCGTCAAGTCATCTACGGCGAGGATGTCGGTGATCCCGCGGGCATTCAGCCCCTGGATGATGTTGCTGCCTATGAATCCGGCTGCCCCGGTAACCACAATCCGCGTCATACGCTCAACTCCTGGTAGTTCACGCTGGCGGTGCCGAATTTACCCACCACAATGCCACCGGCCTTGTTGGCCCAGGGCAAGGCCTGGCGGGCCGTGAGTCCGGCGGCCATCAGCGTGCCCATGGCTGCAATCACGGTGTCACCCGCACCGGTCACATCAAACACCTCGCGCGCCTGCGCGGCGATGCTCAGAGCCCCTTCGCCGTCAAACAAGGTCATGCCCTCTTCGCTGCGGGTTAGCAGCAGGGCATCCAATTGCAATGTCCCGCGCAGCGCTTGCGCCTTGGCATGCAGATCCGATTCATCCGACCACGTGCCTATGACCTGCTGCAATTCGGCGCGGTTGGGCGTTATCAGGGTGGCGCCCCGGTAGCTGCTGTAGTCACTGCCCTTGGGGTCGACCAAGGTTGCAATATGCAGGCTGCGGGCCAGAGCGATCATGTCTGCCACATGGCCCAGCCCGCCCTTGCCATAGTCGGAAAAAAGCAGCGCGCCGCAACCCGGTGCCAGTTCAGCCAGGCGGGTGGTTTGGTTGGCCAGCAATTCGCCCCGGGGCGTGTTTTCGAAATCCAGCCGGATCAGCTGTTGCTGGCGGCCAATGACACGCAGCTTGACCGTGGTCTTTAATTCGGGGTCACGGGCAAAGTGGGTCTGTATGCCGGTGGTCGAGAGCAGCGCTTCCAGGCGGTGGCTAGCGTCATCAGCGCCGACCACGCTGAGCAGCGATGCCTGCGCACCCAGCGCGGCCACGTTGTGCGCCACATTGGCCGCGCCGCCGCTGCGTTCTTCCTCGCGCGTCACGCGCACCACAGGCACCGGCGCTTCCGGCGAAATCCGGTCGACTGCGCCGTACCAGTAACGGTCCAGCATCACATCGCCAACGACCATGACACGGGCTTGTGCGATATCGGCAGGGGTGGGTAAAGGAGTAAAGGCGGCCATCGGCAATCTCAGAGTTCTTCAATGCGGCGTGGGGAATAGCTGTCCCAGGCCTGGCAGCCCGGGCATTGCCAGAAGTAGCGGGTGGCCTCAAAACCGCAGGCCATGCAGCGGTAGCGTGACAAGGGCTTGACGGCGTGGTCCAGCGCACGCTGCACCTGCGGGTGAAACTGCTCCTGTGTCAACACCTCGCCGGCAATCCATTTGGCCGCTGCCACCAGGGAAGGCTCCTTCTCCAAGTGCAAGGCGTAGCGTTCGCGGGCGCTGGCATGGCGCGCAGGGTCCAGGCTTTGCAGCGTGACGATCGCATCAAGCACGTCGAGTGCGGGCCTGCGTTCATAGCTGGCTTCCAGCAGCGCCAATGTCGCAGCCACCCGGTCGGCAGCAACCGCCGCCTGCGCCAATGGAGGCGCGATCAAGGGAGCCGCGCTGGAACATTCGGCCAGCGCCTCGCACAAGGTGTCCCATGCCTGTAAGTGGGCTCCTGATTGGCTTTGCACCTCGGCCAGCGCCAAGCGCGGGCGCGCTGCGTGCGGCGCGGTGGCAATCGCTTCCATTAACAGAGCCTGAACGGGCGTGGTGTCGCCGCCCGATGGCTGCTCGGCGGCCTGCTCGCACAGGTAATGCGCGCGCCGTGTACTGAAGCTACCTTGGTCGCTGCCCTCCAAGCGGTGCGCCACCTCGGCCGCTCCTTTCCAGTCCCGGGCGCGCTCATAGTTGGCCAGCAAGGCCAGCCGCGCCTCGGCTTCAAAACGGGTGCCTTCGAGCGCCAGCAAAGCCTGTTCTGCGCGGTCCAGCAGGCCGGCTTTGAGGTAATCCAGAGCCAGCGCGTGCTGCGCCCGGTGCCGGTCGTCTTCGCCCAGATCACCGCGCGAGAGCAGATGCTGGTGCACCCGTACAGCGCGCTCGTATTCGCCACGGCGGCGGAACAAATTGCCCAGCGCGAAATGCAGGTCCGAGGTGTCGGGGTCGTTCTGCACTGCTTCAATGAAGGCGTCAATCGCCTGGTCCTGCTGCTCGTTGAGCAAAAAATTCAAGCCCTTGAAATAGGCTTTGGGCGCTTGCCGGTTGTCCAGCCGCAATTGCCGCAAATCAAACCGCGAGGCCAGCCAACCCAGCACAAAGGCCAGCGGCAAGCCCATCAGGGCCAGGATGGGATCAAAGTCCATGGGGTCGCGCGCTACCCGGCACATTGGCGTCGCCCGGGGGTGACGCGGCGGCACGCCTGGCCGTTGCGGCGGCGCGGCGCTGGCTCCACCAGCGTGGAACCATGCCTAAGATTCCGAACAGCAGTCCACAACCAAAGGCTGCCAGCACGATCAGCACCATGGGCGCTGTCCAGACATAGCCGAAGAAGAAGTGCACGCTGGCATCGGCCTGGTTATTCAGGGCGAACGCAAAAAACGTGAAAAAGGCAAAGGCCTTCAAGGCCCATTGCAGGTAAGTGGCGATGCGCGTCATGGACGTTTTTCCAGCATGGCCCATTCTAGCCAGTGGCATCGTCGCGCTGGCGCGGCGTGCACGGCCCGATCAGTGCGGGGCCTGGGGTGCGGCTGGTACAGGCGCAGGCGGCGCGGACTGGTCTACCGCTTCGCGCAAGGCTTTGCCCGGTTTGAAGTGTGGGACGCGTTTTTCGGGAACGGCCACGCTGGCACCGCTGCGCGGATTACGGCCCTGGCGCGGTGCGCGCCGGTTCACTGTGAAGCTGCCAAAGCCCCGGATTTCGATACGGTGGCCGCGCACCAGCGCGTCGTTCATCGCATCCAGGATCGCCTTCACGGCGGTTTCCGCATCACGCTGGGTGAGTTGGCTGAATTGGTTGGCCAGTTCTTCGACCAGATCTGAGCGGGTCATAGCAGGGTTTCCGGGTGTTGCAAAAAACAAGGACCGCCGGTTGGAAGCCTGCGGTCCTCGTTTCGGGTCAACATACTGCGTTGAACGCGGATCAGTTGTTGTCCAGTTTGGCGCGCAACAACGCACCCAGGCTGGTGGTGCCGGCGTTCTCGCGCGAGTTCTGGCTCAGGGAGGCCATGGCTTCGCTCTCGTCTGCCGCATCTTTGGCTTTGATCGACAGTTGGATGTTGCGGGTCTTGCGATCCACGTTCACCACCACCGCCGTCACTTCGTCGCCTTCTTTGAGCACGTTGCGCGCATCTTCGACGCGGTCACGGCTGATCTCGGAGGCGCGCAGATAACCCAGAATGTCCTGGCCCAGATCGATTTCAGCACCTTTGGCGTCCACAGTCTTGACCTTGCCGGTCACAACCTGGCCCTTGTCGTTCATGGACACAAAGGTCGTGAACGGGTCGGAGTCGAGTTGCTTGATACCCAGCGAGATGCGTTCGCGGTCCACATCGACTGCCAGCACAATGGCTTCGACTTCCTGGCCCTTTTTGAACTCGCGCACGGCGGCTTCGCCGGTTTCGTTCCAGGACAGGTCGGACAGGTGCACCAAACCGTCGATACCAGCGGCCAGACCCACAAACACGCCGAAGTCGGTGATCGACTTGATCGGGCCTTTGACGCGGTCGCCACGCTTGGTGTTGAGCGCGAACTCTTGCCATGGGTTGGCTTTGCACTGCTTCATGCCGAGGCTGATGCGGCGCTTGTCTTCGTCGATCTCGAGGACCATGAC
>CANCTD010000038.1 GCA_947380945.1 Comamonadaceae bacterium
CCCATCAGGTGGCCGACCACGCGGCCGGTCTTGCCCCGCGCCAGTTCGGGCACATCCGGATTTTTCTTCTGCGGCATGATGGAGCTGCCGGTGGTGAAGCGGTCGGCCAGCCCGATGAAGGCAAAGTTCTGGCTCATCCACAGCACCAATTCTTCGCTCAAACGGCTGATGTGCACCATGCACAAGGTCGCGGCCGAGGTGAATTCGATGGCGAAATCGCGGTCGCTCACCGCGTCCAGGCTGTTGCGGCACAGCTGCGGCTCCCCCTGCGCGTTGACCATGCCCAGCGCGCGCGCCACCTGTTCGCGGTCCAGCGGGTAGCTGGTGCCGGCCAGCGCGGCCGATCCCAGCGGCAGCCGGTTGGTGCGGGCCCGTACTTCGGCCATGCGCTCAGCGTCGCGCGCGAACATTTCCACATAGGCCAACAGGTGGTGCGCAAAGCTCACGGGCTGCGCAACCTGCAAATGGGTGAAGCCGGGCATGATGGTTTGCGTGTGCTGCTCGGCCAGATCCAGCAGCGCGGTTTGCAATGCACCAAGCAGGTGCGCGATGGTGTCTATCTCGCCGCGCAACCAGAGGCGCACATCGGTGGCGACCTGGTCGTTGCGGGAGCGACCGGTGTGCAGGCGTTTACCCGCATCGCCCACCAGCTGGGTCAGGCGCGCCTCAATATTCAGGTGCACGTCTTCCAGTGCCAGCTTCCATTCAAAGTCGCCGCTGCGAATTTCATGGGTAATCTGGGCCAGGCCACGCTCAATGTCGGCCAGGTCCTGCGCGCTGATGATGCCTTGCGCGGCCAGCATGCCCGCGTGCGCCAGGCTGCCCGCAATGTCAGCCTGCCACAGGCGCTTGTCAAAGTTGACGCTGGAGGTGTAGCGCTGCACCAACTCGCTGACAGGTTCCGAAAAAAGGGCCGACCAGGCCTGAGATTTTTTGTCGAGTTGGTTTGTCATCGGGCAATTTTAAGGGGCTGCCCTTGGCGTACCGCCCCGCGCGCTCACCCGGTGTTGCGCAGACCCGCCGCAATCCCGTTGATGGAAATATGGATGCCGCGTTGCACCCGTTCGTCGGTCTGCCCGGAGCGGTAGCGCCGCACCAACTCCACCTGCAAATGGTGCAGCGGGTCAATGTAGGGGAAGCGGTGGCGGATGGAGCGCTGCAGCGCGGCGTTGCCGGCGAGGCGCTGTTTGCTGCCCGTGATCAGCGCCAGCGCGTCGGCGGTGCGCTGCCATTCGGCCTCAATGGCGCTGAAGATGCGGCGGCGCAAGCGCGCATCCGGCACCAATTCGGCGTAGCGGGCGGCCAGCGCCAAATCGCTCTTGGCCATCACCATGTCCATATTGGAGAGCAGGGTCTGGAAGAAAGGCCACTGCTTTTGCATGGATTGCAACAGCACCGTGCGTTCCCTGGTCTGCGCCGCACCTAGCTCGCCATCCGCGCCATGCACAAATGCATGGACCGCCGCGCCAAAGCCGAACCAGCCCGGCAAGGTCAAACGGCACTGGCCCCAGCTGAAGCTCCAGGGAATCGCGCGCAAGTCTTCAATCGCCTGGGTGGCCTTGCGCGAAGCAGGGCGCGAGCCGATGTTGAGCTCGGTGATCTCGCGCAGCGGCGTGGCACCGAAAAAATAGTCGGCAAAACCCGGTGTTTCGTAAACCAGCGCGCGGTAGGCCGCCATGCTGTGTTCAGAGAGTTGCGCTGCTGCTGCCAGAAAGCGCTTGGGCGCGGCCTGGGTGGTTTGCAGCAGCGTGGCCTCCAGCGTGGCGGCGACCAGGGTTTCCAGGTTGCGCCGTCCAATGGCCGGGTTGGCGTATTTGGAGCCTATGACCTCGCCTTGTTCGGTCAGGCGGATCTGGCCGCGCACGGTGCCTGGCGGCTGGGCCAGGATGGCCTGGTAGCTCGGGCCACCGCCGCGCCCCACGGTGCCGCCGCGCCCGTGGAACATGCGCAGTTGCACCGGGGCACGTTCTGCTGCCAGTTCATCAAACAGTTCGACCAATGCGATTTCCGCGCGGTACAGCTCCCAGTTGCTGGTGAAGATGCCGCCGTCCTTGTTGCTGTCGGAGTAGCCCAGCATGATGTCCTGCTCCGCGCCGCCGCGCTGCACTAGGCCGGCGATGCCGGGCAGGGCGTAGAGGGCGCGCATGATGGGCGCGGCGTTGCGCAAGTCCTCGATGGTCTCGAACAGCGGCACCACAATCAGGTCGCAGACCGCGTCGGCGTCCAGCGTGCCACGCAGCAGCCCGGCCTCTTTTTGCAGCAGCAAGACTTCCAGCAAATCGCTCACGCTTTCGGTGTGGCTGATGATGTAGTGGCGTATGGCCTCGTGGCCAAAGCGCTGGCGCATCTGCCGCGCCATTTCGAAAATAGCCAGTTCGCTGTGGGTGTGGGCGGAATAGTCGGCATCGTGCACGCGCAATGCGCGTGCGTCGTTCAGCAGGTCAATCAGCAGGGTGCGCTTTGCGTCCTCGGCCAGACCGCTGTAATCGGATTCGATGCGCGCGGTGCGCAGCAGCTCGGCGACCACCGCCTCGTGCTTGTCCGAGCTTTGCCGCAGATCGACCGTGGCCAGATGAAAGCCGAACACCTCGACCGCCCGGATCAGCGGGCGCAGGCGTTGGGTGCTGAGCGCGCTGCCATGGTGGGCAAACAAGGACTCTTCGATGGTCCGCAGGTCGTCGGCCAGTTCTTCGGGCAGCGTGTAGGGGTTTTGCGGCGCGACCGCGTGGCGCATGGCCTCGGTGCCGGTGAGTGCCTGCAAGGTCGCAGCCAGCCGCGCATACATGCCGATCAGCGCGCGCCGGTAGGGCTCGTCCACGCGGTGGGCATTGCGGTCCGGGCTGCGTTCGGCCAGTGCCTGCATAGCGGGGCTGCACGAGGCGAGCAAGGATGAAACCGACAATTCGCTGCCCAGGTAATGCACCTCGGTCAGGTAGTGGCGCAGCACCACCTCGCTTTGGCGGCGCAAGGCGTATTCCAGCGTCTGCGCACTCACATTGGGGTTGCCGTCGCGGTCGCCGCCTATCCACTGGCCCATGCGCAAAAAGCTGTGTGCGACCGGCTGGCCCAGGGTCTGCTCGATGTCGGCGTAAATCTTCGGGATCTCGCGCAAAAAAGTGGATTCGTAATAGCTCAGCGCGTTTTCCACTTCGTCGGCCACGGTCAGCTTGCTGTAGCGCAGCAAACGGGTTTGCCACAGTTGCATGACCCGGGCGCGGATCTGCGCCTCGTTGGCCGCCAGTTCGCGCGGTGTCAGCGCGTCCTTGCCGCCAGGGCTGGCGGCGCTGTGCAGGCGTATGTCGTCGCGCGCGCTCAGCAGTTTGGCGATGTCGCGCTCGGCGTCCAGAATGCTTTTGCGCTGTACCTCGGTGGGGTGGGCGGTGAGCACCGGCGAGATAAAGCTGTGCGCCAGCGATTTGGCAATGGTTTTGGCACCTATGCCCGCTGCGCGCAAATGCGCCATGGCCTGTTCCAGGCTGCCTTCCTGCGCCATACCGGCCCGTTCGTCCTGGCCCTGGCGGCGGATGTGGTGCCGGTCCTCGGCCAGGTTGGCCAGATGGCTGAAATAGGTGAAGGCGCGGATCACGCTGACCGTCTGGTCGCCGCTCAGGCCTTTGAGCAGCTTCTTCAAGGCCCGGTCGGCTTCGTGGTCGGCGTCGCGCCGGAAGGCCACCGACAGGGTACGGATTCGCTCCACCAGATCAAAGGCCGCCACCCCGTCCTGCTCGCGGATCACATCGCCCAGTATCCGCCCGAGTAAGCGGATGTCCTCGATCAAGGGGCGCTCATCGTCTTTGCGGCGCGCCGCGGTCTTTGGGGGGTTGGCAGGGCTTCGCATCGGCTCATGCTAGCATCCTGCGCAGCTTCTGGCTCCCTCCCAATTACCAATAGGTTACGACTTTGCGACACCTCACCATCGCCACCCGCGAGAGCCGTTTGGCGCTCTGGCAAGCCGAACATCTGCAGTCCCGCCTTGCTGCTCTTGGGCACCCCAGCGAACTGCTGGGCATGACCACCAAAGGCGATCAAATCCTGGACCGCAGCCTGAGCAAAGTCGGTGGCAAGGGCTTGTTTGTCAAAGAGCTGGAGACCGCCTTGGAAGACGGCCGCGCTGATTTGGCCGTGCATTCGCTCAAAGACGTTCCCATGGAGTTGCCCGAGGGCTTCTCAATTGCCTGCGTGATGGAGCGCGAAGATCCGCGCGATGCCTGGGTCTCCGGCCGCTACGCCCGCTTGCAGGACCTGCCGCCCGGTGCGGTGGTTGGCACATCGAGCTTGCGCCGCATCGCCTTGTTACAAGCGCTGCGCCCGGATTTGCGCTACGAACCTTTGCGCGGCAATTTGGACACGCGCCTGAAAAAGCTCGATGAGGGCCAGTACGACGGCATTGTTCTGGCTTCAGCAGGCCTCAAGCGGCTGGGTTTGCACGGCCGCATCCGCGCAGTGTTCGAGCCCGAAGAAATGCTGCCTGCCGCCGGGCAGGGCGCGCTGGGCATCGAGGTCTACGGGCAGCGTGACGATGTGCACGCCGCCTTGGAGCCGCTGGGTCATCTGCCCTCGCTGCTCGCAGTAAGCGCCGAACGTACCGTCAGCCGCATCATGGGCGGCAGCTGCTCCATGCCGCTGGCTGCGTTCGCGGTCTGGCACGGCGAGACCCTGTCCTTGCGCGCCGCCTGGGGCGACCCGGACGGCAAGGCCCCCCTGATCCGCAGTGAGGGCGCCGCAGCGGTACACGCCGTTGCCGACGCCGTGCGCCTGGGCGAAACAGTCGCCCGCGAATTGCAAGCCCGGGTCGGGTCCGGGCAGTGAGCACCCCGGGCTCGGGTCGCAGCGGCCCACGACGCCCGGTTGTTATCACCCGACCCGCTGCGCAGGCTGGTCCCTGGCAGCAGGCGCTGCAAGAAGCCGGTTACCCGGTTGTTCCGCTGCCCTTGCTGACGATTTACCCCGCGCCCGATCCCCGCGCCGTTCACCAGGCCTGGACACAACTGACGGCTTTCGATGCCCTCATGTTTGTGAGCGCCAACGCCATTGAAGGTTTTTTTGCTTGCCGGCCCGCGCTGGCTGGGTGGCCGGATACCACCCGCGCATGGGTGCCCGGACCGGCAAGTAGCCAAGCCTTGGTTGCCGCAGGCGTGCCGCAGGGATTGATCGACGCTCCTTCAGCACAGGCCGCGCAATTTGATTCCGAGTCGCTGTGGCAGCAGGTGGGTGGGCAAGTGGCCCCGGGTTTTCGCCTCTTGCTTGTGCGCGGCGGTGCAGAAGGCGGCGGCTTGCCGCAGGCACACGCCAGCGGGCCCGAAGTACAGCATGCCAAGGACGCAGCAGATGGAGTCGACGCGCAGCGCGGCGCGGGCCGGGACTGGCTGGCGGACCAGGTGCTGGCCGCCGGTGCCTCGGTTGTGTGGTTACAGGCCTATGCGCGCGGTGCGCCGCGATGGACCGCAGCAGATTACACGGCGGCCGCGCGGGCCCGCGACAGCGGCGCGCTCTGGCTTTTCAGCAGTTCAGAATGTGTGGCCCATCTGGACGCGCTCACGCGCAGCGCCGACCACCCGGACTGGCCGCGCAGCGGGGCAATGTCCCATGCATTCTGGGCCGGCAGCGTGGCGCTGGCGACCCATCCCCGGATTGCGCAGGCCGCGCGCGCGCTCGGCTTCGCTGCGGTGCACCTGTCGCGTCCGGGGCTTGCCGATGTGCGCGCATCGATAGAATCAATCGCATGAGCAGCCCCGAATTCCCGCCGTTGGAGGGACCGTCCACCGCCTGGCAGCGCGGCTTGCGGCTTGCCGTGTGGCTGTTGCTGACCTTGGCGCTGGTTTCCAGCCTGCTCTTGTGGCAGAAGCTGGACAACATCCAGACCCAACTTGCCCGCCAGAGTTCCGAGGCCGGACTGAGCGCCAACCAGGCCCTGGTGACCGCGCGCCAGGCCCAGGACGTCGCGGTCGACAGCGCCGCCAAGATTGCGCTCTTCGAGCAGCGTCTGGCCGAAGTGGCCTTGCAGCGCAGCCAGATTGAAGAATTGATCCAAAGCCTGTCGCGTTCGCGCGATGAAAACCTGCTGGTTGACATGGAGTCCGCCGTCGCTCTGGCCCAGCAGCAGGCGCAGCTCACCGGCAGCGTGGAACCTATGGTGCTGGCCTTGCAGGCGGTGGACGCCCGGCTGGCGCGCGCTGCGCAACCCCGCCTGGCCCGGGTCCAGCGCGCCGTGGCCAAAGACCTGGCGCGCATCAAAAGCATGACCTTGTCGGATACCCCGGCCTTGCTCGTCAAGCTCGATGAACTGGCTTTGCTTATTGATGACATTCCCCTGGCCAATGCCGCACCGCTGCCGCCCGTGCTGCCGGAGCCCATCGCCCGCAGCCCGGCGCAGGTCGTGGTGCAGTGGGGTGAGCGCGTGCTGCAGGCGGTGCACGCCGAAGTCAAAGACCTGGTACGCGTGAGCCGTATCAATGATCCCCAGGCTGCACTGCTGTCGCCCGAGCAGTCTTTTTTCGTGCGTGAAAACCTGAAGTTGCGCGTGCTCAACGCGCGCCTGGGTTTGCTGGCGCGCCAGGTGGACGCGGTGCGCTCCGACCTGAAGCTGACGGCCTCCACCATAGGGCGCTACTTTGACCCGGGTGCGCGCAAGACCCAGACGGCGCTGGCGCTGGTCAAGCAGATGCAAACCGAATTCAGCGCCTTTGAACAACCCCGCGTGGATGAAACCCTGGCCGCCTTGTCGGCTGCGGCCGCCGGTCACTGACGCAGCCCAGTATGCGGGTCGTGATTTGGTTACTGGTGCTGTTCGCGGTGGCGGCGGGCGGTGCTTTATTTGTCAGCACCAACCCGGGAACCGTGAGCGTTTTCTGGCCGCCCTACCGGGTCGATCTGTCACTGAATTTTGTACTTCTGGCGCTGGTGCTCGGATTTCTTGTGGTGCACGCCGCTTTGCGGGCCTTCGCCGCCTTGAGCGGCTTACCGGCCCAGGCCAGGCGCTGGCGCAGCCAGCAGCGTGAGCGTGCGGTCCAGGGCCATCTGGTGGACGCCTTGTTTTCTTTATGGGGCGGGCGTTTTGTCCGTGCTTCAGACAGTTTGCGTGCCGCGCTGACCTTGCAGCACGCACTGGTCGAGTCCGACAGCAGCCAGGCCAAGCAGCAGGTGCTGCTGGGCGCAGCCCTGCAGACGCTGGCCGCCGAGGCGCAGCATGCCTTGCAAAAGCAGGCCCCGCGTGACAGCCACCGGGCGCAGGCGCTGCAGCTCTTGGCCGACGCCGGTGCGCAGGATGCACTGGACAGCGTCCATGTGCGCGCAGCGCGTTGGGCGCTCGATGACAACGACGTTCCGGGCGCGCGCGGCTGGCTGCAACAACTCAGCCAGGGCGCCATGCGCCGCGCGGTCAGCTTGCGGCTGCGCTTTCGCACCGCGCGCCTGGCCGGCGAAAACCTGGAAGCGCTGGTCACCGTGCGCCAGCTCATCAAGCACAAGGCTTTCCGGGGTGGCACGGGCCAGACGATTGCCCAGGCATTGGCCAGCGAGTTGCTGCGCGCCCCGCGTGACGCCCAGCAGCTTGCGCGGGCGTGGGGCCAGCTTGAATCCCAGGAAAAAGACGTGCCCGCCGTGGCCTTGCTGGGCGCGCAGCGCCTGCTGGAGCTCGGTGGCGACAGCGCGCTTTCCAGGGAGTGGTTATTGCCGGTATGGGAGCTTTTTGTTCGGGGTGGCGACGGGCTCACAGCCGATCAGCAGGTCCGCTTGGTCCAAGTTCTGGAGTCGGGTTTCGGTGCCACGGACGCGAGTCCGGACACCGCCTGGCTGGCGCGCATCGAAAGCGCCCAAATGGCCCAGCCGCGTAACCACTTGCTGCAGTACCTGGCCGGGGCCATGTGCGCGCGCATGGCTTTGTGGGGCAAGGCGGAACACTTTTTCAAACAGGCCAGCGCCGGTCTCAACAGCGTCAGTTTGCAGCGGGAAGCCCAGGCGCAAGTCCAGCGCATCCAGCAACAGCGCAGCCTTCGCGGCAGTTAAGCGCCCATAAAAAAAGCCGCAGCAGATGGAACCGCTGCGGCTTGGTGCCAGCCCCGACGGCCCTGAGGCCGTCAGGGTGGGCCCGGCTTGCTAGGGATTGGCAGAAGCCGGAGTCCGGGTTTCTTCAATGTCCAGCTGCAATGCACCCAGATCGCGGCGGGTTTCCACCAGGATCAGGGGCTCGGTGCTCACGGGTGCCGGGGCAGGGCGCTCGCGCACCTGGCGCACTGGCGGGACGGTCGCTGCAATCGCGGCTTGCGCTTGCGCAACGAGTTCCGGATTCGAATGCACCCATTGCAAACCGGCTCCTTGCGCGACTTCCACCAGCGTGTCCAGCGGCAAGTCAAAAGGCTTGAGCGCGGGCATGCCGCCGGTCCTGGCCGCAGCGCTGGCGGGTGCCGCAACCGGGGCGGGTGCAGGTGCGCTGTGGACTACCGGTGCAGGCTGCGATACCGCGGTTGGCTCGCTGTGCGTGCTTGCATCGGGGTTGGCATCCGGCACCATGGCCATCAGGCTCTCACCCATGTCTGCTGCGCTGCGTTGGGGGCGGTCACCACGTGATCCACGGTCGCGGCCGTAGCGGTCGCGGGTCCGGCGTTCGCGGCTGTCGCCGTTTTCGCGTGCTTCACGGTTTTCGTTGGCGTTGGTCTCCATGCCGGCATCTGCGTTGTGCGCGGTCGCCGCCGTGGCCGTGTGGTTTTCGGATTCGCTGCCGGGTGTATCGCCCTGGCTGCTGGTGCGATCGCCATCCATGGGCGCGTCGCCGTCCTGGCGGCGGGGGCCACGGCGCGATCCGCGTCCGTTGCCGCGGCGTTGGCCGCCGTCTTCGTCCCGCACGCCGGTGCGCTCTTCAGCTTGGGGGCGTGCGTTCTCGTTGCCTGCATCGCCGCCCAGGTTGCCGCTTGGTACGGCGTCACCCGATGCTTCGCTGCGGGGGCCATTGCGTGGACCACGACCGGAGCGCGGTCCACGCTCACCACGTTCGGCGCGCTCGCCCCGCTCACGCGGTGCCCGGTTGCCCGTGCCTGCGTCATCGCGCTCGGCCTGGCTTGGGGCGTTGTTGCCGTCCACGGCCTCGCCTTGTGGTGCGGCGCGTCCGCCTCTGCCGCCACGTCCGCCACGGTTGCCGCGTCCGCTGCGCTGGCCTTCGCGTTCGCCGTTTTCGCCGCTGCGTTCACCGCCGCGCTCTTGGGTACGCGGTCCGCGCGCCGCGTCATCCTTGCGTTCGCCGTCCGCGCGCTTGGCTGTTGCTGGGCTTGCGGCGGGCGCGGCGCTGGCAGCGTCGCCGCCAAACAGGCGCTTGACCCATCCGAAAACACCGCCGGATGCCGGTGCTGGTGCAGCAACTGCGGCCGGCGCAGGGCTGCGCGCTGCAGCGGGCTTGTTGGCGGCGGGGTGTGCTTTGGGGCTGGCAAGGGGTGCGGCGGCTTCGGCGCGCGGCGCTGCCTGCGGTGCCGGTGCGTCGGGCAGCACGCCTTTGATCACCGGCGTTTGCTTGTTGGTCGGTTCTTGGGAACGGCGCGTCACGCCCGTGCCTTCTTCCATGTCGTCGGCCATCTTGTAGCTGGCTTCGATGTTGTCCAGGCGCGGATCGTCGTGCTTGAGGCGTTCGAGCTTGTAGTTGGGCGTTTCCAGCGTCTTGTTGGGCACCATCAGTACATTGATGCGCTGCTTGAGCTCAATCTTGGCGATTTCGGTGCGCTTCTCGTTCAGCAGGAAGGACGCGACTTCGACCGGTACCTGGCACAGCACGGACGCGGTGTTGTCCTTGAGCGACTCTTCCTGGATGATGCGCAGGATCTGCAGCGCGCTCGATTCGGTGTCGCGGATGTGGCCGGAACCGCCGCAACGCGGGCAGGGGATGGACGCACCTTCTGACAGCGCAGGCCGCAGCCGTTGTCGGCTCATTTCCATCAGGCCGAATTTGCTGATGGTGCCGAATTGCACGCGGGCGCGGTCCTGGCGCAGGGCGTCGCGCAGACGGCTTTCCACTTCGCGGCGGTTGCGGCTTTCGTCCATGTCGATAAAGTCGATCACGATCAGGCCACCCAGGTCGCGCAAGCGCATCTGGCGCGCCACTTCGTCGGCGGCTTCCAAATTGGTGCGGGTGGCGGTTTCTTCGATGTCGCCACCTTTGATGGCGCGTGCGGAGTTGACGTCTACCGATACCAGCGCTTCGGTGTGGTCGATCACGATCGCGCCGCCTGACGGCAGGTTCACCGTGCGGGCGTAGGCCGATTCAATCTGGTGCTCAATCTGGAAGCGCGAGAACAGCGGCGCGTCGTCACGGTAGCGCTTGACGCGGGCGGCGTGCTCGGGCATGACGTGGGCCATGAACTGCTGGGCCTGCTCGTACACATCGTCGGTGTCGATCAGGATGTCGCCGATGTCGTGGTTGAAGTAATCGCGGATGGCGCGGATCACCAGCGACGATTCCTGGTAAATCAGGAATGCGCCCTTGCCGCCTTTGGCTGCGCCGTCGATGGCCGTCCACAATTTGAGCAGGTAGTTCAGGTCCCACTGCAGCTCGGGCGCGCTGCGGCCAATGCCGGCGGTACGCGCGATGATGCTCATGCCGTTGGGGTATTCGAGCTGGTCCAGCGCTTCTTTCAAGTCGCTGCGGTCCTCGCCTTCGATGCGCCGGCTGACACCGCCGCCGCGCGGGTTGTTGGGCATCAGCACCACATAGCGGCCGGCCAGTGACACATAGGTGGTCAGCGCTGCGCCCTTGTTGCCGCGCTCTTCTTTTTCGACCTGGACCAACAATTCCTGGCCCTCGCGGATCACGTCCTGGATACGCGCCTGGTTGACCGGCACGCCTTCTTTGAAATACTGGCGCGATATTTCCTTGAAGGGCAAAAAGCCGTGGCGGTCCTCGCCATAGTCCACAAAACAGGCTTCGAGCGAGGGCTCCACGCGGGTGACCACGGCCTTGTAAATATTGCCTTTGCGCTGTTCGCGCCCTTCGATCTCGATCTCGTAGTCGAGCAGTTTTTGTCCATCCACAATCGCCAAGCGGCGTTCTTCCGCCTGGGTGGCGTTAATCAGCATCCGTTTCATGCTTGCATCCTTCACATTTCAAACTCACCTGCCCAATACGGGCAAACGATGCCTGAACGAACGCACGAACCGTGGAGGAATTGCCGGAGAGCCCTTTGCCTAAAAAGGCATCAGGGCGTAGGCGCGTGGAGTGGGACGAGGGAACAGTTGTGTGTCGTGGCGAAGACTTCGCCAGCGCTGGGGTGCGGTGTTCCGGGCTCAGATGACCGGGACAACAATATTGGGCACAACAACACAAACATCTCGTTTCATTCCGCCCGCAGCACACAGGTCTGCGGGATGGGGGTATTCCGTTACATGGGTTCAACGCGTCAGCCCAACCGGGCGGGGTCCGGGTCACCCCAGCGCATCTGGCGCTGGGATTTACCTGCACATCCGAACGGTGGCATCCACCTGCTAGCGGGGCATTCGGCGGGGTGTGGACTAAACTCCAGACAAATCAACCACTTACTGCGCGACACTAGTGAAACACATTATAGGGGGCGCGCCGCCGGCCGCTCCCGCCCAGGTGCAAATGCTCACGGTGGATGCCGATTCCGCAGGCCAGCGGCTGGACAACTTTTTGATGCGCCAGCTCAAGGGCGTACCCAAAACCCATGTGTACCGCATCATCCGCAGCGGCGAGGTGCGGGTTAACAAGGGCCGGGCCGACGCCACCACCCGCATCCAGGCGGGTGACCTGGTCCGCTTGCCGCCGGTGCGCCAGTCCCAACAGGCCGCCGACAAGGCGCAGGCCATGGCCCAGCCCAGCCGCAGCCAGGTCAGCGCTGGAAAGGGTCTGCCGGTTTTGTTCGAGGACGAACAATTGTTGGTTATCAACAAACCGGCTGGAACTGCCGTGCACGGTGGCTCGGGCGTGAGCTTTGGCGTGATTGAGCAATTGCGCATGGCCCGCCCGCAGGCCGACTTCTTGGAGCTGGTGCACCGGCTGGACCGCGAAACCAGCGGCATTTTGCTGGTGGCGAAAAAGCGCAGCGCGCTGAAAAACCTGCAAAACCAGTTCCGCGAACGCAGCACGGGCAAAACGTATCTGGGCATGGTGGGCGCGCGCTGGCCGCTCAACCGCAAAGTACTGGATAAGCCTTTGCAGAAATATCTGGTGGGCAGCGCCGGCGCTCATGCCGCCGAAGGCGAGGGCGAGCGCCGGGTGCGGGTGGTTGCCGCCGACCATCCGGATGCCATGCCGTCTCTGACGCTGGTCAAAGTCCGGGCCGCGTCGCGCGATCTGGTGGCACCGGCGCGGCCTTATTCGCTATTGGAAATCACCATCAAGACCGGGCGCACCCACCAGATTCGGGTCCATCTGGCTGCCGAAGGCATGCCCTTGATCGGTGACGACAAATACGGTGACTTTGAACACAACAAGGCGCTGGCGCGCGGTGACGAAGGTGTGCCGCTCAAGCGCATGTTTTTACATGCCTGGCGTTTGCAGTGCCGTCACCCGGTCAGCAACGCGCCTTTGAACCTGGAGGCCGGCTTGCCTGCCGAGTTAATGGCCTTCCTCGCTGTCCAGCTTCCCCACGCCTTGCCGGCCCCGGCCCCTGATCCCGCCTCCCAACCATCCTTCGTGGACAGGTTGGACACACCCGCTGAGTGACTCCATGCCGACTGCCATCCCGCCGCGCCGCTTCGACCTCATCGCCTTTGACTGGGACGGCACGCTGTCCGATTCCACGGCCATGATTGCCAGTTGTATCCAGCAAGCCGTTGCCGATGTGGGCGGCACCGTGCCGAGCACGGAAGCGGCCTCGCATGTCATTGGCCTGGGGCTGATGCAGGCGCTGGCCCATGCCGCACCCGATGTGCCGCCCGAGCGCCACGCTCTGCTGGCCGACCGCTACCGCTACCATTACTTTGCCCAGCAGCACACGCTATCGTTGTTTCCCGGCGTGATCGAGATGCTGCACAGTCTGCGCGCGCGCGGCTATTTGCTGGCCGTCGCCACCGGCAAAAGCCGCCGTGGTCTGGACGAAGCCTTGAAGAATGTTGCCCTGCAAGGCATGTTCGACACCACCCGTACGGCCGACCAGACGCGGGGCAAACCGCATCCCCAAATGCTGCATGAGATTTTCGGGGAGCTGGCCGTGGACCCGGCCCGCACCCT
>CANCTD010000039.1 GCA_947380945.1 Comamonadaceae bacterium
GGCCTGCAGGGCTACTTTCATTTCGCCGAAAAAAAGGGCTACTCCGGCGTGGGCGTGTACACCCGCCACGCCCCCAGCGATGTGCGGGTGGGCTACGGCTCTGCGGAGTTTGACGCAGAAGGGCGGTTCGTTGAATTGCGCTTTGACACACCGGCCCGCAAGCGCTCCATCATCAGCGCCTACTTTCCTAGCGGCTCCTCGGGGGAAGAGCGGCAGCAGGCCAAGTACCGCTTTCTGGAAGGCATGTACCCGCACCTGCACAACCTGATGCAGGAGCGCGAATTCGTGCTGTGCGGTGACATCAACATCGCCCACCAGGAAATCGATTTGAAGAACTTCAAGGGCAACAAGAAAAATTCAGGCTTTTTGCCGGAAGAGCGGGCATGGATGACCAAGCTGCTAACCGAGGCTGGGTTGGTCGACGTGTACCGCCAACTTGAGCCTACGGCAACGGACGCGGCTTACACCTGGTGGAGCAACCGCGGACAAGCCTACGTGAAGAACGTGGGCTGGCGACTGGACTACCACCTTGCCACACCCGCTTTGGCCGCAGGCGCACGAACCCACGCGGTGTACAAGGACCAGCGCTTTTCCGACCACGCGCCACTCACCGTTGCCTACGACTGGTCGCTTGCATGACGGCACCCCTGCCACGGTTTGTCACAGGCTCCATCCTGCGGCATGTGGTGACCATGACGGCCGCAAGTTCGGTGGGGCTTGCCGCCTTGTTCGCGGTCGACATCGTCAGCCTGTTTTACATCTCGCTGCTGGGGCGGCCGGTGCTCACGGCGGCTATTGGCTATGCCGGCACGCTGCTGTTTTTTGTGAGTTCGCTGTCCATCGGCTTGTCCATCGCCTGCTCGGCATTGACCTCGCGTGCGCTAGGCGCAGGGCAGCGCGCCCACGCGCGCCTTTTGGCCGGTTCATCGGTGCTGATCATGCTGGTTTGCATGCTCGCCGTGGCGCTGGTCTTGTGGCCGTTTTTGGGCGAATGCCTCAGCTTGCTGGGCGCGCAGGGTGAAACCCATGCGCTCGCGCTGCGCTTTGCGCGCCAGGTTTTGCCCACCGCGCCGTTGATCGGCATGGGCATGTGCTGCAGCGCCCTGCTGCGCGCAGTGGGCGACGCGCGCGGAGCGATGGGCCTGACATTGGTCGGCGGCGCAGCCAGTGCCGTGCTCGACCCGCTATGCATCTTCGGTCTGGGCCTGGGCCTGGATGGCGCGGCGCTCTCGCAATGGTGCGCCCGGTCCCTGCTGGTGCTGCTGGGCTTGTGGCTGGTGCTGCGCAAGCATGATTTGCTGCGCTTGCCCCGCCCTGCCACCTTGCGCGAGACCCTGCCGGCATTTATGGCGATTGGCCTGCCCGCTGTTCTTACGCAAATCGCCACACCCGTGGGCAACGCGTTTGTGACCCATGCTATTGCGCCCTTTGGCGACGGCGCGGTGGCCGGTTGGTCGGTGGTGGTGCGCTTGATTCCGGTGGCGTTCGTGGTCTTGTTTGCGCTCTCCGGTGCCATCGGCCCCATCGTCGGCCAAAACCTGGGCGCCGCGCGCTTTGACCGTTTGCGTGACACCTTGCGGCAGAGCCTTGTACTTGTGGTGACCTATGTGGCTGTGGTGTGGTTGCTGCTGGCCCTGGGTGCCAACCTGATTGCCGACGCCTTTGGCGCGCAGGGTGAGGCGCGCGAGGTGATTGTGTTTTTCTGCCGCTTTGTTGCCGGTAGTTTTGTCTTTAACGGCGCGCTGTTTGTAGCAAATGCGGCCTTCAACAACCTCGGGTTTGCTTTTTACTCCACCGCCTTGAACTGGGGCCGCGCGACCCTGGGCGTCGCACCATTTGTCTGGCTGGGAGCGGCGGTGGGCGGCACACACGGCATCATGGCGGGCTACGGTCTGGGGGTGGTGGGCTTTGGCACTGCCGGCATCTGGCTGTGCTTCAAAACCCTGGACCGTCTGGGAACCCAGGCCGCCTGAGCGCAGGGGGCCGGCACTCCATTCAAGACGATTCAAAATGCAAAACGCCAACCCGAGGGTTGGCGTTTATGCAATGCGGAACACCGCATTTGTTTGGTTGCGCGAGTAGGATTTGAACCTACGACCTTTGGGTTATGAGCCCAACGAGCTACCAGGCTGCTCCATCGCGCGGTAAGGGGATGATTCTACTTCAGTTACGCTGCGTCAGCGGCTGGTTCTGCCGCGTTATCGCTGCGTTCGACCAATTCAACCAGTGCCATGGGTGCGTTGTCGCCAACACGGAAACCCATTTTCAAAATACGGGTGTAACCGCCCGGACGCGCCTTGAAGCGCGGGCCCAGCACATCGAACAATTTGGTGACGCTGTCACGGTCACGCAGGCGGTCAAATGCCAGACGGCGATTGGCCACAGTGGCTTCTTTGGCCAAGGTGATCATGGGCTCCACCACGCGGCGCAATTCCTTGGCTTTGGGAACGGTGGTCTTGATGGCTTCGTGCGCGATGAGTGAATTCATCATGTTGCGCAGCATCGCCAGGCGGTGGGAGGAGGTTCGGTTGAGCTTGCGCAGTCCGTGTCCGTGACGCATGGTATTTTCCTTTGCTTATAGTGAACAGGCAGCCGTATCAGGTACTGCCCGTTGCGGCGCGCCCGCTATGGACGTCAACCGCGTTGGGGTTTACAAATTAACGCTTGTCCAAAGCCGCAGGTGGCCAGCCATCCAATTTCATACCCAAGGTCAGGCCGCGCGAAGCCAGCACTTCCTTGATCTCGTTGAGCGATTTACGGCCCAAGTTAGGGGTCTTGAGCAATTCATTTTCGGTGCGCTGAATCAGGTCACCGATGTAGTAAATGTTCTCGGCCTTCAGACAGTTAGCCGAGCGAACGGTGAGTTCGAGCTCGTCAACGGGGCGCAACAAAATCGGGTCGAAGTTGGTGTTGCCACGTACAGGCGTGCTGGTGAATGCGTCGAGTTCGCCGCCTTCCAGCTGCGCAAAGACTGCGAGCTGCTCAACCAGGATCTTGGCCGATGCGCGCACCGCGTCTTCTGCGCTCAAAGCACCGTTGGTTTCGATGTCAACAACGAGCTTGTCCAGGTCGGTACGCTGCTCAACGCGGGCGCTCTCCACCGTGTAGCTCACACGCTTCACTGGCGAGAATGATGCGTCCAGAATGATGCGGCCGATCGACTTGTTGGGCTCGTCGGCGTGGCGGCGGACCGAACCGGGCACATAGCCACGGCCTTTTTCGACCTTGATCTGCATGTCGAGCTTGCCGCCCTTGGACAGGTGCGCAATCACATGGTCCGGGTTCACGATTTCCACGTCATGAGGGGTTTGCATATCTGCTGCTGTCACAACGCCTTCGCTGTCTTTGCGCAAGCTGAGGGTGACTTCGTCGCGGTTGTGCAGTTTGAACACCACGCCCTTGAGATTCAGAAGGATGTTGACCACATCTTCCTGCACGCCTTCGATCGATGAATACTCGTGCAAAACGCCTGCGAAATTGACTTCGGTGGCAGCGTAACCCGGCATGGATGACAGCAGCACACGGCGAAGTGCGTTGCCCAGCGTATGGCCATAGCCACGCTCAAAAGGCTCCAAAGTCACCTTGGCGCGGTTGCCGCTGACTTGCTCAACGTTAATGGTTTTAGGTTTCAATAAATTACTGTGCATTCCAACTTCCTCTCAATACCCCCGACTCGTTACATCGGTAAGGCAGGTGAAGCACCCCAATTGCAGGTATCTGCAGAAGGGGGACAAATTCAAGACCCGCGCAATCAGCGTGAGTACAACTCGACAATCAGCGATTCATTGACGTCGACGGCAAACTGGTCACGGTCCGGAACGCTCTTGAAAACGCCCTCGGCCTTGTCCGTGTTCACATCAACCCAAGCAGGGAAACCCACTTGCTGAGCCAATTGCAATGCCTCAACCACGCGGTTTTGCTTCTTGGACTTTTCCCGCACTGCCAGCACGTCGCCAGCCTTGACCATGTACGAAGGAATATTCACCGGCTTGCCGTTGACCGTAATGGCTTTGTGCGAAACCATCTGGCGCGCTTCAGCGCGCGTGGAGCCAAAACCCATGCGGTACACCACGTTGTCCAGACGCGACTCCAGCAAAAACAGCAGGTTCGCACCGGTGTTTCCACGGCGGCGATCCGCCTCGGCAAAGTAGCGGCGGAACTGACGCTCCAGCACACCGTACATGCGTTTCACTTTTTGCTTTTCGCGCAACTGGATGCCGAAGTCAGACGTACGCGCACCTGAAGTGCGGCCGTGCTGGCCTGGCTTGGAATCAAACTTCGCCTTGTCACCAATGGCGCGGCGTGCGCTCTTGAGAAACAAGTCGGTGCCTTCACGGCGTGAAAGCTTGGAGGTAGGACCTAGATAACGTGCCACTTGAACTTCCTTAGTATGTCAACTTCCGCCCCCATACGGAGCGGGAGCCAGATGCCTCAAGCACCTGGCGGTGGGGCCTGACGGGTTAAATACGACGACGCTTTTGGGGACGGCAGCCGTTGTGGGGAACCGGGGTAACGTCCGCAATCATGTTGATGCGAATACCCAGCGCAGCGAGTGCGCGTACCGAAGACTCGCGGCCGGGACCGGGGCCTTTGATTTCAACATCCAGATTCTTGATGCCTTGCTCGACCGCTGCGCGGCCGGCCACTTCGGATGCAACCTGGGCTGCAAACGGGGTCGACTTGCGCGAGCCTTTGAAACCCTGGCCGCCTGAGGAGGCCCAGGCCAAAGCGTTGCCCTGGCGGTCGGTAATCGTAATGATGGTATTGTTAAAAGACGCATGCACGTGGGCAATGCCGTCCGATACATTCTTACGGACTTTTTTGCGTACGCGCTGCGCGGCGCTATTGGATGGTGCTTTTGCCATATATCAGTCCGATCTATTTCTTCAGGGATGCAGCAGATTTGCGCGGACCTTTGCGGGTACGGGCGTTGGTGCGGGTACGCTGGCCACGCATGGGCAGGCCGCGACGGTGGCGGAAACCACGGTAGCAGCCGATGTCCATCAGGCGCTTGATATTCATCGTGGTTTCACGGCGCAGATCACCCTCGATGGTGAACAGCCCGATTTGTTCGCGCAATTTCTCCAGATCGGAGTCGCTCAAATCTTTGATTTTCTTGGAATAAGCGATGCCGCAGGCTTCGCAAATTTTGCGTGCGCGGGGGCGACCGATTCCGAAAATTGCTGTCAATCCGATCTCAGAATGCTGATTCGGCGGAATATTGATACCTGCGATACGTGCCATATGCTTCCTCTAAAACTTATGCAATCAGCCTTGACGCTGCTTGTGACGGGCGTCCACACAGATCACCCGGACCACACCCTTGCGCCGGATAATTTTGCAATTGCGGCAAATCTTCTTTACCGATGCAGATACTTTCATACAAGGCTCCTACGAAAAACTTCTGTAAAACCTGTGTCCACGGACATCAGGATGATTTGAAACTGGCTTTCTTCAGCAAAGACTCATACTGCTGCGACATCAGGTAGTTTTGCACCTGTGCCATAAAGTCCATGGTGACCACCACAATAATCAGCAAAGACGTACCACCAAAATAAAACGGCACGTTGTATTTCACAATCAGGAACTCGGGCAGCAGGCACACAAAAGTGATATACACCGCGCCCGCAAGTGTCAGACGCAAAAGAATCTTGTCGATGTAACGCGCCGTCTGGTCGCCCGGGCGGTAGCCAGGGATAAAAGCGCCGCTCTTTTTCAGGTTCTCGGCAGTTTCTTTGCTGTTAAACACGAGCGCCGTGTAAAAAAAGCAGAAAAACACAATCGCGCTGGCATAGATCAAGACGTAAATCGGCTGGCCTGGACTCAGCGTAGCCGAGATGTCTTTCAGCCATGTCATGGACGAACCGGAGCTGAACCAATTGGCTATGGTAGCGGGCAGCAAAATAATCGAGCTGGCGAAAATCGGCGGAATCACACCCGACATATTCAGCTTCAGGGGCAAGTGCGAGGACTGTCCACCGTAAACTTTGTTACCCACCTGGCGGCGGGCGTAGTTCACCAAAATTTTGCGCTGGCCACGCTCCACGAACACCACAAAGTAAGTCACCAGGCCGACCACAATAACAATCAGCAAGGCCACGATGATGGACATGGCTCCGGTACGCACCAACTCCAGCAAGCCGCCCACCGAGCCGGGCAGGCCCGCCGCAATACCGCCGAAGATCAGAATCGAAATGCCATTACCCAGACCCCGCTCCGTGATCTGCTCACCCAACCACATCAAGAACATGGTTCCGGCCGTCAGGGTCACCACCGTGGTAACCCGGAACGAAAAACCAGGGCTCATCACCAGACCTGAAGACGACTCCAGCGCCAATGCAATCCCCAAAGACTGGAACAAGGCCAGACCCACGGTTCCATAGCGGGTGTACTGCGTAATCTTGCGGCGACCTGATTCGCCCTCTTTCTTCAACTGCTCAAACGCCGGCACCACATAACCCAAAAGCTGGATAATGATGGACGCCGAGATGTAGGGCATGATACCAAGGGCGAATACCGTGAACCGCGACAAGGCTCCGCCAGAGAACATATTGAACAAGCTCAATATGCCGCCCTGTTGCCCCTTGAACAACTGCTGCAAATGACCAGGGTCAATGCCCGGAACCGGGATGTGCGCACCCACACGGTACACCACCAAAGCGAGCAGCAGAAAAACCAAGCGACGGCGCAAATCGCCGTACTTGTCCGCACTTGCTCGGTTGGGGGCGCTGCTTGCCACGGTTTATCCCGATCAACAGTTAGGCGACGCTGCCGCCGGCCGCTTCGATAGCAGCTTTGGCACCGGCAGTCGCGCCGATACCGCTGAGCGCGACGGCACGGGTAATCGCACCAGTCTTGATCACCTTGACCACTTTGGTCATATCCGACACCAGACCGTGTGACTTCAGGGTCAACATGTCGACCGTGTCCAGACCCAGTTGCTCCAGGGTCTTGAGCGTGATCTCTGCGTTGAACTGCAAGGACTGCGATTTGAATCCGCGCTTGGGCAAGCGGCGGTGCATAGGCATTTGACCGCCCTCAAAACCGACCTTGTGGTAACCACCGGCACGTGACTTTTGACCCTTGTGACCACGTCCTGCAGTCTTGCCCAGGCCGGAGCCGATACCGCGTCCGACGCGGCGCTTAGCATGCTTGGCACCGGGAGCGGGTTGGATGTTGTTGAGTTCCATCATCAAGCCCTCAGAGAAGTTTGACCAGATAACTGATCTTGTTGATCATGCCGCGCACTGCAGCGGTGTCCTCGAGTTCGCTGACGCTGCCGATCTTGCGCAGACCCAGGCCGCGCACGGTGGCGCGGTGCGACTCTTTGCAACCGATGGGGCTGCGTACCAATTGCACCTTCACGGTGGCATGGGTAGTTTGGGGTGTTGTCATAGCAGACCTCGATCAAACAAACAGCTCTTCAACCGACTTGCCGCGCTTGGCAGCAACTTCGGCCGGCGTGGTGGACACCGACAATGCGTCCAGGGTTGCACGAACCATGTTGTAGGGATTGCTGGAGCCGTGGCTCTTGGCAACGATGTCGGTAATTCCCAGCACCTCGAAAACCGCGCGCATAGGACCACCCGCAATAATGCCGGTACCCTTGGGTGCCGGGCTCATCATCACATTGGCAGCACCGTGGTGACCGGTGACTTTGTGGTGCAAAGTGCCGTTCTTGAGCGACACTTTGAGCATATTGCGGCGGGCCTCTTCCATGGCCTTCTGGACGGCAGCAGGCACCTCTTTGGATTTACCCTTGCCCATGCCCACACGGCCGTCGCCATCGCCCACTACGGTCAGCGCGGCGAAACCCAGGATACGTCCGCCCTTGACCACCTTGGTCACGCGGTTGATCGCGATCATCTTCTCGCGCAGACCGTCTTCAGGACCGTCGGTCTTACCCTGCATTTTTGCTTGAACTTTTGCCATTGTGTATTCCGATCTGCTTAGAACTGCAAGCCTGCTTCACGCGCCGCTTCCGCAACCGCTTTGACGCGGCCGTGGTAGGCGAAGCCGGAGCGGTCGAACGCAACTTTGTCAACGCCTGCGGCCTTGGCCTTTTCAGCCAGGCGCTTACCAATCATCTGGGCCGCAGCAATGTTGCCGCCCTTGCCAGTACCGCCCAGCGCGGTACGCACTTCGGCTTCGGCCGTGGACGCGGTAGCCAGCACCCGACCGCCGTCGCCTGAAATCACCGAGGCGTAAATATGCAGATTGGTGCGGTTGACCGTGAGGCGCGCCACACCTTGCGATGCGATACGGATGCGGGTCTGGCGCGAACGGCGCAGACGTTGCTCTTTTTTCGTCAGCATGGTCCGGCTCCTTATTTCTTCTTGGTTTCTTTGATGGCGACTTTTTCATCCGCATAACGGATGCCTTTGCCCTTATAGGGCTCAGGTGGACGCACGTCGCGGATCTCGGCTGCAACTTGGCCCACGCGCTGGCGGTCCGCACCTTTGATCACGATTTCGGTAGGCGTCGGCGTGGCCACCGAAATACCGGCAGGCATATCGATGTTCACAGGATGCGAATAACCCACCACCAGATTGAGTTTGCTGCCAGTGGCCTGCGCTTTGTAACCCACACCCAACAAGGTCAGCTTTTTCTCGAAGCCCTTGGTCACACCGACCACCATGTTGTTCACGAGTTGGCGCATGGTGCCAGTCATGGCATTGGCTTCACGTGACGCATTGGCAGGACTGAAATTCAGCACTTCACCTTCGTTGGCCACATTCACCAGCGCGTTGCTGCGCAAGTGCAGCAAGTTTGACGCAGCCTTGACGCTGATCTGGTCGTCTTTCATCGCCACTTCAACCCCTGCGGGGATGGTGACGGGTAATTTACCTACGCGAGACATGGTAGTTTCCTCTTTGCGGAATTAAGCGACGACGCACAGAACTTCGCCGCCGACGCCGTTGGCGCGGGCTTTGCGGTCCGTCATCACACCCTGGGGTGTGGTCACAATAGCCACACCCAAACCGTTTTGCACCGTTGGAATGGCACCCGAGCCGCGGTACACGCGCAAGCCGGGGCGGCTGACGCGCTCAATGCGCTCGATCACCGGACGGCCGGCGTAGTACTTCAGGGCGATTTCGAGCTCGGCCTTACCGGCTTCGCCTGTGACCTTGAACGACTCGATATAGCCTTCGTCTTTCAGGACCTGGACGATGGCGACTTTGACCTTGGACGAAGGCACCGAGACGCTGGTCTTGGCAACCATCTGCGCATTGCGAATGCGCGTCAGCAGGTCAGCAATGGGATCACTCATGCTCATATCAGATACTCCTGCGGCTTACCAACTGGCTTTGACGATGCCGGGGATTTCCCCTGCAAACGCCATTTCGCGAATCTTCGCGCGGGCCAGACCGAATTGTTGGAAGGTGCCGCGCGGCCGACCGGTGATCGCGCAGCGGTTGCGCTGGCGTGTCGGGTTGGCGTTACGGGGGAGTTGTTGCAGCGCCAGACGGGCTTGCATACGCACTTCGTCGCTCTGCTTTGCGTCATTGGCAGTTGCCTTGAGCTCCGCATGCTTTTTCGCGTACTTGGCAACCAGTTTGTCGCGCTTGAGTTCGCGCTCAATCAAAGCCTTTTTCGCCATTATGGACCTCAGTTCTTGAACGGGAAGCGGAAACCGGCCAGCAGTGCCTTGCACTCGTCGTCCGACTTTGCCGTGGTGGTAATGCTGATATTGAGACCGCGCAAGGCATCCACCTTGTCGTACTCAATTTCCGGGAAGATGATCTGCTCTTTCACACCGATGTTGTAGTTGCCACGGCCATCGAATGCGCGTCCGGAAATACCCCGGAAGTCACGCACGCGGGGCAGCGCCACGGTCACGAAGCGATCCAGAAATTCGTACATGCGCAAACCGCGCAATGTCACCATGCAGCCAATCGCCTGGCCTTCACGGATTTTGAAACCCGCAATAGCTTTCTTGGACTTGGTCACCACGGGCTTCTGCCCGGCGATCTTGGTCAAGTCAGCTACGGCGTTTTCCATGATCTTCTTGTCGGCGACTGCCTCGCTCACACCCATGTTGAGCGTGATCTTGGTGATGCGCGGAACCTGCATGGGCGAGGTGTAGCCGAACTTGGCCATCAGCTCGGGAGCGACTTTTTCGCGGTAATGTTCTTGAAAGCGTGCCATCTCATGCCACCTTGATTTCTTCGCCGCTGGACTTGTAGACGCGAACGCGCTTTCCGTCAGCCAGCGATTTGATACCCACGCGATCCGCCTTGCCGGTGGCCGCGTTGAAAATTGCGATATTGGACTGGTGAATCGGCATGTTTTTTTCCACAATGCCGCCGCTCACACCCTTCATGGGGTTGGGCTTGGTGTGCTTTTTCACCAGATTGATGCCTTCAACCAGCAGATGCGAGTCGTCTTTGCGGGCACTGACCACGCCGCGCTTGCCTTTGTCACGACCCGCGATCACGATGACCTGGTCGCCTGTACGAATTTTGTTCATGGCTTCTCCTCTTACAGCACTTCAGGAGCCAGCGACACGATTTTCATGAACTTCTCGGTACGCAGTTCGCGCGTAACGGGTCCAAAAATACGGGTGCCGATCGGCTCCAGTTTGGCGTTGAGCAACACCGCCGCGTTGCCGTCGAACTTGACCAAGGAACCGTCGCCGCGGCGTATGCCTTTGGCCGTACGCACAACAACGGCGCTGTAGACCTCGCCTTTTTTGACGCGTCCACGCGGCGCAGCTTCCTTGATGCTGACTTTGATAATGTCGCCCACGGTGGCGTAGCGGCGTTTAGAGCCACCCAGCACCTTGATACATAGGACGGACTTCGCGCCGGTGTTATCGGCGACTTCTAACCGAGATTCAGTCTGGATCATTTCATTTTCCCAACTTGCACCGCAGGCACAACACCAGCGATCAGTCTTGGGCCCGCTGCCTGGGGTGTAAACCACTCACACCACAGCCATTTGGGCAGATACTTCGCCAAGAATTCAAGCGAAGCCCGCGATTATGCACCAGTTAGCCCGGCTTTTCGTGGGCGAACTCAGGGAACTTGTAAATATTTGTCTGCCAATGCCTCGAATTCGGTCAGGCGAGGGGCCGCCACGCCGCAGTCTTCCATGGTTTTCGCAACAAGTGGTGCCAATTCACGGGCGGCGCGGGCATCCAGAAACAGCAAGCGGCTGCGGCGCGCCAATACATCCTCCACCGTGCAAGCGTACTCATGCTCCACCGCAAAGCGAACCCGCTGCGCAGACAAGCCGTGCGACCAGCCGTCCAGAGGCTGCGCCGCAGGCGCGTTGGCGCCCTGGCCATCGAGCAACATGGTGTGCGCCGATTTGCAGGGAGGCAGCACCCCGACCAGGCCATGGCTGGCGCATACGCCCAGCACATCGTCCGCCATGGCGCGGTAAGTGGTCCATTTGCCGCCAGTGACGGTCACCATTCCGCCAGGTCCGACCAGAATCGTGTGCTCACGGCTGATTTTCTTGGTCGGCCCGCTGCTGCCGTTGGCATGGTGCGGACGCACCAGCGGACGCAAGCCCACCCAGATGCTGCGGATGTCCGCCCGCGTAGGCGGGACAGCCAGGTATTTCGCAGCCTCGCGCAAGATGAAGTCAACCTCTTCGTGCAGGGCGGTGGGTTCGCGCGCGATGTGCTCGCGCGGCGTGTCCGTGGTGCCCAGAATGACTTTCCCCAGCCAGGGCACCGCAAACAGCACGCGACCGTCCGATGTTTTAGGCACCATCAGCGCCGCGTCGGAACCCAGAAAACGCGCATCCACCACGATGTGAATACCCTGGCTGGGCGCAACCAGCGGGGGCAAATCAGCAGGCTTGCCGGTGCCGCTACAAACTGCCTGCTCCTGCGCACGCAACTGGTCAACCCAGACGCCGGTGGCGTTCACCACGCAGCGGGCCTTGACGGTGAAAGCCTCGCCGCCCAGGCTGTCCTGGCAGCACAGGCCGGCCACTTTGCCGCCCGCGACCAGCAACCCGGTAGCGGCGCAGTGGTTGACCAATAGAGCGCCTTGCTGCTGCGCCGTGCGCGCCAGGGCAATGGCCAGGCGGGCGTCGTCGAATTGGGCATCCCAGTACAGAACCCCGCCGCGCAGGCCCGCCGCGCGCGCCGCAGGCAAGCGTTGCAAGGTTTGGGCTGCGTTCAAAATCCGGGTCTGCCCCAGGCCGGCGCTGCCCGCCAGCCAGTCATACAGCGTCAGCCCTGCGCCATAAAAAGCCCGCTCCCACCAACGGGTCGCAGGGATCACAAAGGCCAGCGGATGCGCCAGACCCGGCGCAATGCGCAGCACCGTGGTGCGCTCGTGCAAGGCTTCGCGCACCAGGCTGATATTGCCCTGCGCCATGTAGCGCACGCCGCCGTGCAGCAATTTGGTCGAGCGCGAGGATGTGCCCTGCGCGAAATCATGGGAGTCGATCAACACAACCGACAAGCCGCGCTGCGCCGCATCCAGGGCCAGCCCCAGGCCGGTGGCTCCGCCGCCCACGATCGCCACGTCAAAAACATGCGGCTGGCGCAATTGCGCGAGCGCTTGCTCTCGAACGGTTGGCAGGGGATGGGCGTTTTCGGACATGGCTATCCACACGGGGCGCGCGTCAAAAGAATGGGGGCACCACCGCCCGCTGGTCTGACCGGGGCCGGCGGTGGTGCGGTTGTTACCTTGCAGCCGGGCTGCAAGGCGCAGGGCTTAGCGAACCTTGCCGGCTTTCCACGCATTGAGCAGCGTGTCATAGGCAATGGTTTCACCCTTCGGCTTCTCGTTAGCCAGCTTCTTCCAAGGAGCACCCTTGTCGCTCAGGTACTTGTTAGGGTCACCCTTGGGGTTGAGCTTGGGTGCGCACTTGGCCATACCGGCGCGCTCCA
>CANCTD010000040.1 GCA_947380945.1 Comamonadaceae bacterium
TTCTGGCCATCTTTGATCGCTTGCGCTTGCGCCACGGTATTCACGAGGCCGATGGCGCCCCGTATTTGCATGCGCTGGTGGAAGCCACCAAACAGGCGTTCAAGGTCCGCAACCGCTTTGTGGCTGACCCCGCCACCATGGACCGCATGTGGGTCAGCCCCGCGCAATTCCTGAGCGACAGCTTTATTGATAGTTGTGTCGAAGCCGTGGATATGGCCAGGGCCTTGCCCTGGCCGGAGCGCAGCATTCCGGGCGACACCATCTGGATGGGAACGGCCGACGCGCAAGGGCGCATGGTCAGCTACATCCAGAGCGTGTACTGGGAGTTCGGCTCGGGCGTGGTGCTGGCCGACACCGGCATTGCCTGGCAGAACCGGGGTTCCAGTTTTTCGCTGGACCCGGCCTCGCACCTCGTTCTCGCGCCCCACAAAAAGCCGTTTCACACGCTCAACCCGGCGCATGCGCGATTCGACGATGGCCGCCACATGGTCTACGGCAATATGGGCGGTGACGGCCAACCGCAAAGCCAGTCGGCGGTGTTCAGCCGCTACGCCTTTTACGGCCAGACCTTGCAACAGGCGGTGAGTGCGCCGCGCTGGCTGCTGGGTAAAACCTGGGGCCAGGAATCCACCACGCTGAAGTTCGAAAACCGCTTTGACCCGCAGGTGATGCAGGCCTTGTCTGCGGCCGGCCACGATGTGGAAATTCTGGGTGACTACAGCGACACCATGGGCCACGCCGGTGCCATCGTGCGCCAGACCGATGGCTTGTACCAGGGTGCGGCAGACCCGCGCAGCGACGGGCTGGTGGCGGCGTTTTAAAGAGCGAAAGCTGGACTGCCCTAGGCTGGGTCGCTAAAGATAGCTCGCCACTGGTGCGAACCGGGAAGTTCATAAACGACTTAAGCCCCAACCCGACCCCTATGTTCCCGAGCATCTTGGTGCAGTTTTCAGGGAATCCCAAAGCGCCGAGTTGCTGCCTGCGGTAATGATCTCGGGAAGCATCGTGTGGCAGGGTGTCCCCACCTATGATCAGCAGATGTTGAAACTCTCAGTCCTTGACCAGTCAGTGGTTTCCTTCGGACAGCCGCAAGACGCCGCCATTCGCCACACGCTGGCGCTGGCGCAGCGCTGTGAGGAATGGGGCTATGGCCGGTTTTGGGTTAGTGAACACCACAATCTGCCGAGCATCGCGGGCACCGCGCCTGAGGTCCTGTTGGCCGCAATTGCCGCCCGTACCACGCGCATCCGCCTGGGTAGTGCGGGGGTCATGCTGCCGCACTATGCGCCCTTCAAAGTCGCCGAGCAGTTCCGTGTGCTTGATGCGCTGGCACCGGGAAGGATAGACCTAGGGCTGGGCCGCGCGCCTGGCAGTGATGGCCGCACCTCGCAACTCCTCAACCCGGACCGCTACGCGTCCGAACGTTTCCCGCAGCAGGTGCAGGAGTTGCAGGCCTGGGTCAGCAATCAGGGTTTCCCGCGTGATCACCCGGGGTTTGGTGTTGTGGCCCAGCCGACAGGGGTAACCGCGCCCAGCCTGTGGATTCTGGGTAGCTCCAATTACGGCGCCCAGCTTGCCGCGCATCTGGGGCTTCCTTATGCGTTTGCCTATTTTTTTAATGACGGGGTGGGCGTTGCGTCGGCCCTGGAGATGTACCGCAGCCAGTTTCAACCCAGTGCCCACTTGCGGCAACCACAGGCTACGATTTGCGTTTCGGCACTCGCAGCCGATACTGAGCGAGAGGCCTGGTACCAGTTCCAGAGCCGGGCGCGCTGGCGGTTGGAGCGCAACAGGGGGCGGGTGACGCCCTTGTTGCCGCCGGATCGGGCGGTGGAAGGCCTGGGTACCGAAGATCTCGCCGCTATCCAAGCCATGCGGCCCGATGCGTTGGTGGGGACTGCCGCGCAGGTCGCACACCAGATGCGGGCATTGGCCGAGCGCCTGGAGCTGGGTGAATTGGTCGTCTGTACCTGGGCCCATGACCCAGCGGTTCAGCTGCGATCGTTTGAACTGCTCGCTGGTGTGTTTGCCGCAGGCTAGTACACGTCCGTCATGCGGGTTTTAGCCGGGAGTTTGCCGCTGGCGGCCGCCCGTAACCCCGCAGTACTACACTTGTCACTTTGTCCGACTTCAGCCTAGCTGTGCTGGGCGAAGAAGCTGTTATTTCGTTCACTTGTAAAGGTAAAAAATATGTCCGAGGAAGGATTTGAAGTTCACTCCCCGCATGAGCATGCGCTAGAGCACCCAGGCGATGGCGCGGGCCATGGGCACGGATCCAGCAACACCAACCAAATCGCGATGTTCACGGCCATCATCGCCACGGTCGGTGCGCTTTTCGGCTACATGGGGGGTGCAACACAGGCCAACGCGGGCTTGTATAAAAACAATGCGGCTATAAAGAAAACAGAGGCCGCTAATCAATGGAATTATTACCAGTCCAAGAGCACCAAGCAGAACTTGTCTGAGCTCGCTTTGGAAGTGGCGCCGGCAAAAAAAGAGTTTTACCAAGGTGAGATAGAGCGGTACAAAACTGAAAAGGCGGACATTAAAAAGAAGGCGGATGCGTTGGAAGCTGAGTCCGCTGACTGGGATCATCGCTCGGACGAAGAAATCCACCAACACCACCGCTGGGCACAAGCGACCACGGTTCTGCAGATATCGATTGCCTTGGCCGCAATCGCCTTGTTAACGCGTAAAGACTGGGTTAAACGCGCTATGTACGGAGTCAGCAGTTTGGGTGTCTTCATCGGCATTTTGGCAGCGTTACATATTTAGCCATTCTGTCGCGCCCCGGGTCGAGCAGCCCAGGATCGGGTTGAACCCCTAGGGCCGCGCCGCATGCCAACTATGCAGGCGTTTTACAGCGATCAGTTCGTTCTTCCCTTGCCCTTGGGGCACCGCTTCCCTATGGCGAAGTACGCGATGCTCAGGGACGCGGTAGCCGAGCAGCTTCCTGCTATTCAACTGCTGCAGGCTCCGAGGGTCAGTGACATCGAGTTGATGCGGGTGCATACGCCTGCTTATGTAAAGGCGATAGCCGATGGATCAGTGGCTGTGGCTGTTATGCGCGAGATCGGTTTCCCCTGGAGCGAGGCCATGGCGGAGCGGGCGCGGCGCTCAGTAGGGGCGACTGTGGCCGCAGCGCGTTCGGCTTTACGAAGAGGCATTAGCGCCAGTCTGGCCGGCGGCACCCACCATGCTTACGCCGATAAAGGCGGCGGATTTTGTGTATTCAATGACGTGGCCGTGGCAGCGCGTGTGTTGCAGGCCCAGCGCTTGCGTGAGGGTGGGTCGCTGCGGGTGGCTGTGATTGACTTGGACGTCCACCAAGGCAATGGCACGGCGCGCATCTTCCAAGGCGATGACAGTGTGTTTACGCTCTCGCTGCATGGCCAGAAAAACTTCCCTTTTCGCAAGGAGGTAGGCGACATCGACGTGGGTTTGCCCGATGGTTGCGGCGACGCGGACTATCTAAACGCTCTGGACCATGCTTTGGTGGATCTGGACCAGCGCTGCAGTCCGGGATTGGTGTTTTTTTTGGCGGGCGCTGATCCGTTTGAAGGCGACCGCCTGGGCCGCCTCAAGCTCTCACCATTGGGCATGCAGATGCGGGATCAGCGGGTGTTCGATTGGTGCCTCGCACGTAATACGCCCGTGGTGGTGCTTATGGCAGGCGGCTACGGTGTGCGAATTGAGGAAACCGTGGCAATACAAGTTGAGACCTTTCGATTAGCTTGGGCCTTTTCTAAAAAGTGGGCCGATGTTTCCGCATGCGTCGCTGCACCGCTTCGTAATTGGTCAAATGGATAAGGCCCGCTAACTATCAGGCCTTGCGCAGCCATGGTCGCGCTCGCATTTTCCTTGAACAGGTCACCTAGCACAATTGCCGGGGGTCGGAACATTCATTGCGCGCTAGACCACGGTGCTGGCAATCACACAGGCTGCGCTGGCAACCGTGGTTAACACCAGGCGCATGCCAAGCCAGGCTTGCAATCCGAATGCGGGGTATACGCGGCGATCAACCAGGAAACACAGCCAAAGCGTTGCGGCCAGCATGAACGCTCCAGCCGCTGGCACGATCAACAGCGATACCCAGCCTACCAAACTGGGCGCAACGCCCCACCCTAAAAGCAAGGGATTGGCGCGGGGTTGGCGCATGGCAAAACCCCAGTGGATTGCGCCGAGAAAGCTGATGATGGTGACCGCATAGGCGCGCAGGGCAAAGCTTGCCATTGCCTGCTCTTTGCTGTTCAAAATGCAGGCCAGCAAGGCCAGGGCCACGAAAGGAATCAGACCGGCATAACCCAGCCATTGGGCGAGTGGCGGCATGGGGCGTTGGATGGTGCGCATGGCGGTGACGGGTTACGTGGTGTGGCGCGCGCGCGTTTGTCCCTTGCGGCAAGCCTGTGAGCAATACAAAACCTGGTTCCAATTCTTCGGTATGGTTTTGCGTTATGCCGGGCGCTGGGTAAGCAGGTCATTACCTACGGCGACTGAGCAATCTAAAAATTCCTGGGTCACCTCGGCGCAAATCACCTGGCCTGCGGTGTCGTTCGCACCGGTCTTGCAACACCCTTGCCGGTAATAGCCGATCAGTGGAGCGGAGGAACAGGGAACTAAAGCCGACCCCAACGCATTGAGTGCCGGCCCGCTCATGTCCTGTCCTTGCGCAAGTAGGCGCTTCAGGAGGCTCGGTTTCTGCATGTCGTCTTCCGAGTACAGGCGATGATTCCCCGTTGTTTTGCGCGGTTCGAAGGTGGCATGCCGCGACTCCCAAATGCGCAGGGTTGGCGCGGATACGCCACTGATTTTGGAGACGGCTCCGATCTTGCGAAGCATTTTTTTTGGACTTTTAATAATGCTCTTATTTTGCTTATTTGAGTAAATTTTGAACACATAATTAAGAAAAATACCATGAAATTGTAATTAATGAAGAATTTATTGTTTGCTTTTATGGTTTCCCTTATTGGTTCGCATTTCCAAGTGTGCGAAGTAGAAATGGCGCTTAACTTCTTGCGCGTCAAGCGCGTGCGTCGCATGGGCCCGAAGCGGCCGTACGGATGCATAGTGGGGCGATGAAAGTGGTCGATATTTTTTCGCCGAGCCGCAGGGCCGCTTTGGAGCGCGCCGCTGCAATCCAGCCAGATGACTATGCGCGCAGCCGCAATGCACTGGAAGGTGCGGTGAGTTATTTATCGCCCTTCATCACGCATGGCCTGATCAGCATGCCCGAGGTTTTGGCGGCTGTGACGGCGCGAAACCAGCTGAGTGCACAACATAAGTTTGTTTTTGAGCTGGGTTGGCGTGCGTACTTCCGCCATGTCTGGCAGCATCGTGGCCTGGGAATATTGGACTCCTTGCATGAAGGCCCGCTACCCGACGCGAACTACCGGATGGAACTGCCGGATGACATTCGCCAGGCTGCCACCGGTGTGCCCGTGATCGATAACGCCGTGCGGAATTTGTATGCTACCGGCTACTTGCATAACCACGCACGCATGTGGCTTGCCAGCTATATCGTGCATTTGCGCAAAGTCCACTGGCGCGCGGGTGCAGACTGGCTTTACAGCCACTTGCTGGACGGCGACATTGCCAGCAACCACCTGAGCTGGCAATGGGTGGCAGGTACCGGCAGCCGAAAACCCTATCTTTTCAACGCTGACAATGTTGCACGCTTTGCACCTGCAGCTTGGCACAGCCCGGGCAGCGTGCTTGACCAGTCTTACGAAGCGCTGGACCAGCTAGCCCGCGATCCAAACATCCGCAGCCACGACGGGGTGCAAGCTATGTGCGCAGAGTCGGCCGTGGTAGTGCCACCGATCTATAGTTCCCCACCGTCGGAGTTTGGTTGGACGCCGCCTGACAGCCGTGATGTCGGTGGCCGCGATGTGTGGCTGGTGCACCCATGGAATTTGGGGGAACTGCCCATTAGCCTTTCCAAGGATACGGTGGTGGTTGGTGTTTTGCTGGACGACTTCCATCAAGCCTGGCCCTGGAGCGCGCACCGTTGGACCTTTGTCGCCAGCCGAATGGCGGAAATGGTCACACTGCGCTGGAAGGGCGATGCAAGGGCTGTGGCTGAGGCCTTGCAAGCTGCGAATCGCGTCCACAGCGTAGACGAGCCCCATCTGCGTCCTTGGCTTGAGCGCCTGGCCACTTGCGAGGCTGCGCCCGCGCTTTTTCCAGCGGTAAACGGACGCTGTGATACGTTTTCGCAGTGGTGGGCCCGTGCCGTGCGCGGAATGGAGTCCGCGGATGACTTTTTAGCCGCTCGCCAAGCGCCTACTTGGTGACGCCAGGTGTGACGCCGGGCCCTACAAGACGGTTGACGCGCATTGGCCTGACCGGGCGGCATGCGTGCGCGTACATCAAGAGGGTGGGCCTGCAATACTGCGCAATAGCGCTGGGGACATTTTTGAGGCGTTGAGGCCTCATTAAAATGCCCGTGCAGATTAACTCGACTCGAGAGGCACTTCGTTCAGGTATAAAAAATTGCGCATCAAGGTTGGACATTGATTAGGGGATCCCATGGATACGATCAAACATCTGCATAGCCAACGCGCATCAGGACAAGAAGGCCTTGTGCCAATCATGGTTTCCTTGGTGCTTCTGGCGCTGGTCGCTGCGGCATGGGAGTTCGGTAGTTTCGCGTTGATGGGTGCACTAGTCTCTTGCGTGGGCGGGTTGTTTATCGTCCTGACCCTGGTGGAGATGACGCTGGTGCAGCTCTGTCGTTACCTGTGGATCTGGACCTTGACGGCTATTTTTCCGTATGTAATGTTCAGTGGTTTATGGAAAGGTAGAGACAACTTTCTCATACAGGTCGTAGCCATAGGCGTCGCGTGGTTCTATTTTTTAATCTTGCTGGGTAAAGTCAAGGCGATGCGCAGTGCGTGGAAATGAAATGACGATGCCGCTCAAGAACTGCACCATCGTGTTGATCGTTCGGCTCGTGCAATAGCCAGTGCTTTGGGATACAGGGCGACTTAGTCCATCGCTACAAAGTTGTTCACCAACTACATGGTGTGGCCCAGGTCGACCGGCCCCGCTTCCAAAGTATGGGTGGCCTTGATCGGATTACGCCGCGAGCGCGCGCACTCGTGGAGCGCTGACACCCAGCTTGATAAGGCGATCGGCGGATTCGTGGTTTTTATGACCCACGATGACCAGTGACTGCTCGTTGGTGAGGAGGTTTTTGGTCACGGTTACGTTCTGAAGCCTACGCCGCTAAAGCCGCTTACCCGTTTGTTGATGAAAGTTGCTCTGAGAGAATTAAACCGATAACGATGAGGTTGCTGCAACCCTAGGTCGTGAGTGCCGGCATTCTGTGTTTCGCCATCAGGTTTCATTCTGGCGCTTGCCACTACGACCAAGCATCACAATTGCCATGGCAGCGGTAATCAGCATTAAAACCAAACTGACTGCATTCAACACGGGGCTGGCCCCTTCCCGCATACGCCCGTACATCATGATGGTCAGTGGCGCATCGGAACCCACCAGCATCAGCGTGGTGTTGAAGTTTTCGAAACTCATGAGAAAAGCGATTGCGGCTGAGCCGATCAGGGCCGGACGCAGGTAGGGCAGGGTGATGGTGCGAAACACCGTGAAGCCTGATGCGCCCAGGTTGTAGGCCGCCTCTTCCAGGCTGATGTCAAAACGCTTGAGGCGCGCCAGCACGCTCAAGGTGGTAATCGACGCCACAAAGGAAAACTGCCCCAGCGCTACCAGCACCAGACCGGGCCGCAAAAATTCCAGCTCGATACCCCACAGATCATCGGCCAGATTGGCAATGTGGCTGGCAAAAGCGAGGATGGAAATGCCGAGGATGACGCCCGGAATCACCAACGGTGCCAGCATCATCAGGTACAGCGCCTGTTTGCCGGGAAAGCGCACCCGCTCGATCAAAAAGGCGTTCGCCGTCCCCACCAGCAGTGACGCACCGGTGACGCACAAAGCTACTTTGGTGCTGGTCCAGATGCTGCCCAGCAGCGGGCGGTCGCCAAACAAGCCCACCCGCTGCGGCGTGCTGCTCCAGAACCAGTCCAGGGTAAAGCCCCTCCAGGGCGGTGCGGGGTAGGGTGCGTTGTTGAAAGCGAACACGGCCACCACCGCCAGGGGCAGAAACAGCAGAAAAAAGAACAGCGCTGCGTAGCCCCAGGTTCCCAGGCGGGCCCACAGCGGACGGGGTAAAGACGGAATCATGCGGCGTCCCCTTCAGGTACGTGCCATCACATCGGTGAACTTCTGGCCGCTTACCCGCAGACCCAGGTACACGATCAGCGTGGACAAGCCCAGCAGCAGAAAACCGAAGGCCGAGCCCTGCTCCCAATTGAAGCGGGTGATGAACTGCGAATAAATCTGTTCGGTAAACCATTGCGAACTTTTGCCGCCGAGCAAGGTCGGGGTGAGGTAATTGCCCAGGGTCAGCATGAACACCACAATGCAACCGGCCACGATGCCCGGCGCGGCATGGGGTATCACGATGCGCCGCAAAATATTCCAGCTGTTGCCACCCAGGTCGTAGGCGGCTTCCAGCAGCGAATCGTCCAGGCTTTCCAGCGCGCTGATCAGCGGCACCACCATGAACAGCATGGAGGTGTAGACCAGCCCCAGCACAATCGTGGCGTCGTGGTAGAGCAGTTCAACCGGCTTGTCGGTGATGCCCAGCGACACCAAAAGCGCAGGTAACACGCCCGACTCGCGCAGCAATATCGTCCAGCCCAGCGCCCGCACGGTCTCGCTCACCCAAAACGGAATCAAGCACAGCAAAAACAGCAGGGACCGCACGCGATGGCGGGCAATTTTGGCAATCGTCCACGCCACCGGAAAACAGACCAAGAGCGTCAAGGCCGTGGACACAATCGATATCAGCGCCGTACGCAAAAAGGTCTGCAGGTACAGCGGCTCTTCAAAGAACATGCGGTATTGCGCCAGACTGGGCTCGTAGACGCGGGGCGCCAAACGCACCCGCAGCGACAAATACGCAAGCTCCACATGCGGCAGGATGATCAGGCCCATCAGCCACAGCACCACGGGCGTGAACAGCAGCAGAACGCCCAGGCGCATCAGCAAGTTGCCGCTGCGGTTTGCTTCAGCGTGCATCAGGCGCTCCGAAGCAGACCGCATTGGCAGGGTCAAACCCCAAGCGCAGGCTTTGGCCCACCTGCAATCCGGCGTACTGCCCGGTTTGCGGCAAGGCGATGCGCAAGGCAGCACGGCTGTGCGACTCGCGCACCAGCACGGCGGAGTTCGCGCCGTCGAACAAAAGGCTTTCCACCTCGGCCTGGTACACCGCCCAGCGCGGATCGGGCAAGTCTTGGCCGGCTTCGAGCAAGACCATGGCCTCGGGTCGCACAAACAACTGCACCTGCGCACCGGGCGTCAATGGCGCGTGCATGCGGGCCTGTAAAGCGAGGCCGTCGGGCGTGCGGACTCTTGCGTACGCGCCATCGGTGGATTCGACGCGGCCGGTGAAACCATTGTTAGTGCCCACAAACGCGGCCACAAACGGGGTAAGCGGGTGGTAATACAAATCCTGCGGGCTGCCCACCTGTTCGAATACGCCGTGGTTCATGACCGCCACCCGGTCGGACAGCACCAGCGCCTCGGATTGGTCGTGCGTGATGTACACAAAAGTCGTACCGAAGGCGGCTTGTAATTGTTTGAGCTCAATCTTCATGTGCTCGCGCAGCTTGAGGTCCAGCGCACCCAGCGGCTCGTCGAGCAGCAAAAGCGTGGGCTCCAGCACCAGGCTGCGGGCAATGGCCACGCGCTGTTTTTGCCCGCCTGAGAGCTGGTCCACACGCTTATTTTCCGATCCCGGAAGGCCGACGCGCTCCAGCATGTCGCCAACCCGGCGCTTAACTTCGCCAGCAGCCACGCCGCGCTGTTGCAGACCATAGGCCACGTTTTCGGCCACATTCATCATGGGGAAAAGGGCCAGATGCTGAAACACCATATTCACCGGCCTGCGGTTGGGTCCCACGCCCTGCATGGAACGGCCGCCAATCACGATGTCGCCGCTGTCAGGCGCGCTGAAGCCGGCAATCATGCGCAGCAAAGTGGTTTTGCCGCAACCGCTGGGGCCCAGTATCGAGAAGAAGCTGCCGCGCTCGACGGTGAAGGACAAATCGCGGACGGCTTCAAAGGTGCCAAAGCGTTTGGACACACCCGACACCTGCAAATCCGCGTGCTGCGAAGGTGTTGCGTGGGGACTGGAAGATGGCATAGCGTGGTCTCGTTAGAAAGCATAACGGGCCGCACCAGGCGACCCGTTGGGGCCGGCGCAGTCGCCGGCCCTGGATGTCAGCCAGTATCAGTTGGCCGCTTTGATGCGGTCCAGAATCCGGCCTTCGATGGCTTCCAGACCTGCGGGCACAGCGGGGTACCACTTGATGTTTTTCAGGGCTGCGTCGTTGAAGCTCTCAGCGAACTGGGCTTTCAACTTGCCTTCCATCAGCTGGTCAGCGCCTTTGGATGCGGTGAAGTTGCCGGCCGACTTGGCCACGCGCGCAGCGATCTCGGGGCGCATATTGAAGTTGATCCAGGCGTAAGCAGCCTCGTCATTGCGGCCTTTGGCGGGGATGGCAAAGGTGTCGATCCAGCCGGTTGCACCGGATTTGGGTGCGATGAACTTGATGTCGGCGTCTTCGCTGTTGAGCTTCCAGCCGCCCGTATCCCACATCAAAGCACCAACCACTTCACCGGCGCGCATGCCGTTGAGCAACTGGTCTTTGTTGTCCCAGTAGAACTTGACGTTGCCTTTGCACGCGGTCAAGGTCTTGGCCACGTCTTCCATCAGCGCGGTGTAGGCGGTCGGGTTGTTGTACAGCGCAAAGGGGTCTTTGCCAGCGGCAAAGGCAAAGGAGATCAGGGTCGGGCGCTTCAGGCGCATCGAAACCTTGCTCTTGACGTCGGCGCGGCACAGGTCGGTGTAGTCGCTCATCTTGGTCAGCTTGGTGTTGACGACCAGGCCTTCGGTGCCCCAGATATGCGGCACGCCATAGATTTTTCCGTCCAGCGTGGTGTTCTTTTTGGTGGCGTCCAGCATGGAGCCGATGAACAGGTCCGCTTTGAGCTTGGACACGTCCATGGCCTTGTAAATGCCGAATTCCTGTTGCGGGCCGGTGATACGGTCCTGCGAGGGCTGGGCCAGGTCAAAACCGGCACCGCCGGTGGCGCGCAGCTTGGAGATCATTTCTTCGTTGTTGGACAAAGTCACTTCGACTTTGTAGCCCGACTCTTTTTCGAATTGGGTCACCACGTCGGCCGGAGCGTAGTCCGCCCAGGTCAAAAGGCGCAGGGTTTTTTCCTGTGCCATGGCCAGACCGGTCAGGCCCAGCGCCAGCGTTGCGGCGATGAGGGTGCGATGCAATTTCATAAAGACTCCTGGTTGATGAAAAGAAAACGGGCTGTACCGTGCGCTGGCTGCCGTCCGTTACAAACGCGCGGCCACGCTTTTGAGCTTGGAGTAGCTGCGCAGCGCCTCCATGCCTTTTTCCCGGCCGAAACCGGAGCGCTTGTTGCCACCGAAGGGCAGCGCGATGCCGCCTGCAAAGTACTCGTTGATGTAGACCTGTCCCGCGTCGATGCGCTGCGCTAACCGGTGCGCGTTGGCGAAGTCGCGTGTGTACATGCCGGCCACCAGCCCGAAGCGGGTTCCGTTGGCCAGGTCCAGGGCCTGCTCCAAATCGTCAAAGATTTGCACAGCTAGGACCGGGCCAAAAATTTCCTCTTGAACCAGCTCATCGTCAGCGCGCAAGTCATCGACGATGGTGGGTTCGAAAAACCAGCCAAGTCCCGTTTGCGGGTCGGTAGTAGCGTGTCCGCCGCACAGAATATGGGCGTCGCGGCTGCGGGCCCGATCCAGAAAACCCGCTACCTTTTGCAGGTGTTCCGCCGAGTTCACAGGTCCCATGCCGGGGTTGCGCAAGCCATGGCCCAGCGTGAGCGCCCGCGTCTTGTTCAGCAGACCTTCCATGAACGCGGCGTGGATGCGGCGGTCAATCAGCAGGCGTGACGCTGCGGAGCAAATCTGCCCTGCGTTTTCAAAAATGCCGTCCATTACGCCCTCGAGCGCGCGGTCCAGATCGGCATCGGCCAAGACCAGCAAGGGCGATTTGCCGCCCAGCTCCAACAACAGCCGGGTGGTGTGTTCGGCGGCGTTGCGCATGACGTTCGTTCCGGTGGCCACCGAGCCGGTAAAAGTCACATGGTCCACGCCGGCATGGGCTACCAGCGACGCGCCCGCTTGGCTACCCGTGCCGGTCACCACATTGACCACCCCGGCGGGAACGCCTGCAGCGTGGATGATCTGGGCCAGCAGCAGTGCGGTCAGCGGCGTTTGTTCGGCCGGTTTGGCCACCACCGTACAGCCCGCAGCCAAGGCGGGCGCGATGCCACGTGCAGCCGTGGACAAAGGGTAGTTCCAGGGAATCACATGCGCTGTCACCCCTATGGGCTCGTTCAGCGTGTAGGCCAGGTAATCCGGACCCAGTGGAATGGTGTCGCCATGGAACTTGTCGCAGGCCCC
>CANCTD010000041.1 GCA_947380945.1 Comamonadaceae bacterium
ACCTGCTCGACCGCTGCCACCACCCGCACCAAGTTGCGCGTGGACGCCAGCGACCCGAAATGGGCAATCACAAAATGTTCACTGCGCCGGTAGGGCTGTAATTCCAATTGGGGCGGATCCACACCGGGAACCATGGCCTTGCCCCGCCCACCCAAGCCAGGATGCCGTTTACGCGCACTGGCCAGCGCCTGCTCGGTAAACCAGATCGCCACATCCGCATGCGCACAGATCAGGCCCTCCACCTGCGCCTGTTTGATTTGCTGGGGCGTGGACGGCGTGCTACCCGGCACGACCATGGGGTCATGGACTTCGGCCATCCACGGCACGCCGGTGGCGCGTTGCAGGGCCGCACCGGCAATATGGGCGGCATAGGCCCCGCCGGTTGAGTAAATCAGATCGAAGCGGCGGCGGTACATCAGCCAGCGACCCACCGCATAGGCGCTGAGCCACCAGGACCAGGAGCTCTCAATACGCCAGAACAGCTTTTCAATGAACATGAAAGGCAGCAGCGGCAAAGACAGCAATACCATGACAACGCGGTACAACCAGGCTTGCGGCAGATATTTCCGCAGCACATGGCGAAGCTCAAACCGGATACCCGCAGGCCCGAGCGGCCAAATGGGATGGTGCTCGTAGACCGCATCGCGCCGGCCCAATACGCCACTGAGTACCACCAGCTCGATGCCGGCGGCTGCCAGATGCGGCATTTTGTCGGTAATGGTCTGGCTCGCAGCGCGCCCGTCCATATTGAACGCGTGCGACAGCACCAGCCAGCGCGCGCGCCGCAGCGGGCACAGGCGCGCGAACAGCGCTGCGTGCGCCTGCGCAACCCCGTCCCAATGCGCGCGCTCGGCGAAGGCGTGGCCGTGCGCCGACAGCGACTGACGCAAAGCCGCATCGCCGAGCACCGCAGCAATGGCTGCGCGCAAGGCGGATTCCGATTGCGGCTGGTCCACCATGCAGGCATCCACACCCTGCCGCAGGTGCGCTGCAATCCCGCAAAACGCCGGTCCGCTCAGCACCACCGGCAGGCCACAGGCCATGGCCTCCAGCACCACCATGGCGTAGCTGTCCTCCAGCGTGGGGTGCACCAGCAGATCCGCCGCACGATAAGCGGGCTCCATCTCCGAGCGCGCACCCAAAAAATGTACGCGGGCAGCCAGTCCCAGCGCAGCCGCCATGGCCTGCATTTGCGGCAGTTGGCGCGAGTTCCCGACCACTGCCAGCCAATCGGCCTGCGGCATATTCACCAGCGCACGCAACAGCGCGGGCAAACCCTTTTTCTTGAAGTCATTGCCGACAAACAAGAGGCCTGTGCCCCGCTCCGGCAAGCCCAGGCTGTGGCGCGCCGCGCGCTGCTGCCCCGTATCACAGCGACCCGGCGCGTGGTCAATGCCCGGCGCGATCACTTCGATACGGCCCTGCAAGGTCGGATAGGCCCGCAGCAAAGCCGCGCCCAAGGGGACCGAGGTCGCGACCACGCGGCCATCGCGCCGCGCACGGTAGCGCAGCCGCTCCAGCGCCAGGTAAACCAGCAGGCGCGGGCTGCTCAGCACCTTGAGCAGGGCCGCCGCTTGGGACCAACCGGTTTTGCCGTGAAAAATATTGTGTTTAACCGGCAGCACATGCGCGGTCTGCACATTCCCGTGCCAGGTGTTCTCATGGGAATGCACGATGTCAAAACCCTGCCGCGTGCGCCACCATGTCACGGTGGCGAAATACAGCTGGTTCATCCAGCGCGGCCGGCGCAGGGGCAGGGGCACACGGTGCAGCGTCACACCGGGCGGCACGCTGCCCGCATGCTGGGTGAAAACATGGACCTCGTGCTGCTGCGCCAGGCGCTGCGCCACCGCCACGGCGTAACGCTCTGCACCACCACCGCTGCTGTCGAAGTTGCGGCTCAAGACCGCCACGCGCAAGCGCCGGGCGTCGGCCCTTGCATCGGGGCTGTGCGGCGCAGCGCCAGGGTCGCACAAGCCCGCATGGTCAACCGGGTTCATAGCGACCTCACAACAGCACGATGTCGTATTTTTCCTGCGCCACGCCGGCCTCGCTTTGCAGGGAAATCGGTTTGCCGATAAAGCTGCTCAGGCCTTCCAGGTGCTGGCGTTCCTCGTCCAGAAATAACTCGATCACCTTGGACGAGGCGACGATGCGGAACTCGCGCGGGTTGAACTGGCGCGCCTCGCGCAGGATTTCACGAAAAATATCGTAGGCCACGGTGCGCGCGGTTTTGACCGTGCCTTTGCCCTGGCATTCGGCGCAGGGCTCACACAGCATGTGCGCCAGCGAATCGCGGGTGCGCTTGCGCGTCATCTCCACCAAACCCAGCTGCGAAAAACCACCCAGGGTGGTCTTGACCCGGTCGCGCTGCAGCTGCTGGCGCAGCGCATCCAGGACTTGCTGACGGTGGTCTTCACGCACCATATCGATGAAATCGGCAATCACAATGCCGCCCAAGTTACGCAGCCGCAACTGGCGGGCAATCGCGTGCGCGGCTTCCAGATTGGTCTTGAAAATCGTGTCGTCAAAATTGCGCGCGCCCACAAAGCCGCCGGTGTTCACATCAATCGTGGTCAGGGCCTCGGTCTGGTCAATCACCAGGTAGCCGCCGGACTTCAGGTCCACGCGCCGCGCCAGCGCCCGGGCGATGTCTTCGTCAATACCGAACAAATCAAAAATCGGCCGCTCGCCTTTGTAGCGCTGCAGCTTGGCGGCGGCCGCGGGCATGAACTCCAGCCCGAAAGCCTTGAGCGCCTCGCATTGCTCACCCGAGTCAACGCGAATCGCCTGCGTGCCCTCGCCCACCAGGTCGCGCAATACGCGTTGCATCAGGTTGAGGTCCTGGTGCAGCAAACTGGCGGGCGGCAGACGCAGGCTGGCGGCTTTCGTGCGCGCCCATGCCTTACGAAGGTAGTGGATATCGTCGGCGAGTTCGGCGTCGCTGGCGTCTTCGGCATTGGTACGCAAAATAAAGCCGCCGCCCTCGCTACCCCCCAGCGCCTGCATGCGCATGCGCAACTGCTCACGCTGTTCCAGCGGAATCTTTTGGGACACGCCGATGTGGTCGTCCTGCGGCAAAAACACCAGCATGCGCCCGGCGATGCTGATTTGTGTTGACAGGCGAGCGCCCTTGCTACCCATGGGGTCCTTGACCACCTGCACCACCAGGCTCTGGCCCTCAAAGACCTGGCGCTCAATCGGGATCTGGCCTTGTGCGCTGCGCGCGGCGCTGATGGTCTCGCCCTCGGCAGGCGGGTGCCAGACATCGGCCACATGCAAAAACGCCGCCTTGTCCAAGCCAATATCGATAAACGCCGACTGCATACCGGGCAAAACCCGCTGCACCTTGCCCAGATAGACATTGCCCACCAGGCCGCGCTCCAGGGTGCGCTCCACGTGCAATTCCTGCAGCGCACCATTCTCCACCACGGCGACACGCGTCTCCTGCGGGGACCAGTTGATCAAAATATCTTGGAGCATGGGGTTCAAGCAAACTGCCGCAGCGCGTGCGCGGTCTCGAAAAGCGGTAGTCCCATGATGCCAGAGTAGCTGCCGCTGATGCGCGCAATATAGGCCGCCGCCAAGCCCTGCACCGCATACGCCCCGGCCTTGCCCATGGGCTCGCCGCTGGCCACATAGGCCGCAATATCCTGCGCGTTCATGGCCGCGAAGCGCACCTGCGACACCGACAAAAGCTGCACCACCCGCGCGCCCTGCCCTAAGGCCACAGCCGTCAGCACGCGGTGGCTGCGCCCGGACAGGCGCGCCAGCATGCGGGCGGCATCCGCTGCGTCCTGCGGCTTGCCCAGAATCGAGCGGCCCAGCGCAACCGTGGTGTCGGCGCAGAGCACGGGCGCGTCCGGCAGGCCGCGCGCGATCCTGCGCTGCAAAGCCGCATCCAGTTTCAAGCGGGTCACGCGCTGCACATAGTCGGCCGGTGCCTCGCCCGGCCATACCGCTTCCAGCGCCTCGGCGTCTTCCTCTGCGGCGGGCAGCAGCAAGGTGTGGCGCACGCCCAACTGCTCCAGCAACTGGCTGCGGCGCGGGCTCTGGGACGCCAGATAGACCGTGGGCGGGATCGGGGCGCTCATTCGCGGTGGTAGGGATGTTTGGCGTTGATCGACCAGGCCCGGTAGAGCTGCTCCACCAGCAAGACCCGGGCAAAGGCGTGCGGCAGCGTCAGGTCGGAGAGGCGGACGCGCTCGTGTGCGGCCTGGCGCAGCGCCGGGTCCAGCCCGTCGGGGCCGCCAATCAGCAGCGCCACATCGCCCTGCTCCTGCCACAGCGTCAGGCGACGGGCCAGCGCCGGGGTGCTGAGCGTCTCGCCGCGTTCGTCCAGCGCCACGATGCGTGCGCCCCTGGGTATGGCCGCTTCAATCCGCGCGCGCTCGGCGGCGTACAAGGTTTCCAGGGTCTTGGAGCCGCGCGGCTCGGTTTTGACGGCCTTGAGCTCGATGCGGATCTCGGGCGGGAAGCGCTTGGCGTAGTCGTCCCAGGCGGTTTGCGCCCAATCCGGCACCCGCTGCCCCACCGCCACGATGCGCAGCAGCACAGCTGCCTCAGGCCTTGCGCGGCGCGCGCGGGGCAGCTGCCGGCTTGCGCACCGGTGCTTTCACGGCCAAGGACTTGCGCCCTGCCGCTGGCTTGGCCGCAGCTGCTTTGGGCGCAGCCTTGGGTGCAGCTTTGGGTGCTGCTTTGCGCGCCACCTTTTTGGCCGGTGCGTTGACCACCACGGTAGGCACCTTGGCGCTGCGCGCAGGTGCCGCCGCCGCTGTTCCGGCTTTGGCGGGCGCGGCCTTTTTGGCGGGGGCCTTGGCAGCTGCCGCCTTGGTCGCCGGCACTTTTTTGGCAGCCGCCTTTTTCAAAGCTGCTTTAGATGGGAAGGCCTCTGCCACACCTGCCTTGGCGGCGCTGGAGCGGCGCAGCGAGGGCATGGGTGCTGCTTTGGCGAGAGTCTTGGGCTTGGCCGCTGTATCCAGCACCTCGGCCTTGACCAGGCCGGGCTTTTCGGCACCGAGTTTGAGGCGCACCGGCTTCTCACCCCACAGCTCTTCGAGCCGGTAATAGCTGCGGAACACCGGCTGCATCACATGCACCACGACCTGGCCGCAGTCCACAATAATCCATTCGCCATTGCCCTCGCCTTCGATGCGCGGCTTCGGGAACCCGGCTTTGCGCACCGCATCCACCACGCTGGACGCCAGCGCCTTGGTCTGGCGGTTCGATGTGCCGCTGGCCACCACGACCCGCTCAAACAAGGAGGACAGCGCCTCGGTGTCAAAGACCTGGATGTCTTGCGCTTTCACATCTTCCAGGCCGTCAACGACTGCGCGCTGCAGTTTCTGGACGTCTTTTTTGCCAGTCGATGCGCTGACGCTGGCGGTGGTGGTTTTCTTGGTGGTCATCAATCAAGGTTCTCGGTAGGCGGGTTGGGGGCGTAAAGCGGGTGCCGGGCAATATAACGCGCCACCGCAGGCGCGAGCAGGGTGCCGGTATCGCGTCCGGCAGCCAAGGCGTCCCGGATCGCGGTGGAACTGCAGGGAACAGCGGGCATGGGGATTTGCAGCAAGGGGACGCCCAAAAAAGACAGGGCCGCCGGGGGCTGCGCCGACGCATCGGCCCGGGCGGCCACGCACAGGGTCGCCAAGGCGGGCAGTTCCTCGGCGCGGCTCCAATTGCCCAGGCTCTGCGCCTGGTCCTGGCCCATGAGCAGAAAAAAAGTGGCGCCGGGATAAGCCTGCTGCGCGTCACGCAAAGTGTCCACGGTGTAACTCGGTCCGCTGCGCGCTATTTCGCAGCCGTCGACCCGCGCCTGCGGGATGTCGCCGAATGCCAGTTCGCACATCGCCAGGCGGTGTTGCGGGGCGCTCAGCGGGCGGCTTTTGTGCCAGGCGCTGCCAGTGGGCACGACCAGCAGCAGGTCCAGGTTCAGATGCTGCAGCGCCGCCTGTGCCAAGGCGGTGTGTCCCCGGTGGGGCGGATCAAACGCGCCCCCGAACACACCGATGCGCCTGGGTGGCGCCGGTTGGGGCTTCATGGGCGCACGGCCATCAGGCTTTGATGGCGCGGTGGCCGATGTCGTGGCGCATCTGCGCGCCATCGAAGGCAATGGCCGATGCCACGCGGTAGGCGCGCTGCTGCGCCGCTTTGACGCTGTCGGCCAGTACCGTCACGCACAAGACCCGCCCGCCGCTGCTGCGCAGCACACCGTCCTGCAGCGTGGTGCCGGCGTGGAACACCACCGCACCCTCGGCCTCGGCGGGTATGCCGTGGATCGCGTCGCCGCTGCGGACTTTGTCCGGATAACCGTGGGCCGCCATGACCACGCCCAGAGCCGCACGCCGGTCCCACTGGAGCGCCAACTCCGGGTCCAGGCCGCCCACCTCGCTGGCCGCGTACAGCACGTCCAGCAAATCCGATTTCAGCCGCATCATGATGGGCTGGGTTTCGGGATCGCCCATGCGGCAGTTGAATTCCAGGGTTTTGACGCCGCCCTGGGCGTCGACCATCAGGCCGGCGTACAGAAAACCGGAAAAGGGAATACCGTCCTGCTCCATGCCGCGCACCGTGGGCAATACCACCTCGCGCATGGCGCGCGCATGGACCGCAGGCGTGACCACAGGCGCGGGCGAATACGCGCCCATGCCGCCCGTGTTGGGTCCCTGGTCGCCGTCGCGCAGGCGTTTGTGGTCCTGGCTGGTCGCCAGCGGCAGCACATGTTTGCCGTCGCAGATGACGATGAAGCTGGCTTCCTCGCCTTGCAAAAATTCTTCGATGACAACGCGGGCCCGGCCCTCGCCACCGGATGCCGCCGGGCTGCTGTCACCCAGCATGAAGTCAATCGCGGCGTGCGCCTGCGCCAGGGTCTCGGCAACGACCACGCCTTTGCCTGCAGCCAAACCATCCGCTTTGACCACGATGGGCGCGCCCTGCGCATCGACATAGGCGTGGGCCGCGGCCGCGTCTTCAAAGGTGGCGAAAGCGGCGGTGGGGATCGCATGCCGCTGCATAAAGGCTTTGGAAAAAGCTTTGGAGCTCTCCAACTGCGCCGCCGCCTGCGTGGGCCCGAAGATGCGCAAACCCGCCGCGCGGAACACATCGACCACACCGGCCGCCAGCGGCACTTCGGGGCCGACGACGGTAAGGCCGATTTTTTCGCGCAGCGCCCAGGCGCAGAGTTCGCTGATATCGGTGATCGGCAGGTTCTGCAAGCGCCGGTCCGTGGCCGTGCCGCCGTTGCCGGGTGCGACAAAAACCGTTTGCACTTTGGCCGACTGCGCCAGCTTCCAGGCCAGCGCGTGTTCGCGCCCCCCGCCGCCTATGACCAGAACTTTCATAGAGCAGCGTTGTGGAAGATCTCTTGCGTATCGTCGAGGTCTTCGAGCACATCGAGCAACTTTTGCATGCGCACAGCGTCTTCGCCTTCGAGCTCGATGGTGTTTTGCGCGCGCATGGTGATGGTGGCTTCCTCGGCGACCAGGCCGGCGGCCTGCAAGGCGTTTTTCACCGCCTCGAAATCGCCCGTCGCGGTCAGCACCTCGATCACGCCGTCGTCATGGCTGACCACATCCTCGGCACCGGCTTCCAGCGCGACTTCCATTACCCGGTCTTCGCTGGTGCCGGGCGCAAAAATCAGCTGGCCGCAATGCTGGAACTGAAAGGCCACCGAGCCTTCCGTGCCCATGTTCCCGCCATGTTTGCTCAAAGCGTGACGCACCTCGGCCACGGTGCGCACCCGGTTATCGGTCATGGTGTCGATGATGATGGCCGCGCCACCAATGCCGTAGCCCTCGTAGCGAATCTCTTCGTAGCTCACGCCCTCTTGGTTGCCCGTGGCTTTGTCGATGTTGTATTTGATGCGGTCGGCCGGCATATTGGCCGCCTTGGCACGCTCTACCGCGAGCCGCAAACGCGGGTTCATGCCCAGGTCGCCGCCGGCTGCGCGGGCCGCCACCGTGATCTCGCGGATGATGCGGGTCCAGACCTTGCCCCGCTTTTCGTCCTGCCGACCTTTACGGTGCTGAATATTGGCCCATTTGCTATGTCCTGCCACGCGACTGTCCTTTTGTAAAAATTCCGCAAAACGCAGCGGCCATTGTACTTTTCGCTACCTGCGCCGCGCCGCGCGCACCCCTTCCAGCGCGCCCACGCTGCGCAAAACCCGCCCCAGCCGCGCGGCATCGGGCACTTCGACGGTGAATGTCATCCAGGCAATCGACTTGATGGTCTGGGTCTGGACACCGATCACATTCATTTTTTCTTTGGTGAAAACCTCGGATATGTCGCGCAACAAGCCCTGCCTGTCCACCGCTTCCACCGACACATCGACCGGATACACCGGGCCGCCCGGACCGGCCGCGCTGTCTTTGGCACCGGATCCCGGCGTGGCGCTCCATTGCACCTCGATCACCCGGTCGCCACTGCGCCCCACCATATTGCGCAGGTTGGAGCAATCAGCGCGGTGCACGCTCACGCCCTTGCCCCGGGTCACAAAGCCGCTGATCGCATCCGGCGGCGCCGGTTTGCAGCATTTGGCGAGCTGGGTCAGCAGCGAATCCACGCCCACCACCAGCACCCCGCCCTTGCCGGCCGCGTTGCTGCGCGGCTTGCGCAGGTACACCGTGTCGTCGCTAGCCTGTACCGGCTCGGGCGGACGCAGCACGATCTCAATGTTGCGCAGCGAAAACTCGTCCTTGCCCACCACCTCAAACAAATCGTCGGCGCTGTTAAAGCCCAGCTGCGCCGCCAGATCGTCCAGCCGCAGCGCGGTTTTGCCTTCGCGTTGCAGCAGCTTTTCCACCGCCTCACGGCCTTTGGCCACGGTCTCGGTCAAAGCCTGGGCGTTGAACCAGGCCCGGACCTTGGCGCGGGCGCGCTGGCTGTTCAAAAATCCCAGCTCCGGGTTGAGCCAGTCGCGCGAAGGGCCACCCTCTTTGGCGGTGATGATGTCCACGGTCTGGCCGTTGCGCAGCGGCGTGCTCAATGGCACCAGATGCCCGTCCACCCGCGCGCCCCGGCAGCGGTGGCCCACATTGGTGTGCACGCTGTAGGCGAAGTCCACGGCGGTCGCGCCCTGGACCAGCTCGATCACGGCTGCATCCGGTGTGAGCACATAAATCCGGTCATCGAGCACCGGCGCACCCTGCGTGCCGCTAGCCGCACCAGCACCAGCACCGGCCTCGCCGCCGGCGATATCGCGCTCCCAGGCCAGCAACTGACGCAGCACGGCAATCTTGGCCTCATACGGGCTGCTGGCGCTCACTCCGGCATAGCCTTTGACACCCGCCTCTTTGTAAGCCCAGTGCGCCGCCACGCCGTGTTCGGCGTGCTGGTGCATGGCCTCGGTGCGGATCTGTACCTCGATAGGCCCGCCCGCCGCGTCGCGCACCACGGTGTGCAAGGACTGGTAGCCATTGGGCTTGGGCTTGGCGATGTAGTCGTCAAACTCTTCGCTCATCGGGCTGAAGCGCGTGTGCACCCAGCTCAGCGCGGCGTAGCAGGCCGCCACGTCGGCGACGATGATGCGCAGCGCGCGGATGTCGTAGACCCGCTCAAAGCGCAAGCCCTTGCCGCGCATTTTTTTGACGATGCTGTAGATGTTTTTGGGCCGGCCTTGCACCTGCGCGGCAATCCCCTGGGCGGCCAATTCGGCGGCCAAGTCTGCACGCAGCCGCTCCACCGCCGCCTCGCGCTCGGCGCGCTTTTCGTCCAGCTGCTTGGCCACATCGTGGTAGGTCTGCGGCTCCAAAAAGCGGAAGGCCAAATCCTCCAAGGCCCATTTGACCTGCCAGATGCCCAGGCGGTTCGCCAGCGGGGCGAAAACGTTCAGCGACTCCAGCGCCAATCCGGGTGGAACCGGCAGCTTGCTGGCCGCAAAGTGGCGCAGCGTCTGCAAACGCGAAGCCAGGCGCAGCATGACCACGCGCAGGTCGCGCGAAAAAGCCAGCAGCATCTTGCGCACGCTCTCGGTCTGTGCCGCCTGGGTCTGCGCCTGCGGCGCGTGGCTGGCGGCGTTCTGGGCAATGCGTGCCATGCGCTGCAGCCGCACCAGCTTGGTGGTCTCCAGCGCCAGCGCGGCCAGGCCTTCGCCAAAGCCCTTGGCAATCGCCTCCTGCGGCTTGTTCAGGTGGTCGCAGGTGTAGACCAGATAGGCCGCTGCCTGCATGGTGGGCGAGGCACCCATACCGGCCAATATGGCGGCGACCCCGTCCGCGTGGGCCAGCACGTCCTCGCCGGTGTCGAGCAGGGCACCGGCGAGCAGCGGTTCGGCGAACGCACGGGCCCGCGTCAGCGCGCCATCGACCTCGGGTTGGGCTGCGGCCAGCGCCGCAATCAGCGTGGCGGCGGCCTCATCGGCGGGGGCGACGGCCTGGGATTGCATGCGGCCTCAGGCAAACAAAAAGTCCGCCACGGCATCAATCTGGTCGGGCGCGATCAGCGTGGGCGCGTGGCCAACGCCAGCGAAGGTGTGCGTTTTTGCACGCGGGCCGCGCTGGCCCATCTCGGCAGCGGTAGCGGCGCTGAGCAGGTCCGAATCGGCACCGCGCAGCAAAAGCGTGGGCGTCTGGATCTGGTCGTATACCGCCCAGGCCATGGCCTGGCCTTTTTCAGCCAATTCGTCGGTCACGGTACGGAATGGCAGCGCAATCGCCGGGTCGTAATGCAAAACCCAGCCCGCGCCGTCGCCAGCCGCTTTCAGCATGGGGCGACACAACTCCAGCCACTGCTGCGGCGTGTGCGGCCCAAAGCTGCTGGATACCGCCCACAGGGCAGTGGCCGCCTGCTCAGGCGTATCAAAGCGCAGGGGCTGGCCCAGGTAGCTGCCTATGCGGCGCAAGGCGGCAATCTCAATCGTCGGCCCCACGTCGTTGATCACCAGGCGGCGCACCTGCGCGCCCACCGATGCGGCTGTGGTGCACACGCCCATGCCGATCAGCCCGCCCATGCTGGTACCGACCCAATCGAACTGCTTCAACTGCAACTGGGCCAGCATCGCCAGCATGCCTGCTGTGTACACAGGCACCTGGTAGTACTGCGGGTCGGCCAGCCAGTCGCTGCGGCCGCGCCCGGCCACATCGGGGCACAGCACGCGCAGCGGGTGCGGCGCGCGCGCCACCAGGGCCTGCGCCAGCACGTCAAAGTCGCGGCCCTGGCGGGTCAGGCCGTGGGCGCAGACCACAGTGTGGGCCGCATCCGCAGCGCCCCATTCCCAGTAAGCCATGCGGTGGCCGCTGCCCGGCTGTGCGCCGACCGCGTCGCCCATAGGGCATTGCACAGAGTGCAGGCGGGGCTCAACCATGGGCTTGTCCCGCTTTGCGCAGGCTGCGCGCATGGAAGATGAAGCCCAGGCTGTTGAGCAGCAATTGCGCGGCCAGAATCGCCGTCACACCCGCCGGGTCGTAGGCCGGTGCCACTTCCACCAGGTCGATGCCGATGATGTTGCCGCCGCCGCGCTGCACCAGTGCCTCGATGATCTCCAGCACCTCGTAGTACAAAAATCCGCCGTGGCTGGGTGTCCCGGTGCCCGGCGCAATCGAGGGGTCAAAGCCGTCGATGTCAATCGTCAGGTAGTAATGGGGTGCGACCGGAATCGCATCGAGCACGCCTTGCACGCCCATTTTTCGGATCTGCCGCACCGAATAAATCTGCGACCCGGCAGCGCGCGCGGCGTCGTAATCGTCGCGGTTGCTGGAGGACACATTGCGGATGCCCAGCTGCGTCATGCCGGTGATGTGGCTCATCTCGGAAGCGCGGCGCAGCGGGTTGCCGTGGCCGTAGCGCACGCCGTGGCGTTCGTCCACAAAGTCCAGGTGCGCATCGAAGTGCACGATGTGTATGGGCCCCTGCCCGTCAAAGGCTTTGATCACCGGCGCGTGCACCGAATGGTCGCCGCCCAGCACCAGCGGCATGGCGCCGGCGGCCAGGATTTGGCGGATCGCGTATTCGGTGTTGGCATGGCTTTTGGCCATGTCGGTGTGCACGATGTCGGCGTCGCCCACGTCAACGATACGGGCCTGCTCGCGGGTCAGGTACATCACATCGTCTTCGTGGTCGTAAGCACCGCCATGACCGAACGAAAACAGGGTCGAGGCCTCGCGGATGGCGCGCGGACCGAAACGCGCGCCCGGCCGCCACTGCGTTCCCATGTCGTTGGGCACGCCGATGACCGCCACATCGGCATCGATGGCGTTCCAGTCCAGGCAGATCGGCGATTTGGCAAATGTGCAATGGCCCACAAAGGGCAGGTCCAGGCGTCCGGTTTGGTAGGCGTTAGTGCTCATGGCGTTGCGGCGGCGTGCCGTTGGTGGATAAGGATGGTTTTGAAAGGGTTTATACCCGCTGCGCAGGCGGCCCGGGCGTGGGCTTCATTCGCCGAGTTGCAGCAGCTGGGCTGCCACCGCCACCGCAATCACCTCGGGCGCTTTGCCGGCAATACCCGCTA
>CANCTD010000042.1 GCA_947380945.1 Comamonadaceae bacterium
GCGCATGTATCTCTTATTCGATGAAGCGGGAAAATTCCTGGCCGGGCGCGTGCTGTCAGAGGCCGACGCTTCGGCCCAGGTCGAACTCGACAGCGGCAAACGCGTCAAGGTCAAGGCCGCGAACCAGCTTTTGCGCTTTGAGTCGCCGCCGCCCGCCGCTTTTATGGCTGCCGCTGCCGAGTTGGGCCGCACGGTCGAGCTGGACATGGCTTGGGAATTTGCACCCGACGAGGAATTCGGCTTTGCCGATCTGGCGCGCGATTACTTCAGCGCGCAGGCCACACTGCAACAGCAGGCGGCGATGCTCTTCACCCTTTTTGATGCGCCCCACTATTTCCGCCGTGCCGGCAAAGGCCGCTTCCGCAAGGCCGGGGCCGAGGTCATCGCCCAGGCCTTGGCGGCCATTGAGAAGAAAAAGCTGTTGCTGGCGCAAATCACCGACTGGGCGCAGGCGCTCGCTGCCGGCCAGTGCCCGCAGCCGGTGCGGGACCAGCTATACAAAATCCTGTTCAAGCCGGACAAGAACGCGCCGGAGTACAAGGCCGTGGTGGAGGCCGCACGCGCCAGCCAAATGGCGCCGCTGGCCTTGCTGCAGCGCGCCGGCGCCATCGATTCGCCTTACCAGTTTCACTGGAAGCGCTTTGCATTGGAGTATTTTCCCAAGGGGACCGGCTTTCCGCCCTTGGAGGCACCGGCGTATTCCGAGCAATTGCCGCTGGCCGACGTGGCGGCGTTTTCTATCGACGATTCGGCGACGACCGAAATCGACGATGCGCTCTCGGTGCGCGGCCTGGGCAGCGGCAGCATCACGCTGGGCATCCACATTGCCGCGCCGGGTCTGGCTTTGCAGCCGGGCAGCGACATAGACCGGATCGCCCGTGAGCGTCTGTCCACCGTTTACATGCCGGGCTTCAAAATCACCATGCTGCCCGACGCACTGGTGCAGCATTTCACGCTGCAGGAGGGGCGCGCCTGCCCCGCAGTGTCTTTGTATGCCGAGTTCGACGAAGCTACGCTGGAGCTGCGGGCAACCCACACCCGGCTGGAGCAGGTGCCGATTGCCCACAATTTGCGCCATGACCAGCTTGAACACTGGGTCAGCCCCGCCTGGCTGCAAGGAGAAGCCGCCGCCGATGCCCCTGCGGTCTTGGTCGATTTGCAGCCGCAGCTGGCGTTTTTGTACCGCCTGGCCTGCGCCCTCAAAGAGCGGCGCGAACTGGTGCGCGGCAAGCCCGAAACCTTTAACCGGCCCGATTACAACTTCCGCCTGCGGGATGTCCAAGGCGATGCGCCTTCGGGCACAGAGCGGGTGGAAATCAGCACCCGCCAGCGCGGCGCACCGCTGGACTTGATCGTGGCAGAAGCCATGATTCTGGCCAACAGCAGCTGGGGTGCCTGGTTGGCCGAGCTCGGCGTTCCCGGCATTTACCGCAGCCAGGCTTCGCTGGCACCGGGCGTCAAAGTCCGCATGGGAACCCGCGCCGCGCCGCATGCGGGTATCGGCGTCAAGTGCTACGCCTGGAGCACCTCGCCGCTGCGCCGTTACACCGACATGGTCAACCAGTGGCAAATCATTGCCTGCGCCCGCCACGGCAGCACCGCCGCGTTGGCCGCACCCTTTAAGCCCAAGGACGCGCAATTGCTGGCCATCATTTCCGGCTTTGAAGAGGTGTACAGCGCATACAGCGGCAACCAGGCTGCCATGGAACGTTTCTGGACGCTGCTGTACCTGAACCAGAACGGGTTGACCGAATTGGTAGGCACGGTGTTCAAAGACAACCTGGTGCGCGCCGACAGCCTGCCCCTGGTGGTTCCGGTGCTCGGTGCCCAGGGTCTGCCGCGCGGTGCCCGGGTCCGGCTGCGTCTGGGCGTGCCCGACCTGATCACACTGGACATCAGCGGCACGGTGGTCGAACGCCTGGATACGCCCGACGCTGCCGCCGTGGATGCCGACTTGCCCGAGGACGCCGATGACGAGCCGGGTGCCGGGCCGATTGCGCTGGCCATTGATGTGGCGGACGCGGCTGTGGACGCGTCCGACGCAGCGGCACCGGTGCCGCTGCAAGACTGAGGGTAGCGCCAAGGTGTGGTCCACGGTTCCAGCGCCGCTTGCCGTGGGCACGTGGAGCACTTTTCAGAAAGCGGTCGCGGTATCCCTGCTGCTGCACGCGGGTTTGCTGACCGTGCGTTTTGTCGCACCAACCACCTGGGACCGGGTGCTGGAGCCGCCGCCCCTGGAAGTGGTGCTGGTGAATGCGCGCGGTCACTCCAAACCGGTCGCGGCCACACTCTTGGCCCAGACGTCGCTGGAAGGTGGTGGCTTGGCGCAACGCAGTACCGACAGCAAAGCCTTGCCCCTGGAGGCGGCAGCGCCGGGCTTGGAATTCCAGGACCAGGTGGCCAGCAACGCGGTTCAGGCCATGCGCCAGGAGCAAAACCTGTTGCTGGCGCAGGTGCGTGAGCAACTCGCCAGCCTGCAACAAAGCGCGGTGGACGCGGTCGACCCTTTGACGGCGGCGCAACAGGAGGAGCGCCGGCGCAGTCTGGCGCAGCAAATCGCGATCCTGGAAAAAGACGTGGCCGCCGAAAACGCCCGGCCCCGCAAACGCTTTTTCAGCCCATCCACCCGCGAAGCGGTTTTCGCGGCCTATTACAGCGAGTTGCGCCAAGCGGTTGAGCGCCAGGGCACGCAGGACTTCCCGCAGGGGCAGTCGGGCAAGTTGTTTGGCGAGCTGACTATGGCGATTACCGTGGACGCAGCGGGCCGGGTCTTGTCCACGGCCCTGGCACGTTCCTCGGGCGATGCGGCGCTGGACCGCCAGGCCCAGGCCATCGTGCGCCAGGCCGCACCATTCGGCGCATTCAGCGCGGCCATTCGCTCTACGGCCGATCAGTTGGTTTTTGTGGCGCGCTTTCGCTTTGTGCACACCGACGGGCACAGCGCAGCGCTGGTGGATTAGCCATGCAGGCAGTCTGGCGCGGGCTCTTCCTCCTGGCCTTGGCGGCGCTGGGTTTGCAGCTGTATTTCGCCTTGCGGATTGCGGCCATGGCGTATATCGACCCGCAGTCCACTGCATTCGAGCGCTCGGAGTTGTGGCGCATCACCACCGCCCCGGAGCGCTCCCACTGGAAACAGTCCTGGACCGGCTATGGCGACATCAGCCGCAACCTCAAAAGCGCGGTCCTGGCTTCCGAGGACGATGGCTTTGCCAGCCACGGCGGCGTGGACTGGGAGGCCATTAACGCTGCCTGGCACAAAAACGCCAAAGCGCAGGCGCGGGCCGAAGCCCGCAATGCCGCCACCGGACGCAACGCCAAAGCCCCCAAGATCGTGGGCGGCTCCACCATCACCCAGCAACTGGCCAAGAATCTATTTTTGAGTGGCGAGCGCACCATCGTACGTAAGGCGCAGGAGTTGCTCATCACCTTGCTGCTGGAGGCCTGCCTGAGCAAGGAGCGGATTCTGGAGATTTACCTCAACCACGTCGAATGGGGCGATGGCGTGTTTGGCGCGCAGGCCGCGGCGCAGCGCTATTTCCGCAAGGACGCGGGACAGCTCAGCCCCGCCGAGGCGGCGCGACTCGCGGTCATGCTGCCCCGCCCCAAGTTCTTCGAAAAAGTACCCGGCTCCGCCTACCTGGCCAACCGCAGCGTTCTGATCCAGGGCCGGATGACCGAGGCGCGTTTGCCGTGACAGCTCCATGCGCATTCTTGGCATAGACCCGGGCTTGCGCACCTGTGGTTTTGGCGTGTTGGACGCCGAAGCCGGACAGCTGCGCTATGTCGCCAGCGGCACCATCAGCACCGGCCAATTGGATACCCGTGCCTTGCCCGCCCGATTGCAGGTTCTGTTCCAGGGTCTGGCTGAGGTGGCGCAACGCTACCAGCCTGATTGCGCGGCGGTGGAGATTGTGTTTGTCAACGTGAACCCGCAGTCCACGCTGTTGCTGGGGCAGGCGCGCGGCGCCTTGATCGCAGCGCTGGTGCAGGCGCAGTTGCCGGTAGCCGAATACACCGCACTGCAAATGAAGCAGGCCGTTGCCGGACACGGGCGCGCTGCCAAATCGCAAATCCAGGAAATGGTGCGGCGTTTGCTCGATTTACCGGGGCTGCCGGGGCCCGATGCAGCCGATGCTTTGGGTATCGCCATCACCCACGCCCATGCCGGGCGTGCCATGCAGCGGATTGCCGATGCAGCCGGCTTTGGCGGACCCGCCGGACTGCCCGGCCGCAGTGGCAGTTACAAAAGTGGGCGCAGCCGCTAGCCTGGACTGCGTCTGCCCGCTGCCGGGGGCGACGGACGCGCCGCTACAGGATGCGGCTGAGAATCAGAACGCCGAAAAACACCAGCGCAGTCAGCAAGGCATACTTCAGCAGTTGCATGCCCCAGCGCCTAAAGCGCAGGTTGCTGGTGGCGATAAAGAAGGCAAAACACACGCCCGCACCCAACAGCATCAGAAACAAGAGGGTGCGAAACAGCAGCATGAAAGCCAGCGCAGGGTGAACGCAGCAGCCGGGGCGGGTCGCCTACCAGGCCGGCGCGAGTTGGGCGAAGCCGCGCGGGCCCTGGCGTTCGTCGTCAAAAGTCACCAGCTCCCAGGCCTCGGGTTGCGCCAGCAAAGCCCGCAGCAGCAGGTTGTTGAGCGCGTGGCCTGAGCGCCGGGCTTCGTAATGCGCCAGCAAGGGTTTGCCCAACACATACAGATCGCCCATGGCGTCAAGGATTTTGTGTTTGACGAACTCATCGTCGTAGCGCAGGCCGCCGGCGTTGAGAACCTTGTAATCGTCCAGCACGATGGCGTTGTCCAGGCCGCCGCCCATGGCCAGTCCGTTGGCGCGCATCATTTCGACGTCTTTGGTAAAGCCGAAAGTGCGTGCGCGGGCGATGTCCTTGGCGTAGTTGCCGGTGCCCAGATCAAATTCCACGCGCTGACCGGTGGAGTCGACTGCGGGGTGGTTGAAATCAATTTCAAAAGCCAGCTTGTAGCCGTTGTAGGGCAGCAGGCGCGCCCATTTGGCCTGGCTGCCCTCGCCCTCATGCACTTCGATGGGGCTCTTGATGCGCACAAACTGGCGTGCCGCGTTTTGCATCACGATGCCGGCGCTTTGCAGCAGGAACACAAAGGACGCGGCCGATCCATCCAAAATCGGCACCTCTTCGGCGGTGATGTCCACATACATATTGTCCACACCCAGGCCGGCGCATGCCGACATCAGGTGTTCAACGGTGTGGACTTTGGCGCTGCCCGCCGACAGGGTGGAGGCCAGGCGGGTTTCCGTAATTGCTTCAGGCGACACCCGGATGTCAGGCGCCTGTGCCAGGTCGACCCGGCGGAAGACGATGCCGGTATCCGGCGCGGCCGGGCGCAGCGTCAGTTCGACCCTTTGGCCGCTGTGCAAACCGACTCCCACCGCCCGGGTGAGCGACTTCAGTGTGCGCTGTTGAATCATGCGGCGATTTTAGTCTGCGCAGCCCCGCGGCAGCGGGGCTGCAGCGGTATCAGTCCGCCTGTTTGCGCAGGAATGCCGGGATGTCGATGTCGTCCATGCCGCCGCTGGACATGGCATCCACACGGGCGGCGGCCGATGCGCCGCGGCGTCCTGGGGTGTTCCAGACCTGGGGCCGTCCGACATTGGAAAAATCCATGTCGGCGATACGCGGGGTCGGGCTGCCGCCGAGGTTATTCGTTGGGGCTACCGCATCGGTCAGCGTGGGCACGTGAAAGGGTACGTTGTCGGTACCGGTGCGCATGACTTGCAGCGGAGGTGCCTGGCGGCGCGGGGCCTGGCGGCTCAGGCCGGTTGCCACCACTGTGACGCGCACCTGGTCACCCAGCGATTCATCGTGTGCGGTACCGTAGATCACGTGGGCGTCGGGCGAGGCATAGCCGCGCACCGTGTCCATGGCCAGTCGGGATTCGCTCAGTTTGAGCGAGCCGCGCTTGGCGGAGATCAACACGAGCACGCCTTTAGCACCTTTGAGGTCAATGCCTTCGAGCAGCGGGCAGGCAACCGCCTGTTGCGCGGCGATGCTGGCGCGGTCCGGGCCGCTGGCCTGCGCTGTGCCCATCATGGCTTTGCCGGGCTCGCCCATGACGGTGCGCACGTCCTCAAAGTCGACGTTGATGTGGCCGGGCATGTTGATGATCTCGGCAATTCCGCCGACAGCGTTTTTCAGCACATCGTTGGCCTGGGCGAATGCCTCGTCTTCGCTGATGTCGTCGCCCAGCACTTCCAGTAGCTTCTCGTTCAGGATAACGATGAGCGAGTCGACGTTTTCTTCCAACTCGGTCAAGCCCTGCTCGGCGTTTTTCATGCGGCGGTCGCCCTCAAAGCTGAAAGGCTTGGTCACCACGCCCACCGTCAAAATGCCCATTTCCTTGGCGACTTTGGCGATGATGGGCGCCGCCCCCGTGCCCGTGCCGCCACCCATGCCCGCCGTGATGAACAGCATGTGCGCGCCTTCGATGGCGCTGCGGATCGCTGCTTCGGCCTGTTCGGCGGCTTCGCGGCCCATGTCGGGCTTGCTGCCTGCGCCCAGGCCGGTGCTTCCGAGCTGGATGATTTTGTGTGCGGTGCTGCGGCCCAGGGCTTGCGCATCGGTGTTGGCCGAGATGAATTCAACCCCGTCGACCTTGCCGTTGATCATGTGCTGGACCGCGTTGCCGCCGCCGCCGCCCACACCGATCACCTTGATCTGGGTTCCTTGGTTGAATCGTTCTTCGTCCAGCATTTCGATGGTCATAGTGGGCTCCTGGTAAAAATCTGAGGGGGTCATGGTGAGGGTGAAAAGAAAAGGTGAATGGGTTTAAAAAGTACCGGCGAAAAAATCTTTGAGCTGGGCAAACGCGCTCTTGACCGAGCCGTTTTTTTGCGAAACCTTGATGCCACGGATGCGGGCAATGCGGGCTTCTTCGAGCAAGCCCATGGCGGTTGAAGCGCGGGGTTGGGCAATCAGGTCGGACAGCGAGCCCCGGTATTGCGGCAGGCCCCGGCGCACGGGCTTTAAGAAGATGTCTTCGCCAAGCTCCACCATGCCGGGCATGATGCAGCTGCCACCGGTCAGCACCACGCCGGAGGACAGCACTTCTTCGAAGCCCGATTCGCGCATGACCTGGTTGACCAGGGTGAAAATTTCTTCCACACGCGGTTCGATCACACCGGCCAGTGCCTGGCGGCTGAGCATGCGCGGGCTGCGGTCGCCAAGGCCCGGAACTTCGACTTGCACTTCCGGGTTCACCAGCACCTGTTTGGCGTGACCGGCTTCCACCTTAATTTCTTCGGCATCCTTGGTCGGGGTGCGCAGCGCCATGGCGATGTCGCTGGTAATCAGGTCGCCGGCAATCGGAATCACCGCCGTGTGGCGGATCGCGCCGTTGGTGAAGATCGCCACATCGGTGGTGCCCGCGCCAATGTCCACCAGCGCCACGCCGAGCTCGCGCTCGTCGGCTGTCAGCACCGACAGGCTGGACGCCAGCGGATTGAGCATGAGCTGGTCGACTTCCAGGCCGCAGCGGCGCACGCACTTGATGATGTTCTCGGCCGCGCTTTGCGAGCCGGTGACGATATGCACCTTGGCTTCCAGGCGCATGCCGCTCATGCCTATGGGCTCGCGCACTTCCTGGTTGTCGATGATGAATTCCTGCGGCTCCACCAGCAGCAGGCGCTGGTCGGTGGAAATGTGAATCGCCTTGGCCGTCTCGACCACGCGAGACACGTCCGCCTGTGTGACTTCGCGGTCTTTGATCGCCACCATGCCGGGTGAGTTGATCCCCCGGATATGGCTGCCGGTGATGCCGGTGTACACGCGGGTGATCTTGCAGTCGGCCATCAACTCGGCTTCTTTGAGCGCCTGCTGGATGCTGGCCACCGTGGCGTCGATGTTGACGACCACGCCGCGCTTGAGGCCGAAGCTGGGCGCGATGCCGTAACCGGCGAGCTTGAGTTCGCCGTTGGCCAAAACCTCGGCAACCACCGCCATAACTTTGGCAGTGCCGATATCGAGGCCAACGACCAGATCTTTGTATTCTTTTGCCATCGGGATTACCTTTGTGCTGTCATGGGGCTGTACATAAATGGGTCAAGCGGCGGCCTATTTGGGCGTGACGGCGGCCAGGGTGGTCACGCCGCGCAGGCGCAGCGCGTAGGCTTGCTCGTAGCGCAGGTCGGCGTATTCCAGGGAGGCCGCGTTGCGCCCGTAGCGCTGCGCCACCGCAGGCAGGGTTTGCAAAAAGCGCTCCGTGCGTTTGAGTACGGCGGCTTTGTCACCGCCGCCGAGTTCCAGGTGTGCGCCCGACTCCAGACCGATGCGCCAGTTGCCGCGCGGGCTGAGTTCTACGTGCACCAACTCCATGCCTGCGCGGTTGAGCGTGATCAACAGGGTCTGGTACATGTCCCAGACCAGCGGTCCCTGACCGGCGGGCCCGGCCAAACGGGGAAGGGTATTGGGCTCGACCTCGTCGATGTTGGCGTCAAACACTTCACCAAAGCTGTTGAGCAGGCGCGAGTCGCCTTCCGCTCCCCAATAGGCCACGGCCTGGTGTTCTTGCAATTCCACCCGCAAGCGGTTGGGGAAGTCGCGCCGCACCACCGCCTGGCGTACCCAGGGCATGGACTCATAGGCCTGGCGCACCGGCAGCAGCTCGGTGGTGAAGAATGTGCCGCGCACGCGCGGTAGCACATTGGCCCGCATGCTGGGAATGTTGTTGTGCGCCATGTCGCCGCGCACCGTGATGCCCTGGATATCAAAAGCCGCCAGGCGGGCCACCCAGCGCGTGGCCGACACCAGCAAAAGCAGCGCGAATACGCTGAACAGCACAGCCGAGGCGGCATTCATCAGCCGGATATCCATAGCCGGGCTTGCCGATTCGCTCATGGCCGCATTCCTTGGGGACCGACCCGGTTATCCAGGCTGGCGGCGGCCAGGATGCGCAGGCACAAATCGGCGTAGCCTATGCCCGCTGCACGCGCGGCCATGGGCACCAGCGAATGGCTGGTCATGCCGGGTGAGGTGTTCATTTCCAGCAAAAAAGGCTTGCGGTCGCTGGCACGCAGCATCAGATCGGCGCGGCCCCAGCCCCGGCAGCCCAGGGCCCGGTAGGCCGCCAGCACCAGGCGTGCAATCTCGGCTTCTTCGGCCGCAGGCAGGCCGCTGGGGCAGTGGTAGGAGACCGCGTCGGTGAAGTATTTGTTCTGGTAGTCGTAGGCGCCCTCGGGTGCCTGTATGCGCACCACCGGCAGGGCCTGCGCGCTGCCACCCTCGCCCAGCACGGCGCAGGTTACTTCCTCGCCGGCAATGAAGGATTCGCAAAGCACCTGCGCGTCATAGCGCGCTGAGAGCGCCACCGCCGCCGCAAGCGAGGCCTCGGTTTGAACTTTGGTGACGCCCAGCGACGAGCCTTCACGCGGCGGCTTGACGATCAGCGGCAGCCCGAGTTGTGCGGGTACGGCGGCAGCGGCGGCGTGCAGCGCTGCCAGCCCGGCCGCGCTGCTGTCGCTGGCGTCCAGCACCACCGACTGCGGTGTGGGCAGACCCTGGGCCGCCCACAGGCGCTTGGTCATGACCTTGTCCATCGCCACGGCCGAAGCCATGACGCCCGAGCCGGTATACGGAATACCCAGCAGCTCGAGCGCGCCCTGGACGGTTCCGTCTTCGCCAAAGCGCCCGTGCAGTGCGATAAAGCAGCGCGCCACGCCTTCCTGGCGCAGTTCGCGCAGATCGCGTTGCGCCGGATCAAAAGCGTGTGCGTCCACACCCACCGAGCGCAAAGCGTCCAAAACGCCCTGGCCGGAGAGCAGCGAAATCTCGCGCTCAGCGGATGCGCCACCCATTAGCACCGCTACCCGGCCCATGTCTTGCGCTGTACTCATGCGCCTGCTCCCTGCAACAAAGCCACCAAACGCCCGGGTACCGCACCAATGCTGCCCGCGCCCATGCACAAAATCACATCGCCGTCGCGTGCGCTTTCCACGGCCACCTGGGGCAGGGCGGCGATGTCGGCCACAAACTGCGGCTCGACCCGGCCCGCCACGCGCAAGGCGCGCGCCAGCGAGCGGCCGTCGGCGGCGACGATGGGTGCCTCACCGGCGGCGTAGACCTCGGCCAGTAGGACGGCGTCGGCCTGGCCGATGACGGCCACGAAATCGTCAAAACAGTCGCGTGTGCGGGTGTAGCGGTGCGGCTGAAAGGCCAGCACCAGGCGACGTCCGGGAAAGGCCCCGCGTGCAGCGGCCAGGGTCGCGGCCATTTCGACCGGGTGGTGGCCGTAGTCGTCGACCACGGTGATCTTTCCGCCTTGGGGCAGCGGCCAGTCGCCATAGGGTTGGAAGCGGCGGGCCACGCCTTTGAATTCGGCCAGCGCCTGCAGCAACGCGGCATCCGGCACATTGAGCTCCACCGCCACGCAAATCGCCGCCAAGGCGTTGCGCACATTGTGTTCACCTGGCAGGTTGAGCACCACATCCAGGTCGGGCAGGACCACGCCGTTGCGCCGGGTCACGGTGAAATGCATGCGTGATCCGACCGCGCGGACTTGGATGGCGCGCACTTGTGCGCCCTCGTGAAAGCCGTAACTGGTAATCGGGCAGCTCACTTCGTCCACGATGGCACGAACCGCCGGATCGTCGGTGCACAAAATCGCCGTGCCATAAAAAGGCATGCGGTGCAAAAAGTCGACAAAGGCTTTTTGCAGACGGGCGAAGTCGTGCCCGTAGGTCTCCATATGGTCGGCGTCGATATTGGTGACCACGGCCATGATGGGCAACAGGTTCAAAAAGGATGCGTCCGACTCATCGGCCTCGACCACGATGTAATCACCCTGGCCCAGCCGGGCATTGGCACCGGCGCTGTTGAGCCGCCCGCCGATCACAAAAGTCGGGTCCAGACCGGCAGCGGCCAGCACGCTGGCGACCAGACTGGTCGTCGTGGTTTTGCCGTGGGTGCCGGCAATCGCAATGCCTTGTTTCAGGCGCATCAGCTCGGCCAGCATCAGGGCGCGCGGCACGATGGGGATATGCAGTTCGCGCGCGCGCAGCACCTCGGGGTTGCTGCTTTGCACGGCGGTGGAGGTGACCACTGCATCGGCCCCGTCCACATGCTGCGCGGCATGGCCAATCTGCGTGGCGATGCCCAAAGCGCCCAGGCGCTGCAAGGTGGCGCTGTCGTTCAGGTCCGAACCGCTGATCTCGTAGCCCAGGTTGTGCAGCACTTCGGCAATACCGCTCATGCCCGAGCCGCCTATGCCGACAAAGTGGATGTGGCGTACAGCGTGTTTCATGCGGCAAGCTCCTCGCAGGCGGCGGCCATGGCGGCAGTCGCCTGGGTTTTTTCCATGGCTTTGGCCGCCTGTGCGCGTTGCAACAGCGCGCTGCGGTCCAGGGTTTGCAGCATCTGTGCCAGGTGGGCGGCGGTGAGCTGGGGCTGGGGCAGCAACCAGCCGCCACCCGCATCGACCAGAAAGCGCGCGTTATGGGTTTGGTGGTCGTCCACCGCAAAGGGAAAGGGTACGAACACGGCGGCGGCCCCAACGGCGGCAATTTCAGTCACCGTGCTGGCCCCGGCGCGGCACAGCACCAGATCCGCGTCGGCGAAAGCTTGTGCGGTGTTGTCGATAAAGGGCGTGAGCGTGGCTTCGATTCCGGCGGCGGCGTAATTGCTGCGCAAGGCGTCAATTTGCTTTTCGCCGCTTTGGTGGACCACGATGGGGCGCTGCGCCGCGTCCATCAGCGCCAGGGCCTGGGGCACCACGGTATTGAGCGCGCGGGCACCCAGACTGCCGCCTACCACCAGCAGGCGCAGCGGGCCGCTGCGTCCGGCAAAGCGCTGTGCGGGTGCGGCTTGCTGCAAAAACTCCGCGCGCAAGGGGTTGCCGACCCAGCGGGCACCGGGCAGTGTGTCCGGGTAGGCGCTGAAGACGCGCCGCGCCAGCCGCGCCAGCACCCGGTTGGCCAGACCGGCCACCGCGTTTTGCTCGTGCAGCACCAGCGGGATGCGCAACACGGCCGCGACCAGACCGGCGGGCAGGCTGATATAGCCGCCCAGGCCCACCACCACCGAAGGCCGCAAGCGGCGCAGCAGCGCCAGGCTTTGCAAACAGGCGCGCGCCAGCCGCCAGGGTGCGGCCAGCAAGGCCATGCGCCCCTTGCCGCGCACGCCTTGGAAGGCTATCAATTCCATGGCAAAGCCACGCGGGGGCACGATGCGGGATTCCATGCTGTCGGGTGCGCCCAGCCAGCTAACATTCCAGCCGGTGTTGCGCAAGGCCTGCGCGACGGCCAGACCGGGAAAGATATGGCCGCCGGTGCCGCCGGCCATCACCAGCGCGCTGCGTTGCGGGGTGGCAGTGCTCATGCGCGGCCTCCTTGCATCATGCGGCGGTTTTCATGGTCCAC
>CANCTD010000043.1 GCA_947380945.1 Comamonadaceae bacterium
CCGGACTGCGATCTGATTGCGCTGGGCGTCTCGTCCATAGGCCGCATAGGCAACACCTACAGCCAGAACGCCAAGACGCTGGACGACTACTACGCGCTGCTGGACCAGGGGCGCTTCCCCGTGGTGCGCGGCCTGGCCGTGAGCCGCGACGCGATGCTGCGCCGCACCGTGATCATGGCCTTGATGTGCCAGGGCACGGTGGAGTTTGAGGTGGTGTCCAGCGCCTGGATGATCGACTTCACCCGCTATTTCGCCGCCGAGTTGCGGGCGCTGCTGCCCCTGGCGCAGGAAGGCCTGCTGACGGTGGACGCACACGGCATACGGGTGAGCAACAAGGGCTGGTTTTTTGTGCGCGCCATCGCCATGGTGTTTGACAGCTACCTGCAAGAGGACCTGAGCCGCGAGCGCTTCTCGCGCATTTTGTAAAGCGGCGGCAGGTCTACGGGCAGGCTGTGGTAGCGTTGCCGCTGCTTGTTTGCCTGCCCCTGTCCTTGCTTTGACCGATACCCCCGTCCCGTCTGACCCCGCCGCGCCTGCGGCACATCCGCACACCCGGCTGGCGCAACTGCTGATCTGGGTCATCCCCTTGCTGTGGATCGTGAACTCGGTCATCGCCCGGCGCGCGCCGGGGGTGATCACGCCGCATGTGCTGGCAGCCGGGCGCTGGATGCTGGCCGGGGCGATTCTGGCGGCCTTTACCCACGCCGAGCTGTGGGCGCAACGCGCCCACATCCGCCGCTACGCCTGGCATTACATGGTGCTGGGCGGCTGCGGCATGTGGATTTGCGGCGCGGCGGTCTACTTTGCCGGGCAGACCACCAGCATGATGAATATTTCGCTGATTTACGCGGCCTCGCCGGTGATGATTGCCGTGGGTTCGGTGCTGTGGCTGCGGGAGCCTTTTTCCAAGCGGCAGGCGCTGGGCGTGGTGCTGGCCTTGGCCGGCGTGGTGCATGTGGTGGTGCAAGGCGAGTGGCAGCGGCTGGGCGAAGTGGAGTTTGTGCCCGGCGACCTGTGGATTGCCGGTGCGGCCACCGCCTGGGCGGCGTACTCCATGTTGCAAAAGCACTGGCCCAGCCCCTTGAGCCCGCACGCCCGGCTGGCGGTGATCTGCGCCGGTGGCGTGTTGGTGCTCCTGCCCTTTGCGGGCTGGGAGCTGAGCCAAAGCGGCCCCGTGCTGGGGGAGCAGGCCGTGCTGCTGATCGTGGCGGCGGCGCTGTTTCCCGGCGTGCTGGCCTACTGGATTTACGGCTGGACCCAGTCGGTACTGGGGCCGGGACCGGTGGCCATGACCATGTACCTGGGGCCCTTGTACGCGGCCGTGGTGGCCTGGCTGTTGCTGGGCGAGCCCCTGGAGCTGCACCATTTGGTGGGCGGCGTGCTGATTTTGTCGGGCGTGGGCCTGGTGGTGGCGGGCCGGCGCGGGCGCTGAAGCCCTGCGCCGCGTGGGGTTGTGCGCTTCGGTTAAGGTATCCCAATGGTTCCTCATCTTGTTACCGCCCTGAACGGGCCCATCCACGAGCTGGAGCAGCGGATTCTGGACACTATGCCGGCGATTGAGCGCTGGTTCCGCATGGAGTGGATGGAGCACACGCCGCCGTTTTACGGCTCTGTCGATGTGCGCAACGCGGGCTTCAAGCTGGCCCCGGTGGACACCGACTTTTTCCCCTGCGGCTGGAACAACCTGACGCCGGCCATGTTGCCGCTGGCCGTGCAGGCGGCGCTGTCCGCCGTGGAAAAAACCTGCCCCGAGGCGCGCAACCTGCTGATCGTGCCCGACAACCATGTGCGCAACAGCTTTTACCTGAGCAACCTGGTGCAGCTGCGGCGCATCTTCGAGATGGCGGGCCTGAACGTGCGCTTTGGTTCCATCAGCCCCGACCTGAAAAAGCCCCTTACCCTGGCGGTACCCGGTGGCGCGAGCGTGGTGTTGGAGCCGGTGCAGCGCGAGCGCGGGCGCATAGGCGTGAAAGACTTTGACCCCTGCACGATTTTGCTCAACACCGACCTGGCCAGCGGCATTCCGGGCATTCTGGAGGACCTGCAGTCGCAGTACCTGCTGCCGCCCCTGCACGCGAGCTGGTCTGTGCGCCGCAAAAGCCGCCATTTCGACTGTTACGACGAAGCGGCCAAACGCTTTGCCAAGCTGATCAGCGTGGACCCCTGGCTGATCAACCCGGACTTTGAAATCTGCGGCGAGCTGGACCTGGCCACGCCGCACGGCCTGGCCGCGCTGCGCGCCAAGGTCGAGGCCATGCTGCTCAAAACCCGGCGCAAGTACAAGGAATACGGCATCAAAGAGCGGCCCTTTGTGGTGGTCAAGCGCGACGACCAGCACAGCGGCATGGGCCTGATGACGCTGCGTGAGGGCAAAGACCTCGCGGCGCAGGTCGCGCTGCTGCCCGCGCAGGGCCCGCAAGCCCTGATCGTCCAAGAGGGCGTACTGACGCTGGAGCGGATCAACGACGCGGTGGCCGAGCCGGTGGTCTACCTGATGGACCGCTTTGTGGTCGGCGGCTTTTACCGGGTGCATGCGCAACAGGGCGCTGACGAGCTGCTGAGCGCGCCGGGCTCCAGCTATGTGCCGCTGGCCTTTGCCCAAAGCCTGTCGCTGCCCGAACCGGGGGTGCGCCCCGGTGCCAGCGCGCCCAACCGCTTTTATATGTACGGGGTGATCGCCCGGCTGGCACTGCTGGCGGGCAGCATCGAGCTGGAACAGACCGATCCGCTAGGGGAAAGCGGGGATTGAGCCTGCCGCAAGGCAGCGATTCGGCGCGTTTGCCTGCTTTTTGTTGCGGCGCAACAAATTTTTCAGGCTTTGTGTACAACAGCCCCTGACAAGCCGCTTAGCGGATGCACAATGGCGCTCCCGCGTCGCATGGAAACCGGCCACAGCCCCAGGCCGGTTCACAAGTAGTGTCCTCATCCGCTTCGAAATCCTCCCTCCCCTCCCTGGTTCTGGCCGCCATCGGCGTGGTCTACGGCGACATAGGCACCAGCGTGCTGTACGCCATGAAAGAGGTTTTTGCCTCGGGCCACCTGGCGCTGACCACTGACAACATCTACGGCATCCTTTCGCTGATTTTTTGGACGCTGACCATCATCGTCTCGCTCAAATACGTGGTGCTGGTGCTGCGCGCCGACAACGAGGGCGAGGGCGGCCTGATTGCCATGCTGGCCCTGGCCTCGCAGGCGGTCAAAGACAAGCCCCGGCTGCGCGGCGTCTTGCTGTCCGTTGGCATCTTCGGCACCTGTTTGTTTTATGGCGACGGCGTGATTACCCCCGCGATTTCGGTGCTCGGTGCCATGGAGGGCCTGAATGTGCTGGCACCGGGCCTGGAGAAATACGTGGTCCCGCTCACGCTGGTGATTTTGTTTTGTCTCTTCGCCGTGCAAAAGCGGGGCACGGCCGGCATAGGCCGTGCATTCGGGCCGATTACCGTGGTCTGGTTTGCGGTGATTGCGGCGCTGGGCGTGTTCCACATTGTCGACAACCCGGTGATCCTGCTGGCGCTCAACCCGTATTACGCGGCGGTGTTTTCCTGGAGCCACCCCATACTGACCTTTGTGCTGCTGGGCGCGGTGGTCTTGTGTGTGACTGGCGCCGAGGCGCTGTACGCCGACCTGGGGCATTTCGGCAAAAAGCCCATCCGCATCGCCTGGTTTGCGGTGGTCATGCCTGCGCTGACGCTGAATTACTTCGGCCAGGGCGCGCTGCTGCTGTCCAACCCGGAAGCGGTCAAAAACCCGTTTTACATGATGGCGCCGTCCTGGGCCTTGGTGCCGCTGGTGGTGCTGGCTACGGCAGCGGCAGTGATCGCCTCGCAGGCGTTGATTACCGGCGCATTCAGCGTGACCAAGCAGGTGATTCAGCTGGGTTACCTGCCGCGCCTGAACATCCTGCACACCAGCACCCGCGACACCGGGCAGATTTACATCCACGCCGTCAATTGGGGCCTGTTTGTGGCGATTGTGCTGGCGGTGGTGATGTTCAAAACCTCGGGCAATCTGGCAGCGGCCTACGGTATTGCGGTCTGCACCGACATGCTGATCACCACGCTGCTGACCTTTTTTGTGGTCCGCTATGCCTGGCATTACCCGTTGGGCCTGTGCGTGGCCGCCACCGGGGTGTTTTTTGCGGTGGACCTGGTGTTCTGGGGCTCCAACCTGCTCAAGCTGTTTGATGGTGGCTGGTTCCCGCTGGCCATTGGTGGCGCAGTGTTCACCCTGATGACCACCTGGAAAGACGGCCGCGCGCTGATGCATTCCAAAATCCGCGCCGAGTCCATGGACTTGTCGGGTTTTCTGGATTCGCTGTTCATCAGCCCGCCGGTGCGCGTGCCGGGCACGGCGGTGTTTTTGACCGCCGACCCGGGTACCGTGCCCAACGCGCTCTTGCACAACTTGAAGCACAACAAGGTGCTGCACGAAACCAATTTGTTCGTCACCGTGCGCAACCACGAGGTGCCCTGGATCGGACTGGACAAGCGGCTGGAGATCGAACGCCTGGGCCACGACTGCTGGCAGGTGCGGATTGACTACGGCTTTAAAAACGACACCAACGTGCCCAAAGCCTTGCAACAACTCAAGGGCCGGGGCTGCGATATCGAGCCTATGACGACCAGCTACTTTTTGTCGCGCGACACCGTGGTTCCGACCCTGGGCGGCGGCATGGCGATCTGGCGCGAAAAGCTGTTTGCCCAAATGCACCACAATGCCAGCGCGGCAGCCGACTTTCTCAAGCTGCCGAGCAATTCCGTCGTCGAGATGGGCTCCAAAATCGAAATTTAAGTCCGGCTTCAATCCGGCCCATCCGCGTGCAATTTTTCAAAGACCTCAGCCTGTCCACCGTCACCGCCGGTTTTGTCTCGGTGCTGGTGGGCGTGGCCAGTTCCATTGCCATCGTGTTCCAGGCCGCGCTGTCTTTTGGCGCAACGCCGGAGATGCTGGCGTCGTGGCTATGGGCAATTGGCATCGGCATGGGCTTGACCACGCTGGTGCCTTCGTTGTGGTTGCGCAAGCCGGTGATGGTGGCCTGGAGCTCCTCGGGCGCGGCGGTCTTGGCCAGCGCGGGGGCGACCGGGCACTTCAGCATGGGCGAGGCGATTGGCGCGTTCATGCTCAGCGGCGGGGTCATCTTTGTGATCGGTGCCAGCGGCTGGTTCGAACGCATCATGCGGCTCATGCCCATGTCGCTGGCCTCGGCCCTGCTGGCGGGTGTGCTGGCCGGTTTTTGCCTGACCGGATTTGCTGCGGCGCAAACCGATCTGGGCCTGGTGCTGGTGATGTTGGCGGCCTATTTGCTGGGGCGGCGACTGGTTCCCTTGTATGCGGTGCTGATTTGCCTGGGCGCGGCGGTGGTTTACACCGCGCTGACCCACGGGTTTGGCGCGCAGCCGATTCCGGCGGGCCTCACGGTGCCGGTGTTTGTGGCCCCGGTGTTCACCTGGTCGGCGGCGGTCAGCCTGGCTTTGCCGCTGTTTATTGTCACCATGGCTTCGCAAAACATGCCGGGCGTGGCAGCCATCAAGGCCTGCGGCTTCGGCGACGAGCGCGCCAACGGCGGCGACGCGGGCATACCGATCACCAAAATTCTCACGCTCACCGGCGCGGCCACGGTGGTGCTGGCGCCGTTCGGGGCTTTTTCGCTGAATTTGAGCGCCATTACCGCAGCCATGTGCATGGGCCCGCAGGCACACCCGGACCCGGCGCGGCGCTACACGGCGGCCGTGAGCTGCGGGGCGATTTATGTGGTGGTCGGCCTGTTTGGCGCAACCATCATGGGCGCGCTGCTGGCATTTCCCAAAACGCTGGTGGTGGCCATTGCTGGCCTGGCGCTGATGAGCACCGTGGCCAACGGCCTGCACACCGCCTTGCAGGACAGCAGCGAGCGCGAAGCGGCCATCATCACTTTTCTGGTCACGCTCAGCGGCGTGGTGATTGCCGGTATCGGCTCCGCTTTTTGGGGCCTGCTGGCCGGCGTCTGCGCGATGCTGGTCCAGCACGCCCGCCGCAGCAATGCGCTGCGTTTTTGAACCAAGGCCCGCCCATGCACCTGCTTTTTGTTGCCGACCCGCTGGAGTCTTTCCAGACCTACAAAGACACCACCTTTGCGATGATGCGCGAAGCCCAACGCCGCGGCCACAGCCTGAGCGCTTGCGAGCCGCGCCAACTGGTCTGGCAGCGCGGCGGCGTGGTGCAGGCGCAGGTCCGGCGCATCCGCCTGACCGGGCAGGCGCAGGACTGGTTTGCCACCGAAGCCACCGAGGTGCTGCCGCTGCACGGGTTCGATGCCATCGTGATGCGCAAGGACCCGCCGTTTGACAGCGAATACTTTTACGCCACGCACCTGCTGGAGCAAGCCGAGCGCGAAGGCGCACGGGTTTTCAACCGCCCCCGCGCCCTGCGCGACCACCCGGAAAAACTCGCCATCCTGGAGTTTCCGCAGTGGATACCACCCACGCTGGTGACGCGCGAAGCGGCTGCGGTGCGCGCCTTCCACGCCGAACACCAGGACGTGATCCTCAAGCCCCTGGACGGCATGGGCGGTAGCGGCATCTTCCGCGTCGGAGCCGACGGCCGCAACCTGGGCGCGATCATCGAAACCCTGAACCGCGAGGGCGCGCAAACGTTAATGGTGCAGAAGTTTCTGCCCGAAATCGCCGAGGGCGACAAGCGCGTGCTGGTGATTGGCGGCGTGCCGGTGCCCTTTTGCCTGGCGCGCATTCCGCAAGGCGGCGAGGTGCGCGGCAACCTGGCCGCAGGCGGTAAAGGCGTGGCCCTGCCACTGTCAGACGCGGACCGGAAACTGGCCGAGGCCCTGGGCCCCACGCTGGCCGCGCGCGGCCTATTGCTGGTGGGCCTGGACATCATCGGCACGCACCTGACCGAGATCAACGTCACCAGCCCCACCTGCTTCCAGGAAATCAGCGACCAGACCGGTTGCAATGTGCCGGCGCTGTTCACGGACGCGCTGGAAGCAGCGCTGGCCCGCGCGGCGACCGGCGTTTAACTGCGCGGGTTGGTCCAGAGTTTGCCGCCTGTGGCCCAGTTTTCGGGCTTGACGTCGACGATCAGCACATCGACCGAATCGGGCGACCCGCCCAGCACTTCGACGCTGACGCGGGTGATTTCCTGCACCAGCTTGCGCTTTTGCTCAATCGTGCGGCCTTCGATCATTTCAACATGGTAGGTGGGCATAAACATCCGTTCATAAGAGGGTGAAGCGCGCGGAAATGCGGCTTCAGCAAAGGAGTTTAGACTGCGCGCCTGCGCCCTCCGGCCCCTCCCAACCCCCTTATTTGCGCCCCGGCTGCGGCCGCTCTGCTGTGTTCACACCCTCCTCCACCCGCCTGCTGCGCCGCCTGCCCCTGGCGTTGTTGGGGCTGGCGCTGCTGCACCTGCTGATGGGCGCGTCCATCGGCTTGTCGGTGGACGAGGCGCACTACCTGCTGTACGCCGCGCACCCGGACTGGAGCTACTTTGACCACCCGCCGCTGGTCGGCTGGGTCCAGTGGCCGCTGGTGGCATCGGGCGCGCCGGTGTGGCTGCTGCGCGCGCTGCCCGGTGCGCTGTGGCTGCTGAGCGCCTGGGGCATCTTCCACGTCGCCATCCGGCTGCCGGGCGCGAAACGTGAGGCCGGGCTGTGGGCGCTGGCCGTCTTTGCGCTGGCGCCGGTCATCCATGTGCTGGGCATCGGCCTGGTGCCCGACACCTTGTTGATGGCGCTGGGCATCTGGACCATGGCGCTGACCTTGCACATGGTGCGGCAACCAGGCATCGCAGACCGGCGCTGGTGGCTGCTGCTGGGATTGGCGCTGGGATTGGCCGGCCTGTCCAAATACACGGCGGTGCTGCTGGCCGCACCCGTGGTGCTGTGCCTGTTGCTGCGCCACGGTCCCGGGCTGCTGGTGCATGGACGCGTGTGGGCCGCGCTGCTGCTGGCGCTGCTGCTGGTTGCCCCCGTGTTCTGGTGGAATGCGCAGCATGGCTGGATCTCGTTCCAGTACCAGTTGCAACACGGCGCGGGCGGGCGCTGGGAGGTGCTGCATGTGCTGCAGTTTGTGCTGGTGCAAGCGCTGGCTTACGGGCCCTTGTTGCTGGCCGGGTGCATGGCCTCGGGTGTGCCGCAGGCCTGGCGCTGGCGCGGGTTTTTTCTGATTCCGTTTGCCGTGCTGGCCTATATGGCCGGCGGCGGCGTGAGCCTGCCGCACTGGACCGCGCCGGCCTGGGTGTGTCTGGCACCGTTTGCCGGGCTGGTGCTGGCGCAGGCCTGGGCCGGCGGGCACCGGCGTGCCATTGTGGCGCTGGTACTTTTGCAAGCGCTGATCTGCGCTGCCTTGCTCGGGCTGACGCTGGCCGCGGGCGCGCCCCTGATGTCGCGCACGCTGGTGGTCACGCCCGAAGGTGATAACCCTTTTAGTGATTTGTTCGGCTGGGACGCGGCCGGGGAGCGTGCCCGCGCACTGGCTGCTGCACACGGCCTGGCCAGCGTATCGGTACAGAACTGGACGCTGGCCAGCCGCATCGGCTGGTACGCGCAGCCGCTGCCGGTGCATGTGCTGGATACGGATATGTCGCAGTTCGTGTTGTGGGCAGGCGAGCTGCCAAGCGGCGGGGACACGCTGCTGGTCGATGTGTCACGTCTGTCCTTCACGCCGCCGCTGGGTGCGCAGGGTTTTGCGGCGTGCACGCTGCTGGAAACCCTGCCCGTGTACCACTGGGGTGCGCCGGTGGCGCGCTTTGACTTTTACGATTGCAGGGGCTGGGGCGGCAAACCCAAGCCCAAGGCCGCAGTGCCGGGTTCGCGCTGAACCTTTCGCAGCCCCTTGGGCTACCTTGGGTTTACGGCAGCTCGGGTGGGTGGCCCGCCAGACGCAAGGCCAGCGCGCTCAAAGCCCGGTAAGCGGCTGCGGCCTGCGGGTCCCAATCGGCGACCACATCGGCTTGACGCGCGATGGCCGCATGGTCGCCCCGCGCAGCCGGGCCGGTCAAAGCCTGCTGCGGCCCCAATGCCACGATGTTGTCCACCGCATGGCGCAAGAGGCGCTCGCGCAAACGCAAAACCAGGGCATCCGGCATGCCGGTGGCGCGCCAGGCGTCCTCGGCCAGCGCTTGCAGCACCGGGACAAAGTTGGTCGCCAATACGGCCGCTGCGTGGTAGAGGACTTTGTCCTGGCTGCGCACATCAAAACAAGCGCCGCCAATCGCGGTGAACAGCGGACGCAGCGCGTCGCAGGCAGTCACCTCGCCTTCGAGTGCGCAGGGCGTTCCGGCGAATTGCGCCACCGCCGTCTGCGCGCTGGCAAAGCTCAAAACCGGATGCGCACTCGCCACCGACCAGCCCTGATCGCGCAGGACCTGCAGCAGGTCCGCACCGCGCGCGCCGCTGCAATGCAAGGCCAGCGCGGGCGCATCACCCCGCTGACGGGCGAGAGCCGCCAAGTCCTTCGCGCACGCGCCGATCTGCGCGTCGGGCACGGCCAACAGCCAGAGATCTGCCTGGCGCATGCAAGCGATGTGCTGCACCGCGTGGGCCGTATCCACACCAGGCGCGATGAACGCCAACGCGGTCTGCGCAGTTTGGTTTGAGCGGGTCAACACGTCTTGCACCTGCACAAGGCCGTGGCGCATCCACAGATGCGCCAACGTCTGCCCGACCCGGCCGGCACCTATGAGGTTGAGCGTGGGCAGCGGCTGCGCCATGTTTCAGACCACCAGCGGCGGCTCGGCCATGGCCTCAATCTGGTCCTGCAGCACCTGCACCTGGCCGTGCCAGTAATCACTGCTGCCAAACCAGGGGAAGTTGGCGGGAAAGGTCGGGTCGTTCCAGCGCCGCGCCAGCCAGGCGCTGTAATGGACCAGACGCAAGGTACGCAAGGGCTCGATCAGCGCGAGCTCGTCGCGGTCGAAATCGCGGAACTGCTCGTAGCCGTCCACCAGCGCGCCGAGCTGTCGGGTTTGCTGCGGCCGGTCGCCGCTGAGTAGCATCCAGAAATCCTGCACGGCGGGTCCGCTGCGGGCGTCGTCCAGATCGACAAAGTGCGGCCCCGGCCCGGCAGCCGCGTCCAGCGGCGTCCACAAAATATTGCCGGGATGGCAGTCGCCATGCAGCCGGATGCGCCGAATGGACCCCGAGGGCGCACCAGCCAGCGCGGGATGCGCGGCCACCAGCGCCAAAGCCTGTTGCGCCGCATCGGCCCACGCCGATTGCACGTCCAGCGGAAGCTTGTCGTTCTCCAACAGCCAATTCACCGACTCGGTACCGAATGTCGCCAGGTTCAAGCCGGGGCGCGCCACGAAAGGCTGCTGCGCGCCCACGGTGTGTATGCGGGCCAGAAAGCGGCCAATCCACTCCAGCACTTCGAGGTCGTCCAACTCGGGCTGGCGACCGCCCCGGCGCGGGCTGACGCTGAAGGCAAAACCGCCGAACTGGTGCAGCGTCTGCCCGCCCAGCACCAGCGGCCCGACAGCCGGCACCTCGGCGGCCATCAACTGCGCGGAAAACACATGTTCTTCCAGAATCTGCGCCGTACTCCAGCGCTGCGGCCGGTAAAACTTGGCCACCACCTGGCTGCCGTCTTCCAGCACCGCCTGGTAAACCCGGTTTTCATACGAAGACAAGGCCGTCAAACGCCCATCGCCGCGCAAGCCCACTGACTCCAGCGCATCAAGAACCGTGTCCGGCGTGAGGGATTCGAAGGCGTGGGTCATGGGGGGATTGTCGGGCTTGGGCCCGGTGCACGCACCACGCACCGGATATGGATGGAAAAAGAAACGCCTCCGGCGAGGGAGGCGTCGGACAGGAGAGGCCATCTCCGATGGGGCAAAAATAACGAGATCAGGCGGCAAGCCGGCGCAGTCCGGACAGGCTGGCCTGGTTCGCAAGCTGAGCGACTTTGAGATCGTAGCTGGCTTGCAGGTTCAGCCAATACTGCGGCGTCTGCCCCAACACGCGCCCCAAGCGCAAAGCCAACTCCGCAGTCACGGGGCGTGTGCCTTTCAAGACGTGTGAAACGCGCATGGTGGAGATTCCAAGCGCGGCGGCCAGGGCTACTTGGCTCAGGCCCATCTCATCCACAATTTCCTTCAAAAACTCCCCGGGATGAATGGCGGGCAAGCCATCTTTGACACGAATATTGCTGGCCATACTCAGCCTCCTCAGTGATAGTCCACAATTTCAACGTCCTGCGCTGCGCCCTGCGCGAACCGAAAACACAGGCGCCATTGCGCATTGATTCGAAGGCTCCAAAAACCTTTGAGATCGCCCGACAGGGGCTCTAACCGATTAGAGGGCGGAAAGCGCAAATCTTCGATGGCTTGGGCCGCGTGCAGCTGGGTCAGTCGCATGACGGCGCGTTTAAGAATCTCTGCCGGCAAACGCCGCGATCTACCACTTTCAAACAGCTTTCGGGTTTCCGCGCAGGCGAAGCTTTCGATCATGCACGATTGTAAACAAAATGTTTATTTCAAGCACTTTCGCCGGGGGTTAGCCCCGCACTTCCCCCTGCCCCAGCACAACATATTTGAGCGAGGTCAGGCCCTCGATGCCCACAGGCCCGCGGGCGTGGAATTTGTCGGTGGAGATGCCGATTTCCGCGCCCAGACCGTATTCGAAACCGTCGGCAAAGCGGGTGCTGGTGTTGACCATGACGCTGGCCGAGTCCACTTCGCGCAAAAAGCGCTGGGCGTGCATGTGGTCGCGGGTGAGGATGGCGTCGGTGTGGTGGCTGGAGTAGTGATTGATATGGGCAATCGCCGCGTCCACACCATCGACCACCTTGATGCTGATGATGGGCGCCAGGTATTCCTCAAACCAGTCTTGTTCGCTTGCGTCTTGCACATGGGCGCCGGGCACGATCGCCAATATCGCCTTGGCCTCAGGGCAGCAGCGCATTTCCACGCCTTTGGCGGCGTAGTTGGCGCCGATTTGCGGCAAGAAGGTGGCAGCCACGCCGCGCGCCACCAGCAGGCTTTCGCTGGCGTTGCAGGGGCTGTATTTCTGGGTTTTGGCGTTGTCCGCCACCGTGACAGCCATGGCGATATCGCAAGGGTCGTCCACATAAGTGTGGCAGTTGCCGTCCAGGTGCTTGA
>CANCTD010000044.1 GCA_947380945.1 Comamonadaceae bacterium
CCCGGGTCGTTGGCCTGCACATCGCGCCCGTCTTTGGCGGGCCCCACGCGCATCGCAAGCGGCAACTCAATTCCGTTTTTTACCGCCAGGATCTCCGCCATGATGCTGACCGCGATTTCAGGCGGGGTTTTGCTGGCGATGAAGATGCCTATGGGCCCGCGCAAACGCTGCAGCGACTCCGCCGTCTCGTCAAAGTGCGCAATCATGCGTTGCTGGCGGGCGTCGTTATTGCGCCGCGACCCGATAGCGCCTATGTAGAAGGCCTCGGTTTTCAGCGCTTCCAGCAAAGCCAGGTCGTCGAGTTTGGGGTCATGGGTCAAAGCCACCACGCACGTGCGGCGGTCGGGCCGCATCTCCAGCACCACGTCGTCAGGCATGTCGGTGCGCATGGTCACGCCGCCCAGTGCCCAGCTGCCCCGGTATTCCTCGCGCGGGTCGCACACGGTAACGGCAAAACCGCAAAACAAGGCCATGCTGGCCAGGCATTCGGTCAGCGGCCCGGCGCCAATCAGCAGCATGCGGAACTCCGGCCCGAAGGTGTTGACCAATTCTGTCTCGCTTGCGTGGCAGACCGCAGCGCCGCCACAGCTTTGCAGCGCCACATGGCCGTCGTGCAGCCTGAGCTTGCGCTGTACCAGCACACCGGTTTCAAGTTGCGCGACCAGGGCTGCGAGCTGGTCCCCGTCGGGATCGAATTCCAGTAGCAGCTCCAGCGTGCCGCCGCAGGGCAGGCCAAAGCGATGGGCCTCATCCGCGCTGATGCCGTACTTCACCCATTCGGGCGGTCCGGCCGGTAGCGCGCGGGCCGGGTCTGCGGCATAGGCTTGGGTGAAGCGGTGGATCAGATCGTCTTCGATGCAGCCGCCCGATACGGATCCGACCACCGCGCCGTCTTCGCACAAGGCCATGATCGATCCCACCGGACGCGGCGAGGAGCCCCAGGTCCGCACCACGGTGGCCAGCAGCGCGCGCTTGCCGGCCATGCGCCAATCGCGCAAGCTGCGCAAAACCATGACGTCCAGATTTTCCATGTCAGCCCTTGTCGCCGAATTCGGGAACCTGCGCCCGGCGCAACTGAAAGATGAAACGGTACAAAGCGACGCTCACGACCATGCCCCAGGTCATGCCGACGAACATTCCCCCCAGCATGCCGGCCACGGTCGAGCCGGACGACTGGGTCTGGATGCGCACCAGCCACAGGCCACCGACCGTCATGCCCACCAGCATCCAGGCCGAGCACAGCAGGTTTTGGGCGAACAAAGAGCACAGGTAGCGTCCGCAATGCGGCCGCAGGATGCGCAGGCTTGGAATCGCCAGCAGGCCGCCCGCCAGCATGCCGATGTGCATGCCGGGCAGGTAGGCGATATGCAGTTGCAGACTGTCGATCAGGCTGAGCGATGAAGATTGCGTGCACAAGCTGGCCAGCCTGTCGGTGCCGCCATCCAGGACGTCCCACAAAAGACCGGCCAACATGCCGCCGAAACCCATGGACAGCATGACGTGCGGGGGTGATAGTCCTGCGCTCTGGGGCCGCACCGCCGCCAAGGCCGCACAGCCCAGAGCGACCAGCGTCACGGCCCCGGCAATCACCAGCACCTGAGCGCCCGGCACCAGGCGGTCCGCGCGCCCCATCCACACCAGCGTCAGACCGACCAGCAGCACGAGCAGCGCAGGTGTGGTGGAGGCCGAGCCGATGCTGCGGGCAATCCAATGGGCGGGAGCGGGGGGTCGCATAGGGGCCTCAGTATCCCTCATGGCGGTGCCCCGGCACCGGGGCGGCGGGTCGACTTTCCCGTGGCGGGGCGGGAGCGGGCCTGCCGTGAGAAAAATGCGCCTGCCAACTGAAATTTTTTCGCCGCTTTTGTGCGCAGGACGCTAGGGCATTCGGGTGAGCCCTAGCCCGCCTGTCGCGAAAGTCGCTTAGAGTCCGGCCTTCCCTGCGGTGCTTCGCCCCGGGGGCTGACACAAAACCTGAGGAGCTGCCGTGATTCCACCCGCATTCGACTACCACGCCCCGCGCACCGTGGGCGAGGCCATTGCCCTGCTGAGCTCGCTTGGCGATGACGCCAAGCTGCTGGCCGGTGGCCACAGCCTGCTGCCCATGATGAAGCTGCGTTTTGCCCAGCCCGGCGTACTGATTGACATCAACCGCATCCCCGAGCTGCGCGGTATCAGCGAAGCCGGCGGCGTGATCCGCATCGGCGCGATGACCACCGAGAACGAGCTGATTGCCTCGCCCCTGTTGCAAAAACACCTGCCGCTGCTGGTGGAGGCTGCGCTGCTGATTGCCGACCCCCAGGTGCGCAACCGCGGCACCATTGGCGGGGATATTGCCCACGGCGACCCCGGCAATGACCACCCCGCTATTGCCATGGCGCTGGACGCCACTTTCGAGCTGCAAGGCCCCAAGGGCACACGCCAGGTTAAAGCGGTGGACTTTTTCCACGGCACCTACATGACGGCGCTGGCCGAGGACGAAATCTTGACCGCCATCCTGGTTGCGCCTTTTGCTGCCGGTACCGGTTACGCCTACCAAAAGCTCAAGCGCAAAACCGGTGACTGGGCCACTGCCGGTGCGGCCGTGATCCTGCGCATGGCGGGCGGCGTCGTCAGCCACGCCAGCATCGGCCTGACCAATGTCGCGCCAACCGCTTTGCGCGCCAGTGCGGCGGAGGCGGCCCTGCTTGGCCACGCACTGACCGAGGCCACGATCAGCCTCGCCGCATCGGCCGTGCGCTCGATCTGTGACCCGGCCGAAGACCTGCGCGGCGACGTGGAATACAAAACCGCCATGGCCGCCGAAATGACCAAGCGCGCCATCCGCGCCGCTGCCGCGCGCTGCGCCTGAAGAAACCGAACCGGAGCAACACCCCATGAGCAAAAAAATCGTATCCCTGAAAGTCAACGGCAAGGCCGTGGAAGAAGCGGTCGAACCGCGCACACTGCTGGTTCACTTTCTACGGGAAAAAATGAACCTGACCGGCGCACACATCGGCTGCGAGACCAGCCACTGCGGTGCCTGCACCGTGGACATTGACGGGCAGTCGGTCAAGTCCTGCACCCACCTGACGGTGCAGTGCGAGGGCAGCGAAGTCAAAACGGTCGAAGGCCTGGCCAACGGCGGCGTGCTGCATGCGCTGCAAGACGGTTTTTACAAAGAGCACGGCCTGCAATGCGGCTTCTGCACACCCGGCATGCTGATGCGTGCTTACCGCCTTTTGCAAGACAACCCCAACCCGACCGAAGCGCAGGTGCGCGTCGGCATGTCGGGCAATCTGTGCCGCTGCACCGGTTACCAAAACATCGTCAAAGCCGTTTTGCACGCGGCCGCCACGCTCCAACAATCCCAAGCCGTAGCGGCCTGACAGCACACGAAGGAGACTCTGATGAACGCACCCCTGAGTGACCGCGAAAAAGTCCTGATGGGCATGGGCGACGCCCGCCTGCGCAAGGAAGACGCCCGCTTTATCCAAGGCAAGGGCAATTACGTTGACGACATCAAACTGCCCGGTATGGTGCACATGGACATCGTGCGCGCCTCGGTGGCGCATGCACGCATCAAGCGCATCAACAAAGAAGCCGCGCTCAAGATCCCCGGCGTCATCGCCGTCCTGACTGCGGATGACCTCAAGCCGCTCAAGCTGCACTGGATGCCTACGCTGGCCGGTGATGTGCAAGCCGTGCTGGCCGACGAAAAAGTCCATTTCCAAATGCAGGAAGTGGCAGTCGTGATCGCCGAAGACCGCTACAGCGCCGCCGACGGCGTCGAAGCCGTGGAAGTCGAATACGAAGAACTCGAAGCTGTGGTGGACCCTTTTGAGGCGCTCAAACCCGGCGCGCCGGTACTGCGTGAAGACCTGGCTGGCAAAACCGAAGGCGCACACGGCAAGCGCTACCACCACAACCACATCTTCACCTGGGAAGCCGGTGACAAAGCCGCTACCGACGCGGTGTTTGCCGGTGCGGCGGTGACCGTGTCGCAAGACATGCACTACCCGCGCGTGCACCCCTGCCCGCTGGAGACCTGCGGCGCAGTGGCATCGTTCGACCCTATCCGTGGCGAACTCACCACCTACCTCACCAGCCAGGCGCCGCACATTGTGCGCACCGTGGTGTCCATGCTCTCGGGCATTCCCGAGTCCAAGGTGCGCATCGTTTCGCCCGACATCGGCGGCGGCTTTGGCAACAAGGTGCCGATTTACCCCGGCTATGTCTGCGCCATCGTGGCCTCCATCGTGTTGGGCCGCCCGGTCAAATGGGTGGAAGACCGCATCGAGAATTTGTCCTCCACCGGCTTTGCCCGCGACTACCACATGACCGGCGAGTTGGCGGCCACGGCCGACGGCAAGATCCTCGCATTGCGCACCAACGTGATTGCCGACCACGGCGCGTTTGACGCCTGCGCCGACCCGAGCAAGTTCCCGGCCGGCATGTTCCACATCTGCACCGGCAGCTACGACATCGCGAACGCCTATTGCAAGGTCGACGGTGTCTACACCAACAAGGCTCCGGGCGGCGTAGCCTACCGCTGCTCCTTCCGCGTGACCGAAGCGGTCTACCTGGTGGAACGCATGGTCGATGTGTTGGCGCAAAAGCTGGGCATGGACAAGGCCGAGATCCGCGCCAAAAACTTCATCAAGCGCGAACAGTTCCCCTACCACTCGGCGCTGGGCTTTGACTACGACTCGGGCGACTACCAGACCGCGTTGGACAAGGTGCTGGACGCGGTGGACTACAAAGGTCTGCGTGCCGAGCAGGCGGCCAAGCGCGCCGACCCGAACTGCCCGACCCTGATGGGCATCGGCTTGGTGACTTTCACCGAAGTGGTGGGTGCCGGCCCGAGCAAGATCTGCGACATCCTGGGTGTGGGCATGTTCGACTCCTGCGAAATCCGCGTGCACCCCACAGGCAGCGCGCTGGCGCGCATGGGCACTATTTCGCAAGGCCAGGGCCACCAGACCACCTACGCGCAAATCATCGCCACCGAGCTGGGTATTTCTTCGGAAATCATCCAGGTCGAAGAGGGCGATACCAGCAACGCGCCCTATGGCCTGGGTACCTATGGTTCGCGCTCCACGCCTGTGGCCGGTGCCGCCATCGCCATGGCTGCGCGGAAAATCCACGCCAAGGCCAAGAAGATTGCAGCGCATTTGATGGAGGTCAGCGAGGCCGACCTCGAATGGGAAATCGACCGCTTCAAAGTCCGTGGCGATGACGCCAAGTTCAAGACCATGACCCAGATCGCCTGGGCGGCTTACAACAGCCCGCCACCCGGCCTGGAGCCCGGCCTCGAAGCGGTGCACTACTACGACCCGCCCAACTTCACCTTCCCCTTCGGCATTTACCTCTGCGTGGTGGATATCGACAAGGGCACGGGCGAGACCAAAATCCGCCGCTTCTATGCGCTGGACGATTGCGGTACCCGCATTAACCCCATGATCATCGAAGGCCAGATCCATGGCGGCCTGACCGAAGGTTTTGCCGTTGCGATGGGCCAGTTGCTGTCCTTTGACAAGCAGGGCAATATCCAGGGCAACTCGCTGATGGATTACTTCCTGCCCACTGCTGTGGAGACGCCGCATTGGGAAACCGACCACACGGTCACCCCCTCGCCGCACCACCCCATCGGTGCCAAAGGCGTGGCCGAGTCGCCGCACGTGGGCAGCATTCCCACGTTTACCAGCGCCATGGTCGACGCGTTTGCCCATCTGGGTGTAACGCACTTCAACATGCCGCACACCGCGTACCGCGTGTGGCAGCAACTGAAGAAATCAGGCATGAATACCTGAGCGTTTTTGCGCCCATTCCCCCGGGGCCGGTGCACGCAAGTGCACCAGCCCTTTTTGCTTATGTTCCCGGAAGGTTCCCATGGAAGTCACGATAGAAAAACAGTACCCGGTCGCTGCCGCAATGCCCGCAGCCTGGGCGGTGCTCTCGGATATGCACGCGCTTGCCACCTGCATGCCCGGCGCGCAAATCACCGAAGACGTGGATGCCACCCATTTCATGGGCAGCGTGCGTGTCAAGGTCGGCCCGGCTGTTGCCGCTTTTGCCGGCACGATTGAAATCCTCGCCCTCGATGCTGCCAGCCACACCTTGAAGATGCTGGGCAAAGGCGCGGACAAAGGCGGCTCCTCCGCGTCCATGGAGCTGACCGCGCAACTGCTGCCCGGTGAGGGTGGTCACTGCGTGCTGGCGGGGCATGCTGCAGTGATCGTCAATGGCAAGTTCGCCCAGTTCGGCGGGCGCATGATGAATTCGGTCTCCGACATGATCCTGGCCCAGTTCGCTGAGGTCTTCTCGCAAAAAGCCCAGGCTTTGCAAGCGTCCCAGGCTGCGCCAGTGGACCATTCGGCTGCACCGCACGTGGCGGCCGACGGTGCAACAGCAGCGCCCGCAACTGCCCCTGCGGTAAGCGCGCCGGTAGTCGCGACGGAATTCAACGCCCTGGGCTTGGTCTGGGCCCTGATCAAGAATTTCTTTGCCGGCCTGTTCGGCAAAAAATCCGGCACATGAGCGAGGCCGCGCTGCCGCCCAGCCCGCAGGGGCTGCGCGAAAAGCTGTTTACCGCAGGCTATATCGCCGATGAGGACGTGGCCAGCCTGGTCTGGATGGCGCTCTCGTTGGAGCGCCCGGTTTTGCTCGAAGGCGAGGCCGGGGTCGGTAAAACCGCGGTTGCCGCCGCCTGCGCCCGCGCGCTGGGTCGCCCGCTCCTGCGCTTGCAGTGCTACGAGGGGCTGGACCTGGGACAGGCGGTCTACGAGTGGAACTACAGCCGCCAGTTGCTGGAAATCCGCCTGAGCGAAGCCAGCGGCGGCACCGACCCAAAGGCCTTGCGCGGCAACTTGTTCTCCGAAGAATTTTTGCTGGAACGCCCGCTGCTGCAAGCGATCCGCAGCCCGCAGCCTTGCGTGTTGCTGATTGACGAAATTGACCGCGCCGACGAAGCCTTCGAGGCCTTTCTGTTGGAAATGCTCTCCGAATTCCAGATCAGCATTCCCGAGCTGGGAACCTTGACCGCGCGCAGCAAGCCGCTGGTGATCCTGACCAGCAACGGCACCCGCGATTTGTCGGATGCGCTGCGCCGCCGCTGCCTGTTCCATTATTTGGACTTTCCCAGCCTGGCGCGCGAAATGCAGATTGTGCGCACCCTGGTTCCCCAGGCGCACAGCCGCCTGGTCGAAGAGGCCGTGGCCTTTGTGCAGCGTCTGCGCCGCGAAGACCTGGACAAAACCCCGGGTATTGCCGAGACGCTGGATTGGGTGCGCGTGCTGTTCAAGCTGGGCCTGACCGAATTGCCCGTAGACCCGGCGCAGCTCGCGCCCTCGCTGGCGGCCTTGCTCAAGACCCGCAACGACCGCTGGGCGCTCACACCCGAACGTGTGGGCAAGCTGATCGACGGGCCGCGCATCGGGCAGGACGTGGGTGTTGCTGGTGGCATGAAGTAAGGCGGACCGGCCCATGCAGCCCGCTGCCGACCCGCGCGCCCAACTCGCCGACTTTGCGCACTATCTGCGCTCGCACGGTTTTGCGCTCGGTTACGCCGAAGTCAGCCTGATGCTGCAGGCCGCAGCCGCGCTGCCGCTGGCGCAGTGGGCGCGTACCGAATCGCTGTGGCGTGCGATTGCTGCGGGCAGCCACAAGCAATGGACCAAATACCCGGAACTGCACCAGGCCTTCTGGTTCCCGCACAAGGTGCGCGCCACCACCCGTACCTCGGGCCTGAAGCAGAAGCCCCGCAACCTGCAGGAGATGGTGCAGCAAATGCACCAGGACATGGCGCAGTCCATGTCCAACACGCCGCCCGGTGCGGCCCAGCCCCATCTGGGGCTGGCCGACGACGCGGCTGCGGGCGATGCGGAAGGCTCCGGTTCGCAGCAGGCGCAGGCCGGTGCCAGCCGCAGCGCAGCGCCGGACGAGCGCGACTTTGCCGATTGGCTGCCCGGCGATCTGGACCGCTTTGAGCCGCTGGTGGTCGCGCTCAAGCGCCGCCTGCGCAGCCAACTCACCCGCCGCAGCCGGCACGATCCGCGCGTGGGCACCATCCACCTGCGCCGCTCCATGCGCAGCGCACTGGCCACCGGCGGCGAATTGATTGCCCTGCGCCGCGCCCGTGTGCGCCGTCGCACGCCCCGGGTCGCGGTGCTGGTGGATGTGAGCCGCTCCATGGAAGTCCATGCCCAGTTCTTTTTGCGCCTGTGCCGCGCTTTTGTCGAAGTGCTGGACGCCCGCGCCTTTGTGTTTCACACCCGGCTGGCCGAAGTCACGCCGCTGATGAAGCAGCGCAGCGACCGGGTGCAGGAAAAAGTCAATGCGGTCACCTTCGGTTTCGGCGGGGGCACCCGTATCGGCAGTTGTGTGCACGAGGCAGCGCAGTTGCATTTAGGGCGCTGGTTGCGCCGGGGCGATGTGGTGCTGGTGTTCAGCGATGGCTATGACACCGATGCGCCCGAGGCCCTGCCCGCCGCGCTGGCTGCGATCCGTGCGCGCGGAGCGCGTATCGGCTGGCTGCACCCTACCGTGGAGATCCCCCAGTCCGAGGCCATGCAAGCGGCGGCTCCCTTGGTGTACCGCTTCATGCCCGCGCACAACCTGGCAAGCCTGGCCCGGCTGCACGAAATGGTGGCTTAAAGCCCCCCGGCCCGGGCCTCAGGCCGGCGTGGTGTCCGTGGGCGCGGGGCTGAGCTTGCGCGAATTGATCGGGTCGCGGAACACCAGCGGTTTGGTTTGCACGCGCTGCGCATCCGGAATTTGCGCCAGAGCCACAGCGTCGAGCACGACCTGGTGGTGTTCGGACTTGTCGCAAACCGGGTCGGCGTTGGCCGCGTCGCCGGTGAGCATCAGCGCCTGGCAGCGGCAGCCGCCCAGGTCTTTGGTTTTTTCGGGGCAGGTTTTGCAGGGCTCTTTCATCCACGCGTCGCCACGGTAGTGGTTGAAGGCGTGGGAGTCGTACCAGATGCTTTTCACATCCATGGTCTTCACGCTGGGGAAGTCCAGGTGCTTGATCATCTTGGCCGTGTGGCAGGGCAGGGCGGAGCCATCCGGCGTGATGGTCAGAAAGATATTGCCCCAGCCGTTCATGCACTTTTTGGGGCGGGTTTCGTAGTAGTCGGGCACCACAAAGAAGATGCGCAGCTTGTCGCCCAGCTTTTCGCGGTATTCCTGGGTGATGCGCTCGGCGCGCTCCAACTGCTCGCGGCTGGGCATCAGGCCGTCGCGGTTGATTTGCGCCCAGGAGTAGTACTGGCTGTTGGCCAGCTCCAGGTATTCCGCACCCAATTCAACGGCGAGTTCGATGATTTTGTCGATGTAGTCGATGTTGAGCCGGTGCACCACGCAGTTCAGCACCATGGGCCAGCCGTTGGCCTGTATCAGGTCGGCGGCCTTGCGCTTGAGGGCAAAGGTTTTGGTGTGCGACAAAAAGTCGTTGAGCTCGCGGGTTGAGTCCTGGAACGACAGCTGCACATGGTCCAGGCCCGCGTCCTTGAGCGCTTTGGCGCGCTCGGGCGTGAAGCCTATGCCCGATGTCAACAGGTTGGTATAGAAGCCCAGGCGGTGCGCTTCGGCAACCAGAATTTCCAGGTCATCCCGCACCAGCGGTTCGCCGCCGGAGAAGCCGCATTGCACGCTGCCCGCGGCGCGTGCTTCGCCGAGCACGCGGATCCACTCGGCTGTGCTGAGTTCGGGGCCGCTGTGCGCGTAGTCCACCGGGTTGAAGCAAAACACGCAGTGCAGTGGGCAGGCGTATGTCACTTCGGCCAGCAGCCACAGAGGTGGGCCAATTGGCGAATCAAGGGTGGCGGGGACTGGTGTTTCGGTTGTCATGGTTTCACCCATCCTTGCGCGATGGCGATGTCTAAAAATGCCAGTACATCGGCTTGCAGGCCGCTGGCATCAAATGCGGCTTCGAGTTCGGCAATGAGCGCGGCGATCGTTTTTGTGCCATCGATACGCTGCATGATTTCCCCGGCGCTGCCGTTGAGTTTGACCATGCCTTCCGGGTAGAGCAGCACCCAGGATTGCTGCACTTCTTCCCATTGCAGGCGGAACATCGGTGCCACGCGCGGCGTGGTCTGCAGGCGTGCCAGATCGTCGCTCATGGTGTTTTGGGTCCGGTGATTTCCACCTGGCACTGGTCCAACATGATGGCATCGGCCAGGGCCCACAGCACGTTCAGCTTGAACTGCAGGATGTCCAGCGCACGCTCTTGCAAGGCGCGGGTCTGGCTGAAGTAGTCCAGCGTGAACTTCAGGCCATGCGCCACGTCGCGGCGCGCTTGCGTCAATCGGTTTTTGAAGTACAGCAGACCGGCCGTGTCGACCCAGGGGTATTGCTCGGGCCATGTGTCGATGCGTTGCTGGTGAATATGCGGCGCAAACAGCTCGGTCAGGCTCGAGGCCACGGCTTCCTGCCAGGGCCGCTGGCGCGCGAAGTTGACATAGGCATCCACCGCAAAACGGCTGGCGGGTGCGACGAAGCGCAGCGAGGTGACATCGTCGCGGCTCAGGCCGACCGCGTGGCCGAGTTGAATCCAGGCCTCGATGCCGCCGGGATCGGTGATGCCGTTGAGCTCAAAACCATCGTGGTCCAGGATGCGCAAAATCCATTCGCGCCGGATCTCGCGGTCATCGCAGTTGGAAAGGATGGCGGCGTCTTTAAGGGGAATAGAAATTTGGTAATAAAAGCGGTTGGCCACCCAGCCGCGCAATTGCGCTGCGTTCAGCTTGCCCTGGGCCATCATCACGTGGAAGGGGTGGTGGATGTGGTAGCTGGTGCTTTTGCCGCGCAGCAGGGTTTCGAATTCGGCAGCGCTCCACGGGGTGCGCGTGTCGGCTTTGGCTTCGTTCAGGATGTTGTCTATCACAGCGTGATCTCCATGCCGTCAAAGGCCACTTCAATGCCGTGCTGCGCCAGCGTCTGGCGCTGCGGGCTGCTGGCATCGAGAATGGGGTTGGTGTTGTTGATGTGGATCAGAATTTTGCGCACCTTGGTGGGGAGTTTGTCCAGCCATTCGATCATGCCGTCGGGGCCACTCTGCGGCATATGGCCCATGGAGCGCGAAGTCTTTTTGGACGCGCCCAGCGCAATCATCTCGTCGTCGGTCCACAGCGTGCCGTCCACCAGCACGCAGTCGCTGGCCTGCATGGCCTGCCACACGTGCGGCTCCATGCGACCCAGGCCGGGCGCGTAAAAAAGGGTTTTGCCGCTGGCCGCATCAGAAACCGACAGGCCGATGTTGTCGCCGTCCTGCGGCTTGTCGCGGTGCGGCGAATAGGGCGGCGCGTTGCTGATCAGCGGCAGGGCGGCAAAGCGCAGGCCGGGCACGCGCGCGATGGCAAAGCCTTGCGGCTCCAGACTGAGCGACTGCCAATCGACTTTGCAGTAATGGTCCAGCACCTTGAACAGCGGGTTGCCGGTGCTCAGGTCCTCGCGCACCAGCGGGTGGCACCAGATTTGCAACGGCTGGCGGTTTTCGCGCAGCATCAGCAAGCCTGTGCTGTGGTCGATTTGCGCATCCATCAGCATGACCGCGCCAATGCCGGTGTCGCGCAGCGCGCGCGCCGGTTGCAGGCCGGGAAAGCTTTTGATCTGCTGCAGCACGTCGGGGGAGGCGTTCACCAACAGCCAATCCAGTTCGTTGGCACTCACGGCGATGGACGACTGGGTGCGTGGCAGGTGGTGCGGGCTGCCCCCGCGCACGGCGGCGCACTGCGGGCAGTTGCAGTTCCACTGGGGAAAGCCGCCACCGGCTGCCGATCCGAGCACATGGATTTTCACAAACACCACCTCAAAAAAAAACCGCGTCTAACGCGGCATCCATCTGGTTATCTAACCAGACCAGGGGGAATCGAAACAAAAAAGGTCTGCCGGGTTACCCCGGCAGACGGTACCGTGATTAACGGTTAGCGATGTACATGGTGATTTCGAAACCGAAACGCATGTCGCTAGCTGCAGGTGTTTGCCATTTCATGGTGTATCT
>CANCTD010000045.1 GCA_947380945.1 Comamonadaceae bacterium
GCGCAAGACGCGGGCAAGTTTGTGGACGAGATCGTGCCGGTGAGCATCCCCCAGCGCAAAGGCGATCCCGTGGTGTTCGCCGCAGACGAATACATCAACCGCAAGACCGACGCTGCGGCGCTGGCCGGTTTGCGCCCCGCTTTTGACAAGGCCGGTGGCGTGACCGCAGGCAACGCCTCAGGCATCAACGACGGTGCTGCCGCCGTGATGGTGATGACGGCTAAAAAAGCCGCCGCCCTGGGCCTGACGCCGCTGGGCCGCATTGCCAGCTTTGCCACCAGTGGCCTGGACCCCGCCATGATGGGCATGGGCCCGGTGCCCGCCTCGCAAAAAGCCTTGGCCCGCGCCGGCTGGAAGGCGCAAGACCTCGATTTGCTCGAAATTAACGAAGCCTTCGCCGCCCAGGCCTGTGCGGTCAACCAGCAAATGGGCTGGGACACCAGCAAGGTCAACGTCAACGGCGGCGCCATTGCGATTGGTCACCCCATCGGCGCGTCCGGCTGCCGCATTTTGGTGACCCTGCTGCATGAGATGGGTCGCCGTGGTGCCAAAAAAGGCATTGCCAGCCTGTGCATAGGTGGCGGCATGGGCGTGGCCCTGACCATCGAGCGTTAATTCAATTTAGTAGCTAGTCAATAACCAAGAAGGAGATCAGCATGAGTCAAAAAGTAGCCTACGTCACCGGCGGCATGGGTGGTATCGGTACCGCCATTTGCCAGCGCCTGCACAAAGAAGGTTTCAAAGTCATCGCCGGTTGCGGCCCAACCCGTGACCACGCCAAATGGATTGGCGAGCAAGCCGCGCTGGGTTACACCTTTTATGCCTCTGTGGGCAACGTGGGCGACTGGGATTCCACTGTCGAAGCTTTCACCAAGACCAAGGCCGAACACGGCGTGATCGATGTGCTGGTGAACAACGCTGGCATTACCCGCGACCGCATGTTCCTAAAAATGAGCCGCGAAGACTGGGACATGGTCATAGAGACCAACCTGAACTCCATGTTCAACGTGACCAAGCAAGTGGTCGCCGACATGGTGGAAAAAGGCTGGGGCCGCATCATCAACATCTCGTCGGTCAACGGCGAAAAAGGCCAGGCGGGTCAAACCAACTACTCTGCCGCCAAAGCCGGTATGCACGGTTTCTCCATGGCCCTGGCGCAAGAACTGGCCACCAAGGGCGTAACGGTCAACACCGTGAGCCCCGGCTACATCGGCACCGACATGGTCAAAGCCATCCGTGAAGACGTGCTGGCCAAGATCGTGGCCACCGTGCCGGTCAAGCGCCTGGGCGAGCCCAGTGAGATCGCGTCCATCATCGCCTGGCTGGCGTCGGAAGAAGGCGGCTATGCCACTGGCGCTGACTTCTCGGTCAACGGCGGTTTGCACATGGGCTAAGCGGGTTTTTGGCCACGGGGCCACAGCCCAAGAGCCGGCGCTTGCGCCGGCTTTTTTTATGGGCTGGCGCACTTTTTCATGGCATGCCGCAGTACCGACCCTGTTGTGTGCACTGGCTATGCCCACGCATCGGGCACTTTGCGCCCATCTGGTGCCATTGCCATCGGTTTCCCCTGGATTTTTCGTGCTTTTCGCGGCACGTCAATTGCTAGATAAAACCCGTCTGGTCCATCCAAAAAAATTGCTTTTTTGCTAAGGGTCCATTTGCGTAAACTGGCTTGTCACACACTATTTTTCAGGGGGTATCTATGACGACTGAACACATGTCCGAAGACGAGAAAGTTCTGCATGGAATGGGCTACGCCCAAGAGCTTTCCCGGCGCATGGGAGGCTTTCAGAATTTCGCTATTTCTTTTTCGATCATCTGCATTTTGTCGGGCGGCTTCGGCTCCTTCCCGATTGCCTTGTCGACGGGGGGCGGATTTTCTCTGACCATAGGGTGGCTGGTTGGCGGCATGTTTGCGCTGGTGGTCGCAGCCGGCTTGGGGCAAATTGCCTCGGCTTATCCCACGGCCGGGGGCCTGTACCACTGGTCGTCCATTCTGGGTGGACGCTTCTGGGGGTGGGCGACGGCCTATGTCAACCTGTTGGGCTTGCTCTTTGTGGTGCCCGCTGTGAACGTCTTTTTGTACACCATCACCAAGGACTTGTGGTTTGGGACGGTGATGGGCGTAGACGTCAGCACCTGGAGCAGTACCACGCAGATCGTGTGCGTTGCCGCCGTGACGGCTGCGCAAGCAGCGCTCAACCATTTTGGAATCCGGCTCACCACCGTGATGACCGACTTTGCCGGTTATTTGATTTTTGTGGTGACTGTTCTGCTGATTGCCATGTTCCTCTTGGCTGCGCCCACGCTGGACGTGGAGCGCGCCTTTGCGTTTGTCAACTTCAGCGGTGCTGCCGGGGGTGACGTTGCGCCGCAGTCCAATGCGCTGATGGCTTTTGTGATCGGATTGCTTTACCCGCTATTCACCATCACCGGTTTCGATGCATCGGCCCATACATCGGAGGAAACCAAAGATGCCCGCAATACCGTGCCGCGTGGCATGTTGCATGCGGTCGGCTGGTCCCTGGTCTTCGGTTTTGCTTTGATTCTTGCCATGATTTTTGCAATCCCCGACCTGGCCGCTGCGGCCAAGACCGGCTGGGCCTCGTTCAACAACCTCTTCATCGCTGCGATTTTGGGTAGCGCCTTTGGCAAGCTGATGCTCGCCGGCGTCATCGTGTCGAATTTCCTCTGTGCGTTGGCGGCGGTCACATCCACCTCGCGCATGATTTACGCGTTTGCCCGGGACGATGGATTGCCTTTCTCCGGTGTGCTCAAGGCGGTAAGCCCCCGGTTCCGCACACCCGTTGCGGCCATCTGGGCCACCGCTTTGTTGACCAGCCTGTTGACCGCCATCACTACGCCCCTGGGCGCGTTTGCCGCCTTGTCAACCGGTAGCGCCATGTACCTTTACATTTCCTATGGCATGCCCATCATTGCCGGGTTTTTTGTGGAGGGTAAGAGCTGGAACACCTTCGGCCCCTTCCGGCTCGGTGCGCTGTCCAAACCCTTTGCGGTGATTGTGATGGTGGGCACCGTGGTGATTACCGTTGCAGGCCATGTGTTTGTGCCCAGCATTGCCGCAGACCCGGTCGCCAACACGGGTTTTGTTCCGGGCCTGGCTTATTACTCGATTGGCTTTCTGTTGTTCCTGATCGCCCTGTGGTTTGGCGTTGAAAACAAGCGCTTCAAAGGGCCGCCGGTTGGAGAGGAAATCAGCAAGCGGCAGGCCGCCATTGCGGAACAGGAGAAATTGCTGCAAACCTGAGTGCTGCGGCCAAAGCCGGCACGCGGCGGCGCCTTCAGTCGCGCAAGCCCTTTTGCAGCATATAGGCGCACAAGCCATACAGCAGCACCGCAAAAATCCGGCGTAGCGTGACCATGGGTAAGCGGTGCGCCATTTTTGCGCCCAGTGGCGCGGTCCAGATGCTGCAGGATGCGGTCACCAGCAGGCCCGGCAGCCAGATGTAGCCCAGCGACCAGGGTGGCAGACCGGGTGCATCCCAGCCACCGGCGATATAGCCCAGGCTGTTGAAAAATGCGATCGGAAAGCCCAACGCGGCGCTGGTGCTCACCGCGTTGATCATGGCGACGTTGTGCGCCAGCATGTAGGGCACGCTGACAAAGCCGCCGCCTGCGCCCACCAGACCGGACAAAAACCCGATTGCCACGCCGGCGGCGCTTTGGCCCACAGCGCCCGGCAGTTGGCGGCTGGCGCTGGGTTGTTTATTGAGCAGCATCTGCGTGGCCGAAAAACCCACAAAGGCGGCGAATACCAGGGAAACCGTATGGCCCTTGAGTACGGCAAACAGGCCTGCGCTGGCCAGTGCGCCACCCAGTGCGATACCCGGCGCCAGCGATTTCACGATATCCCAGCGCACCGTACCCCGCTTGTGGTGTGCGCGCAGGCTGGACAGGCTGGTAAAGGCGATCATGGCCATCGAGGTGGCGATGGCGACCTTGACGCCGGCGTCGGTTCCAACCCCGCGTTGCCCCAGGATGATGGTCATGAAAGGCGCAATCAACATGCCGCCACCGATGCCAAGCAGGCCCGCCATAAAGCCGGCACACAGCCCCAGCGCCGCGAGTTCGGCAATCAGTTGCGGCTCAAACATGGGGTTGGCTGGTCGGAAGTGGGGGATTGGTGCGGGGAAAGTGTCTGCGGAAGCCACCGGACCGGTATCCTAAACCGCAGTTTAGGTGGGCGAGGTCAGCGACCCATCGGGTTCATCTGACGCGAGATGATCGCGCTAGGGTTGCGATGTTCCAAGCCCTGGCTCAATGAGCATTGGTAAAGGAAATCAAAAGCCCAGTAGTTCCGCAGACAGAGCCATTGTAGGCTTGTCGGGACAGAGGTTGCCGCTATCAAAAAAGCTTGCCGTCGTCGCCCAGTACTTTGTCCAGGCGGCGCAGCAGAGGCTCGAGCAGCACATCGCTTTGGCGGCGGTTGAGGGTCAGCGACATAGGTTCTGCCATGGCGGGTGTGCTGGCTGCATCGTTGGCCTCAAAGGCCAGGTTCAACGCCGCCAGCACCGCAATCCGGTCCCGCGCCTTGATCTTGCCACCGTCGCGGATCTTGCACATGGCCGTGTCGACGCGGCTAACGGCCGCCATCAGCTGCGCTTCACCGCCTTCAGGGCAGCCCAGCAAATAGCCGTGGCCCATGATTTGAACTTCAAGTTGTTTCATGGTGTGTGTCCCGGAGCATCCAGCGCGGCCGCCTCATTCGCGGGCGCAGCAGCCGGCAGGCGGTCGAGCAGGGCTTCGATGCGGCCCCGCGCGGCAGCCAATCGCGAGCGCAGCGAGTCGCGCTCCTGCGTCAGCGTCAGCACCTGCCCGCTGAGCAGGGTATTGGTGCGTTGCAACTCTTCATAACGCACCAGCAGCCGCTCTACGCGCTCGGCGATTTGTTCGACGGTGGACTCGGGGTGCATAGCGCCGCATTGTAGGTCGCATCCAGGGCATGTCCTCTCCCGGGTGGCGCACCTACAATCCGGGTGTTGGTGCTCGCGCTGTGGTTCGCATGGCGCAGTTCAACGGGAAGCAGGAGGGCTGGCGGCACATCCGCCAACCTAACCTGCGCTGCCCCCGCAACGGTAAGTGGACGAACCGACCCCGGTTCCGGCTCCATCACGGCCACTGAGCGTCCTGAACACGCGCTTGGGAAGGCGATGGCGTTTGCTCCACCAGCCCGGATACCGGCCAACACGGTGGTTGTGCGCCTGTCGCACAGCCGTGACGTCCATGCGCTGTCGGGGAAGACGGCGAGGGCTCCTGTTGATGATTCATCTTTTTATGAAAACTGGAATTTTTTCTGCGCGCTATGGCGTGGCGCTGGCGCTGAGCGCGCTCATTTCGTCTTTTTCTGTGGGTGCGCAAGACAGCGCTGAGAAAGTGGCTTTGCCGGAGGTGGTCGTGACGGCGAGCCGATTTGCCCGTCCGGTCAAGGAGGTGCTGGCCGACGTGACCGTGATTGACCGGCAGCAGATTGAGGAGAGCGGGGCGACCACGGTGCTGCAATTGCTGAGCGTGCAGCCGGGTTTGCAGGTTGGAGGCTTCAACGCGGGGGGCGACAAGGTCTATATACGCGGCGGCGAGGCGCGCATGACGGGATTGCTGATAGATGGCGTGCGCGTGGGAGGGCAGGATGGAAACCAAGTGGGCGGTGGCGTCAATTGGGAGCTGGTTCCGCTGCGTGACATCGAGCGCATTGAAATCGTGCGTGGCCCTAGCAGCGTGTTGTACGGCGCGGATGCAATGGCTGGCGTGGTACAAATTTTCACCCGCAAAGGCCAGCAAGGCTTCCATCCATCGCTGTCATTCGGTGCAGGCAGCTACAACACGCAAAAGGTCACTGCCGGTGCGCGCGGGGGTGTGGGTGATTGGGACTACGCGTTCTCGATCGCATCGTCCCAAACGGACGGCTTTGATACCTACAAAAGCGTGGCGCATACCCCCACTACCGAAGGGTCCAACAACAACGATGCGGGTTTGCGTCTTGGCTACCAATTAAACGACGCGCACCGGATCGACATAACCAGCAGCCAAAACCGGCTTCAGTACCGTTCGGTCGACATTTACGGCAATAACAATTACGAAGACACCACAACCAACGGTAACTTGCAGGCTTCCTCCGCCAGTTGGCACGCCCGCTGGTCCGACACCTTGAACAGCACGGTTCGGGCCTCGCGGTCTATGACTTCGTATATGAGTAATACCTATCCCGCATGGGATTACTTCACCGTTTTGGATGGCGTCAGTGCTGATGCGCAATGGAAGGGATTGGGCGGGCTGTGGAGCAGCTTTGTGGAACGGAAAAAAGATGCTTTTTCCGCTGCTGAAAACTATTCTTATGGTGCACTGTCGAACACGGCCATTGACAGCAGCCGATCCGTGAATGCCATGGGTCTGGGTTACACGACGACCGTCGGTGCGAGCGAATTCCAGCTGAATGCCCGGCGTGATGACGACAGCGTGTACGGACCCAACAGCACCGGCGTGTTGTCGTATGCGTACGCGGTTACACCTGCTGTTCGCTTCGGGGCGTCGACGGGAACTTCTTACCGGACACCAACGCTGGAACAATTGCTGGGCTACTACGGAAGCACCAGTCTGAGCCCGGAGAGCGGTCGCAGCAATGAACTCAGCCTTGCGTATGCGCAAAGTGCCAGCCAGGCTCGTTTGGTGTACTACAGCAACGTTTACAGCAACCTTCTTTCTTCGGGCACTACAAGCTGCTCGGCTGGTCAGTTCTGTTGGTACAACGTAGACGCCGCTTCGGTTGAAGGTGCCACACTGTCTGGTGCCCACAGCCTGGGTCGTGTTCGATTGACAGGATCGCTTGATTTGCTGAACCCACGTAACAATGCCACAGGGAAATACCTCAGCTTGCGTGCCCGCCAGGTCGCAGTGCTTGGAGCAGAAATCCCTTGGAATGACTGGGTGTTCGGCGCTGAAATCCAGGATGTAGGGGCCAGTTTTGACAATGCCGACAACAGCACGGTCAACCAGGCTTACACCCTGCTCAATTTGCGTGCCGTATACAACCTGGACAGGGATTGGTCTGTGTCCATGCGCATCAATAATGCAAGCGATCAAAGTTACCAACAGGTCAGTGGCTATTCCACTGCCGGCTGCAACTTCTTCACCACCCTGCAATGGGCCCCCAAATAGCCCTTGCCGGATACTGCGCCCCATGAGCCTCACGCCCCAACGCATCGTTTGCCTCACTGAGGAAACCACCGAGTGGTTGTACCTCTTGGGGCAGGAGGCGCGGATTGTGGGCATCTCGGGTTACACCGTGCGCCCGCCCCAGGCGCGGCGGGACAAGCCCAAGGTCAGCGCATTTTTGAGCGCCAAGATCGACAAAATTCTGGCGCTGCAGCCGGATTGCGTATTCGGCTTTTCGGATTTGCAGGCCGACATCGCCGCCGCGCTGATACGCCAGGGCGTTCAGGTCACGGTATTCAACCAGCGCAGCGTGGACGCGATTTTTTCCATGCTGTACCAGGTGGCGGCGATGGTGGGCGAGGCGCAGCAAGGGCTGGACCGCATCGCCGCCTGGCGCGCCGAGCTGGACGCGGTGCGTGCCCGGGTACTGGCTTTGCAGGCGCGGGGTGCGCGCCGCCCGCGGGTCTACTTTGAAGAGTGGGACACGCCGCAGATCAGCGCTATCCGCTGGGTTTCGGAGCTGATGGGCATCGCCGGTGGCGACGATATTTTTCCCGAACTGGCGCTGGAGTCGCTGGGCAAAAACCGCATCCTCGCCGACGGCGACGCGGTCTTGCGCCACGCGCCCGACATCATCATTGGCTCCTGGTGCGGCAAAAAATTCCGCCCCGAAAACGTCGCGGCCCGGCCCGGTTGGGACGCCTTGCCGGCCGTGCACACCGGTGATCTGTACGAGATCAAATCGCCGCTGATCCTGCAACCCGGCCCGGCCGCCCTGACCGATGGCTTGGCCGCGCTGCACCGCATTTGCGCGGCTTGGATGGAGCGGTCGATTGCCGGTGCGGCGGGAGTGGCGGCGTGAGATGCATTCCCCGGCTCATGCTCGCCCTCTTGGTATGGGTCGGTGGTACCGCTTGCGCGTGGGAGTTGCGCGATGACAGCGGCCAGACGGTTCAGCTGGCGCGCGCGCCCCAGCGCATCGTCAGCCTCTTGCCCTCGCTGACCGAGACGGTGTGTGCCCTGGGCGAATGCGCGCGCTTGGTGGGTGTGGACCGGTATTCCAATTTCCCCGACAGCGTGCGCGCCCTGCCGCAGCTTGGCGGTGGCCTGGACCCGCAGTTGGAGGCCATCGTCGCGCTCAAGCCCGATCTGGTTTTGGCGTCGGCCTTTGCGCCCGGTGTGCAGCGCATGCGGGCCCTGGGCCTGAAGCTGCTGGTGCTGGAGCCGCGTGATTTCGCCGACGCGGTGCGGGTCGTGCAGGTTCTGGGCCAGGTGCTGGCGGTGGACACCGCGCCGGCCGTGGTCCAGGGCATGGAGCGCGACTTGCGCGCAGCGGCGCAAGCCGTGCCTGCCGCAGCCCGCGGCAAGACCGTGTATTTCGAAGTCAACCCGGGTCCGTATGCCGCCAGCCCGTCGTCCTTTGTGGGCCAGATGCTGGCGCAACTGGGCCTGCGCAACATCGTGCCTGCAAGCCTTGGTGCCTTCCCCAAAATCAACCCCGAGCTGGTGGTGCGCGCCCAACCGGATGTGATTCTGGTCGGTGATAACGAAGTGGACGATCTGAGCAAGCGACCCGGTTGGGGCGCGCTGGTCGCCGTGCGCACCCAGCGCATGTGTGTGTTTGGCAAGCAGGATTCGGACACCCTGGTGCGCCCCGGCCCGCGCATGGCGCAGGGCGCGATGCGGGTGGCGCAATGCCTGCAGCGCCTGTATCCGGGCCCGCCATGAGCGCGGCCCGTCGCCGCAGTCCGCTCGCATGGGCGCTGGTGCTGTGCGCCGCCTCGCTGCTGTTTGTGCTGTTGGGTGTGTGCGTGGGCAGCAGCGGCTGGCAGGGCTGGGCCGACATGGCGCGCGACCCGGTGGCCTGGCAAATTGTGTGGGACATCCGCCTGCCGCGCAGCGTGGGCGCCTGGGGCGCAGGTGCTTTGTTGGGTCTGTCCGGTGCCGTTGCGCAGGGCTTGTTCCGCAACCCCTTGGCCGATCCGTATTTATTGGGCAGTGCCGCCGGCGCCTCATTGGGCGTTTGTGTGGCACTGGCGCTGTTGGGCGTATCACCGGCCTCGCTCGAATGGTTGGCGCAGATCGGGCTGACCGGCGCAGCCTTTGCGGGCGCGACCGGCGCGGTTCTGCTCACGCTGGTCCTGGCCAGGGGTGTGCAACACACCTTGCGCCTGCTGCTCGCCGGGGTGGTGGTCGGCGTGGTGCTGGGCGCGGCGAGCTCCCTGGTTTTGCTGATGCAGCCGCAGCTGCTCCAGGCCATGCAGGGATTTTTGCTGGGCAGCACGGCTTTTGTGGGATGGAGTGGCTGCCTCCTGATGCTGGGGGTGTGGAGTCTGTGCATGGCGGCGGCCTGGTGGTTCAGCCCGGTGCTGGACGGTCTGGCCCTGGGGGAATCCACGGCCCTGAGTTTGGGCCTGCCGCTGGCACCCATGCGCCTGGGGCTGATTCTGGTGCTGGCCCTGGCCAGTGGCACAGCGGTAGCGCAAACCGGGCTGATTGCCTTTGTCGGGCTGGCAGCGCCCCATCTGGTGCGCAGCCTGCTGCGTGCCACCCATGCCTGGCTGCTGCTCTTGTCCGGCCTGGTGGGAGGGGCCTTGTTGTTGGCGGCAGATTTGCTCGCCCGCGCCCTGATCGCGCCGCAGGAGTTGCCGGTGGGCGTGCTCACCGCCGTGCTGGGCGGCGGCTATTTGTTATGGCTGATGCACCGCCAAAGTACCGCGCTGCCCGGGGGTGGCGCATGAGCCCTGTACCGGTGGCGCTGCGGGCCCGGGATGTGGGCGCGCGATTGGGCGGTGTGCCGGTTTTGCACGCTGTGGATCTGGCCCTGGAGCCCGGCCGCTGGACCAGCATCGTCGGGCCCAACGGCGCGGGCAAGTCCACCCTGTTGCGGGTTCTGGCCGGACTCCTGCCGCACCAGGGCAGCGTCTGGCTGGGTGAGCGCCTCTTGTCGCAGTGGCCGGCGCGCGAACGCGCCCGCACCCTGGCCTGGCTGGGGCAAAGCGAGTCGGCGGTGGACGACCTGAGCGTCCTGGATGTGGCTTTGCTGGGTCGCTTGCCGCACCAAGCCTGGCTGGCCAAGCCGAACGCGCAGGACCTGGCGGTGGTGGAAAAATACCTGCGCCTGACCCAGGCCTGGGACTGGCGGCACCGCAGCCTGGGCGCGCTGTCGGGCGGCGAGCGCCAGCGCGTGCTGTTGGCGCGGGCGCTCAGCGTCGAAGCCGACATGCTGTTGATGGACGAGCCCCTGGCCAACCTGGATCCGCCGCACCAGGCCGATTGGCTGCAGATCGTGCGCAGCCTGGTGGCGCGTGGCACGACCGTGGTCAGCGTGCTGCACGAAGTGTCCATAGCCTTGCAGGCCGACACCTTGGTGGTGATGGCACAAGGGCGAATCACCCACCAAGGCCCCACTTCGGACCCACGCAGCCACCGCGCAATTGAGCAGGTGTTCGGTCAGCGTATTGCGGTCCACGCGGTGCAGGGTCAGTGGGTCGCATTGCCTGTTTCGGCACCGTTTTCCAAGCCCATGGATATTCCAGAATGAACGCTCCCCTGCATACGCTTCCTACCGTCGCCGACCTGCGTGCGCCCGCATTGCGCCAGGCCCTGCAAGCGGCCCTGGACAACAAAACCAAACCCCTGGGCTCGCTGGGGCGCCTTGAATCGCTGGCCCTGCAGCTGGGCGAAATTCTGGGAAGTCTCAGCCCGGTGTTGCAACAGCCGCAAATGGTGGTTTTTGCCGGGGATCACGGGCTGACTGCCCAAGGCGTATCCGCTTTTCCCAGCGAAGTGAGCTGGCAGATGGTGGAAAACTTTCTGGCGGGCGGTGCGGCGGTGAGTGTGCTGGCGCGCCAGCACGGGCTGGCGCTCACGGTGGTGGACTGCGGTGTCCAGCATGACTTTCTGGCGGGTTTGCCCGCAGGCAGCCAGCGCCCGGGTCTGCTGGTGCGCAAAGCTGACGGAGCGCACCGGGGAACCGCGGACGCTTTGCTCCATCCCGCCATGACAAACGCCCAATGCGCGCAAGCGGTTCAAAACGGTGTTGCACTGCTAGGTGAACTGCCTGGGAATGCGCTGCTGTTGGGCGAAATGGGCATTGGCAATACCTCAGCCGCCTCGCTTTTGTTGGCCCGGCTGGCGGGCTTGGACATCGGCCAGTGCACCGGTGCCGGTACGGGTTTGGACGCAGCTGCCGTGGCCCGTAAAACGGAGGTGCTGCGCGCCGTGCTGGCGCGCCATGCCGATGCGCGTGCGCCGCTTGACGCCTTAGCCGCCCTGGGGGGCTTCGAGATTGCCACCATGGTGGGCGCGGTCTTGCAGGCCGCCGCCGAGCGCCGCGTGATCGTGGTCGACGGCTTTATCGCCAGCGCGGCGGTTTTGGTGGCGCACGCGCTGCAGCCGCTGGTGCTGCAACGCTGCGTGTTCGCCCACCGTTCGGGTGAGCGCGGCCATGCGCTGATGCTGCAACACCTGGGCGCCCAGCCTTTGCTGGACCTGGGCTTGCGCCTGGGCGAGGGCTCGGGTGCGGCCTTGGCCTGGCCCCTGTTGCAGTCGGCCTGTGTGCTGTTGCGCGAGATGGCCAGTTTTGCCGATGCCGGTGTTGCCGAAAAAGTGCTGCCAGATTCCGCGCAGGCCTAGTACGGCGTCACCACCATGCTGCGATTCATCCGCCATTTTTTGCTGGCC
>CANCTD010000046.1 GCA_947380945.1 Comamonadaceae bacterium
CAGGTCGGTGAGCGCCACGTCGCCTGCCATCTCGCCGCAGACCGCAACACCCTTGCCCTTGGCGCGGGCCTGGGCAATCGTGTCGGCCACCAGACGCAGCACCGCCGGGTGCAAGGGCTCGTACAAATGCGCCACCGACTCGTCGGTACGGTCAACCGCCAGGGTGTATTGAATCAAGTCGTTGGTACCCAGCGAGAGAAAATCAAAGTGCGCTAGAAAAGGTCGCAAGTTCAGTGCGGCAGCCGGGATTTCGATCATCGCTCCGAGTTGCACCGGCCCGTAGGCCAGGCCCAGCCGGTCCAGATGCGCGCGGGCACGTTCCAGATGGGCCAGGGTCTGCTGGATCTGGGATTCGTGCGCCAGCATGGGCACCAGCAAATGCACCTGACCAAAAGCGGCGGCACGCAAGATCGCGCGCAACTGGGTGATAAACATGGCCGGCTCGGCCAGGCTCCAGCGGATGGCGCGCAGGCCCAAGGCCGGGTTGAGGTGGGCGTCATCGCGCTGGCTTCCGTCCAGCGGCTTGTCCGCGCCGATGTCGATGGTGCGGATCGTGACCGGCAGGCCGTGCATGTCTTCGACGGCGCGGCGGTACGCCACAAATTGCTCTTCTTCATCGGGCAAATTCCCATGGCGGCCCATGAAAAGGAACTCGCTGCGGAACAAGCCCACGCCGACCGCGCCGCTGGCCAGCGCTGCAGGCACGTCATCGGGGACTTCAATATTCGCCATCAGCTCGATCACTTCGCCATCCAGGGTAACGGCCAGCGTATGCAAGAGGCGTGAAAGACGGGCGCGCTCGGCCAAGCCTTGGGCCTGTTTGCGGGCGTATTCCTCGCGGATCGCGGGCGAGGGATCCACGATGACCAGACCCGCGTCGCCATCGATGATGACCCAGTCATCCTGGCGCACCAACTGGCTCGCACTGCGGGCACCGACCACCGCCGGAATGTCCAGGCTGCGCGCGACGATGGCGGTGTGCGAGGTTTTTCCGCCCACATCGGTGACAAAGCCGGAGAAGGCGCTTTGCTTGAAATGCAGCATGTCCGCCGGTGACAAATCATGGGCGACCAGAATCAGCGCCTCGTCCTTGCTGGCAACCGGATCGGCGTCGTTTTTGCGCGGCTTGCGGCGCCGGTCCTGTGCGCCGGGCAGCACCGGATTGCGCACCCCTTGCATCGCACGCAACACGCGCTCAACGATTTGCTCCAGGTCCGCCTTGCGCTCGCGCAAATAGGGGTCTTCCATCTCATCAAAGCTGCGTGACAACACTTCCAACTGCGCCGTCAAGGCCCACTCGGCGTTGTAGAGCCGTTCGCTGACCCACTGCTTCACACCTTGTACCAGGACCTCGTCTTTGAGCAGCATCAGGTGCACGTCCAGCAAAGCGCGCAGTTCCTGGGGGGCGTCCTTGGGTCCGAGTTGCTGCACGCTGGTCTGCAGTCGCATGATCTCCTCAATGACCGTATTGCGACCTTTGCGCACACGGTCAATTTCCGCAGCGATCTGGTCCGGCTCAATGAAATAGTGCGCCACATCACGCCGGCTTGAGCCGACCAGCACAGCACGGCCCATCACGACGCCGCGCGATACCGACAAACCATGCACTGTGAAAGCCATGCTGTGGAGTCCCGAGAGCGCTTGCGGCCCTATTCGCCTTCGCCGAATTTGTCGGCAATCAAGGCCAGCAGCGCGGCCAATGCGGCGTCTTCGTCCGCACCTTGGGTCTCCAACACCAGCTCGGAGCCTATGCCTGCGGCCAGCATCATGACCCCCATGATGCTCTTGCCGTTGACCCGGCGCTCGCCACGGCTGAGCCACACCTCGCTGCTAAAGCTGCCCGCAAGCTTGGTTAATTTGGCCGAGGCACGGGCGTGCAAGCCGAGTTTGTTGATGACGGTGGTGGTAGCGGTGGGCATGGGATGGGTCAGGTGGTGGGCTGGGCGTGATCGGCCGGTGCGAGTTGCAGCATGCCCTGGGTTCCACCGGCCAGGGCCCGCGCGACCAGCGTGCCCAGCGGCTCGTGGCGGTAGTTGACCACCCGCAGCAGCATGGGCAGGTTCACACCCGCCAGCAGCTCGGTGGGCGGCAGGATGGCATCGGGGCCGGACATAGGGGCCTGGCGGGCCAGGTTGCATGGCGTGGCACCGGCGACATCGACTAACACCAGGCATTCCTGGTCAGGCCACTGGGCGCGCAATTCCGCAATGGCTTGGCAAGTCGCAGCTGCCGGATCATCAGAGGCCACGTCCATAGCCGCGATGTCCATAGCCGCATCGGGAAAGACGTGCAAGGCGCAACTGCGTAAAGCGCTGGCCAGCGGCGCGTGGGCCACCAGCAAAATCGCGACATTCATGACCTTTGCTCCTCGAGTGAACGGGAATTATGACTTCTTCGCCAGCAGAAAATAGGCATAGGCCCCGAGGCTGCATATTCCTGAAACCGCCACTGCGCCCTGGTAGGCAGCAGGCAGCGACCAACCGGCGTGCAGCAGTGCGTCAATGACCAAACCCAATCCCCATTGGACGGTGAAAACACCCGAGAAAATCACCAGGTTGAAAGCCGACAACGCGCGCCCCGCCAGATGGGCCGGGAAGGCCAGTCCCACGGCGGGCTGGGACAAGGTAACCACCGATGCGCACACGCAGTAGCCGGTCCACATCCAGGCGGCTGAAGCGCCGTACAAGGGACCGCCTAGAACGATTGCCAGCAAGACAAGCAGGCTGACGGGCATCAAGCGCAGCATCAGCACCTGGCTGGTCCAACCCCGGCGGGCCAGCCATGGCGTGGCCGCACCCCAGGCCAGAAACGCAGCCATCATGCCGATGTTCAGCCAGAACATGCCGGTGGCCGCCTGCGCCGGGCTGTAACCGGCCACCGCCGTCAGCCAGCGCGCAGCCCATAAGGTTTGCATAGAGACCATGCCGCCGTAGGCGAAGAAGCCGAAGGGCGTGAGGCTGCGAAAGTAGGGGTGGCGGAAAACGGCAGCGTAGGTGCTCCACAGCGAAGGGCGGGCCGCATCCCCAACGGTGGCTGGCGGGTCCGCTGGAAGCGCCACAGTCCATTGCGGCACCGCCCGCGCAACCGCCGCTATGGCCAGCAAGAGCAGCAGCGCCAGAACAACAAAAATACCGCGCCAGCCCAGCAGCGGCATCAGCCATTGGACTGGCAGGGTGGAGGCTACAAATCCGAGCGATCCGGTCATCAGCATCCAGGAACTCGCGCGCTGCTGGCTATCCGGCCGGTACCAACGGCGGTATGCGGTCAGCGGCGCCATCAGGCAAGCGCTTAAACCCACGCCGCAGGCCACCCGCGCGGCGCACAAGGTCCAGAACGAATCGGCTGCGGCGAAACACAAGCACCCGCTGACGGCGACCAGCAAAAATGCCAGTAAGACCCGCTTGGGGCCAAAACGGTCCAGCCACGCACCCAAGGGGAGCTGGGTGATGGAAAAGCCGAAAAAATACCCGCCTGAGAGCAGGCCCAGATCGGCAGCGCTCAGCGCAAACTCGTCCACCAATGTCGGGGCCAGCGTGGCCGTGATGGCACGGATCAAGGCGGAAAAAAAGTAGGCCGACGCAAAGGCCAGGAACAAGGGTATGGGCGAGACCGCCTGGAACCCTGTAACCGGCGTTTCACCCGGACCCTCGGGGCCGGGTGAATCTGCTGCCCTCACCGCCATTGCAAGTCGCGCAGCAGCGGCTCGGTCTGGGTGGCATCCACGGTGCGGGCATACACGGCGAGATGGAATACCACGCCCTTGTCCTGCGCCCACACCAACTGGGCCTGCACCGGCGTTCCATCCGGGCGCTGACCATTGGCGCGGTAGACGCGGAGTGGCGGGGACTGCGGCTTAGCCGGTTCTAAGGCCAATGCCACGCTATCGCTGGCATGCATCTGGGCCAGTGCCGCGCTGCGCCACGCCTGTTCCAGAGCGCCAGCGTCCACGCCAGCGGGCACTGCCGCCCGGCTGATGGCAAACAAGGCAGCTCCGGCCTCACAACCCGCCATCGACACGGTAACCGGCCACTCGCCCAAGCTAAGTGCGCGCGCAGCCCGGTCGGGCTTGCAGGGCAACACGGTGCGTAAACCCTCGATCTCCACATTGCGCCAGTCCAGTGCGGGACTGCAGGCCGCCGAAAGCACTGCCGTGGCCAGCAGCGCGACGGCGCTGGCCCGCTGCTTAGGGCGCGGTTTGGCGCACAATGGCACAGTAGGGTCACTCAGGGATTTCACCCCCGCACTGTATTCGATGCCATCCGCTCCACGCGCTCTTGTTTTTCTTCTCGCGCTCGCACTTGCGCTCGCCGCAGGCGTTTGGTTGGGAACGCGTCCCGCGCAAGCACCTGCAACCGCCGTGGTGCTGCTTGACGGCAGCACCCGCGCGGGCGCGGCCGTACCCGGGCAGGTCACGCTGGTGAGTTTCTGGGCCACGACTTGCAGCGTGTGCGTGGCGGAGATGCCGCAGATGGTGCGCCTGTTTCAGACCCACCATGCCCAGGGCTTCTCAACGGTCGCTGTCGCCATGGCCTACGACCCGCCGGCTTCGGTGATCCGCTTTAGCGAGAGCCGCCAACTGCCCTTTGATGTTGTGATTGACAACACCGGCGCGCTGGCGCAGGCCTGGGGCGACGTACAAGCCACGCCGACCAGCTACCTGGTCAACCGCCAGGGACAAATCGTTGATCGCTTTGTCGGTGCGCCGGACTTTGACGCCCTGTCGCGAAAAATTGAGGCCTTGCTGCGCGACACGACCGCTACTTCGGCCAGTTCAGGGGCCGGCGCATCGTGAATCGGCGCGTGCTGAATGCGCCGGACGCGCGCGAAATTGTGGAGCCCAACAGTGAGGCTGAATGGAATCAGGCCCGCGCCCTGCTGCAGGAATACCTGGATAGCTTGTCGATAGAGGCCGGTTTTTTGAACATACGGGAAGAGGTGGCATCGCTACCGGGCGAATATGCCGCGGCGCGGGGAGGCTTCTGGATGGCGCGGGTAGCGGACGATTGGGCGGGCTGCTGTGCGCTCGCACCTTTGGATGGCACCGATTACGCCAACGCCTGCGAACTGCGCCGCCTGTATGTGCGGCCGGCCAGGCGACAACAAAATCTGGGTTTGATGCTGACCGAACGCGCCCTGGATAGAGCGCGCTTGCATGGCTACAAGCACGTGCTGCTGGACACCCTGAGCGATATGGAAGCAGCCCGGGCCCTGTACCAGGGCCTGGGCTTCAAGGAAATTCCCCCGTATTACTTCAACCCCATCGCGGGTGCCCATTACCTGATGGCCACCTTGTAGCAGCGCAGGGGCACGCGGTCGAATCAGGCCCGCGCTTGCGCCAACAGGGTCGCGGCATCGCTGACCTCGAACTTGCCGGGGCCTTCCACATTCAAGCTGGTGACCTTGCCGTCTTTGACCAGCATGGAATAGCGGTTGCTGCGCAAACCCAATCCACGCGCCGTCAAATCCAGCGTCAGGCCGGTAGCCTGGGCGAAATCAGCGCTGCCATCGGCCAGCATACGAACCTTACCGCCGGTTTTTTGGTCACGCGCCCAGGCACCCATGACAAAGGCGTCGTTCACGCTCAGGCACCAGATTTCATCGACACCAGCGGCAGCAAAAGCGCTGGCATGTTCCACATAGCCGGGGACATGTTTGGCCGAGCAAGTCGGTGTGAATGCGCCGGGCAGCGCAAAAATAGCGATGGTCTTGCCGGCAGCGGCTTTAGCAACATCAACGGCATTGGGGCCAATGCTGCAACCCTCGCCTTCAACTTCCGAGTATTCGTACAAGGTGGAATGGGGAATGGTGTCACCGACTTGAATCATGCTGGCTCCTGTAAGACGTTGTGAATGGACTGGATAAACGGAAAACGGCCCACATGGTGAGCCGCTTTTTCAAAACAGGCGCAAAGCGCACGCAATACACTTACACGGCGCTGGCCTTCTCAACCAAACGGGTTGCAACCCAGTTTTTGGTCTTGGAAATCGGGCGGCTTTCGGTGATCTCGATCACGTCACCCGCTTTGTACTGGCCCGCTTCATCGTGGGCGTGGTACTTGCTCGATTTGCCGACAATCTTGCCGTAGAGCTCGTGCTTGACGCGCCGCTCAATCAGTACGGTGACTGTCTTGGAGCGCTTGTCGCTGACCACCTTGCCGATCAAGGTGCGCTTGAGTGATTTCTTGGCTTCCGTCACGGTCGCTCCTTATTTCGAGGGGTTTGCACCATGCTGCTTTTGCACAAGAATGGTCTTGGCGCGGGCAACCGCACGCCGCGCCAGGCGCAGCGAAGTGGTGTTGGTGATTTGTTGGGTGGCTTTTTGCATGCGCAGCCCGAAATGGGCGCGTTGCAAAGCCTTGATTTCTTCCTGCAGCGCAGGGACGTCTTTTTGGCGGAGTTCAGCAGCGTTCATAAGAGTCTCCTGGCGGTTACTGGCCGATCATGCGGGCCACGAAGGTAGTGCGCAAAGGCAGTTTGGCAGCGGCCAAACGGAATGCCTCACGCGCCAGCTCTTCCGGGACGCCGACGATCTCAAACACGATTTTTCCGGGCTGGATTTCAGCCACGTAGTACTCGGGGTTTCCTTTGCCGTTACCCATACGCACTTCAGCAGGCTTTTGGGAGATCGGCTTGTCAGGAAACACACGAATCCAGATACGGCCACCACGTTTGACGTGGCGCGAAATCGCGCGGCGGGCGGATTCAATTTGGCGCGCAGTCAGGCGACCGCGGTCCGTGCACTTGAGACCGAAGTCTCCAAAGGCGACCGAACTGCCACGTGTGGCAATACCGGTGTTGCGGCCTTTTTGCTCTTTGCGGTATTTGCGGCGAGCGGGTTGTAGCATGCTTATTCTCCTTTGGCTGACGCGGTTGCAGCGTCAGCAGGTGCGGCGACTTTACGGACGCGCTTCACCACGGGTTTATCGGTATCGACACCGGCCACAGCCTTGTCGCTGCCATCGCTCGGGGCTCCGGCGGCACCTTCCACACGGCGCGCCGTGCGGGCTGCGGGAGGACGGTCACCCGCAGGACGGCCGTCGCGGCGGGGTGCACGGGCGCGGCGCTCGTCGTCACCCTTGACATCGGTGGCAGCGGGCAGATCATTGCGACCCAGGGTGTCACCCTTGTAGACCCACACTTTCACACCAATGATGCCGTAGGTGGTTTTAGCCTCCGACGTGCCGTAGTCGATGTCCGCGCGCAGCGTGTGCAGTGGCACACGGCCTTCGCGGTACCACTCGGTGCGGGCAATCTCGATACCGTTCAAACGGCCGGCCGACATGATCTTGATGCCCAGGGCACCCAGACGCATGGCGTTTTGCATGGCACGCTTCATGGCGCGGCGGAACATGATCCGCTTTTCCAGCTGCTGGGTGATGCTGTCGGCGATCAATTTGGCGTCGATTTCGGGCTTGCGCACTTCTTCGATGTTGACGGCCACCGGCACACCGAGCTGCTTGCTCAGGTCGCGCTTGAGGTTTTCGATGTCCTCGCCCTTTTTACCGATGACCACGCCGGGGCGGGCCGAGTAAATCGTGACGCGGGCGTTCTTGGCGGGGCGCTCGATCAGGATGCGCGAAACCGACGCACTCTTGAGTTTTTCTTTCAGGTACTCGCGCACCTTGATGTCTTCGGCCAACATGCCGGCGAAATCGCGGTTGCTTGCATACCAGCGCGAAGACCAGTTGCGGCTGATCGACAGACGAAAGCCTGTGGGGTGGATTTTTTGACCCATAGTTTGCTAGCCTCTATCAGTTGCCGACTGTCACGTACACGTGGCAGGTAGGTTTGCGAATTTGGTTACCACGGCCTTTGGCGCGGGCGGTAAAGCGGCGCAGCGAAGCACCTTGCTCGACATAAATGGTCTTGACCTTCAGTTCATCGATGTCAGCGCCGTCATTGTGTTCGGCGTTCGCAATTGCCGACTCCAGAACTTTCTTGATGATGCCGGCCGCCTTTTTCTGCGTGAATTGCAGAATGTTGAGCGCCTGATCGACCTTTTTGCCGCGTATGAGATCGGCTACCAAACGGCCCTTGTCGACCGAGAGGCGCACGCCACGAAGAGTTGCACGAGTTTCCATGGTCACATCCTCATTTCTTCTGGACTTTTTTGTCCGCAGGGTGGCCTTTGAAGGTCCGCGTCAGCGCGAACTCACCCAATTTGTGGCCCACCATCTGGTCGGTGATGTACACCGGCACATGCTGCTTGCCGTTGTGCACCGCAATCGTCAACCCGATGAAATCGGGCAGGATCATGGAGCGGCGTGACCAGGTTTTGATCGGCTTTTTGTCCTTGGTCGCCACTGCCTTTTCGGTCTTTGCGATCAGGTGGTGGTCCACGAAGGGACCTTTTTTGAGAGAACGAGTCATTTATCCAGTCCCTTTACTTCTTGCGACGCGACACGATCATGACCTGCGTGCGCTTGTTGTTACGGGTCCGGTAGCCCTTGGTCAGATTACCCCATGGATCGACAGGATGGCGGCCTTCGCCGGTCTTGCCCTCGCCACCGCCGTGCGGATGGTCGATCGGGTTCATGACGGTGCCGCGAACGGTCGGGCGGATACCCATCCAACGCTTGACACCGGCCTTGCCCAGTTGGCGCAGGCTGTGCTCTTCATTGGCGACCTGGCCGATGGTGGCGCGGCAGTCGATGTGGATCTTGCGAACCTCACCGGAGCGCATGCGCACCTGCGCATAAGTACCTTCACGCGCCAGCAAGGTTGCAGACGCACCGGCGGAGCGGACCACCTGCGCGCCACGACCCACTTGCAACTCGATGCAATGGATGATGGAGCCCACAGGAATGTTGCGGATAGGCAGCGTGTTACCCACGCGGATCGGCGCCTCAGAACCACTGACTATGCTGGCACCCACATCCAGCCCGCGCGGGGCAATGATGTATGCGCGCTCGCCGTCGGCGTAGCAAATCAGGGCAATGTGTGCGGAGCGGTTGGGGTCGTACTCAATACGTTCGACTTTGGCCGGAATACCGTCTTTGATGCGACGGAAGTCAACCACGCGGTAGTGGTGCTTGTGACCACCGCCTTTGTGGCGGGTCGTGATATGACCGTTGTTGTTACGACCTGCGTGCTGGAACTGCGGCTCCAGCAAAGGTGCGTGGGGAGCACCTTTGTACAGGTGGTCACGGGAAATTTTGACAACACCGCGCCGACCGGGCGAGGTGGGTTTCATCTTGATGACGGCCATGATTACGCTGTCTCCCCGCCGAGGTTGATCTCTTGGCCAGCGACCAGGGTCACGTAGGCTTTACGGACATTGTCGCGGCGGCCCATGGAGCGCCCGAAGCGCTTGGACTTGCCCTTGGTGTTCATGACGGACACGCCTTTGACGCTCACTTTGAACATCAGCTCGACAGCCGCCTTGATTTCGTATTTGGTCGCGTCTTGCAAGACCTTCACGGTGAAGACATTGCCTTTTTCCGCGACCATGGTGGCCTTTTCCGAGACGATGGGTGCAACCAGCACCTGCATCAAACGGCCTTCGTCAAAATGTGCCGGTTTGGGTCCGTGGCTCATGCGAACATCTCCTTGAGTGTGTCCATAGCCGCCTTGGTCACCAGGACCTTGCGGTAATGCACCAAAGACAACGGATCGGCATAGCGGGGCTCGACCACCAGAATGTTGACCAAGTTGCGCGAGGCCAGATACAAGTTCTCGTCGACTTCATCGGCAATCACCAGCACCGACTCCAGGTTCATCGCCTTGAAGCGGGCCGCCAGGGGCTTGGTCTTGGGCGAGTCCACGCGCAGGGAGTCCACCACTGCCAGACGGCCTTCGCGGGCCAGCTGCGACAGGATGGAAGCCATACCGGCGCGGTACATCTTCTTGTTGATCTTGTGGCTGAAGTTCTCGTCCGGCATATTCGGGAATATGCGGCCGCCTCCGCGCCAGATGGGCGAAGAGGTCATACCAGCACGTGCGCGACCGGTACCTTTTTGTTTAAAAGGCTTTTTGGTCGAGTGCTTGACCTGTTGGCGGTCTTTCTGAGCGCGGGTACCTTGGCGTGCGTTGGCTTGATAAGCCACCACAACCTGGTGCACCAGATCTTCGTTGTATTCACGACCGAAAACGGTTTCGGGCGCATCAAACTTGGCCGTTGCCTGGCCTTGGTCATTCAAGAGTTCGAGTTGCATCAATTCGCTCCCTTGTCTGCCGATTTGGCTTTGACGGCCGGACGCACGGTGACAAAACCGCCCGCGGAACCGGGAATCGCACCTTTGATCATCAACAATTGACGGGCTTCGTCGACGCGCACCACATCCAGATTCTGGGTGGTCACCGTCACGTCGCCGAGGTGGCCGGTCATGCGCTTGCCAGGGAACACGCGGCCCGGGTCTTGCGCCATACCGATAGAGCCGGGAACATTGTGCGAACGGCTGTTACCGTGCGAGGCGCGTTGCGAGGACATGTTGTGGCGCTTGATCGTGCCCGCGAAGCCCTTACCAATGCTGGTACCTTGCACATCGACCTTTTGGCCGGCAGCAAACAAGCCCGAAGCAGACACAACAGAACCTGGCTGGAACTGGGCAGCCACATCGGCGCTGACGCGGAATTCTTGGATGATTTCACCGGCTTCGACACCGGCTTTGGCCAGATGACCTGCCATTGGCTTGGTCACACGGGACGCACGGCGCGCACCGAATGTCACCTGCAAGGCGACATAGCCGTCATGGACCTGGGATTTAACCTGCGTCACGCGGTTGTTGGACACATCTACCACGGTCACGGGAACTGCGTCCCCGTCTTCCGTGAATAGCCGCATCATGCCAACCTTGCGACCCAGCAACCCTAAATGATTGCTAAGACTCATTGTTTTCTCCGTTACTTTCGCCGACGCGACTTCAATTGGCCGCGGCGTCTTTGTGCGAAAGACTGTTGGTAAAGCTCAACCCATTTTGGGCAGAGCCAGCGAGTATATGCGCTAAACCGGCGTTCGCGTCACGCGATCGCCGGTTTATTCGCACAATTTTTATTGCAGCTTGATCTCGACGTCCACGCCCGCAGGCAAGTCAAGCTTCATCAGCGCGTCAACCGTCTTGTCGGTGGGATCCACGATGTCCATCAGGCGCTGGTGCGTGCGGATTTCGAACTGGTCCCGGCTGGCCTTGTTCACGTGCGGCGAGCGCAAGATGTCAAAACGCTTCATGCGGGTCGGCAAAGGCACGGGGCCCTTGACGATAGCGCCCGTGCGCTTTGCGGTGTCCACAATTTCAGCTGCGGATTGGTCGATCAATTTGTAATCGAACGCCTTAAGACGGATACGGATTTTTTGTTTGGTAGCCATGTGTGTTCCTTGATGTTTCAGGTGAACGCATGACCGCAGGCGCCTGGCCTGCGGTCACCGCATTCGTGACTACGCAATAATTTTCGCAACCACGCCCGCACCCACGGTGCGGCCGCCTTCGCGGATGGCGAAGCGCAAGCCCTCTTCCATCGCAATGGGGTTGATCAGCTTGACCGTGATCGACACGTTGTCACCCGGCATCACCATCTCTTTGCCTTCTGGCAACTCGATCGCACCGGTCACGTCCGTCGTACGGAAGTAGAACTGGGGGCGGTAGTTGTTGAAGAAGGGCGTGTGGCGGCCGCCTTCGTCTTTGGACAA
>CANCTD010000047.1 GCA_947380945.1 Comamonadaceae bacterium
AGGCCAACAGCACCTCGGTGGCGTCGAAACAGGCTTCGAAACTGAACAGCATCGACGCAAAAAAAGCCGCTGCAGTGACCAGCAGCACCGGAAACAGGGCAAAGCCCACGGCCTCTTCGCTGCCAAACAGCAAACCCGCCAGCGCCACCAGCGTGGCCACCGACATGAACACGCTGAACCAAACGCAGGTGTAGACCGTGAAAGCCCAGCGGTTGCCCCAGCAGCCCACCAAGCTGAAAAACAGGCTTTTGACCGGGCTGATGCCATGCCACTGCACCAGCGCGGGCGCGTGCCAGAACATCATGGAGACCGGCATGTACAGCGCCAAGGCCAGCATGGCGGCTTTCTGGAACTCCGGGCTTTGCAGTGTCATCAGGTCCATGGTCCCGCCCAGCAGGTAAATGCGGGCAAATTCACCACCGTCCATGGTCGCCGACAGCGCCAGCACCACCAGCATCGTGCCGGCGTACAGGGCTCCGAGCACGGCCATGTTGCGCGCGTGTTGCGGACCCGACCGGAACGCGCTCCATAGCACCGACGGCATGGGGAAGCGGCCCTGCGATGCCTGGCGGCTGGCCACAAAAAATCCCAGGGTAACGGGTGGCATCAGCGCCAGCCCCAGCACATTGCCGATCCAGGGGATTGCGCTCAAGAGGGACACAAAGGCCACAAAAATCAAAAACAAGCCGGTAAAGGCCAACGGTTGGCGGAAAAAGGTCCGCAGCCCCAGCTTGACCCAGCTTGCCCCATCACGGGCCGGAACGATCACGAGTTTCATAAACGGATTGCTACAGCGCGAGCTGTTCCATGGTGAGCGGGTGCGCGATGCGCTGGCGCAAAGCCGCTTCAAAGCGGCCGGGGTCGTGGGGCTGGAGCACAGAAGCCTGGCGCGGCAGGTGCCAGTCCCACAAGCGGGAAATCCAAAAACGCAGGGCTGCAGCGCGCAGCGCATCGGGCAGCAAGCGCCGCTCTTGCGGCGTGAGCGGGCGAACCGTCAGGTAGGCCGCCAAGAATGCGTGGCTGCGCTGGGCGTCGGTGCTGGCTTGCGGCAGTTGCACACACCAGTCGTTCAGGGCCACGGCAAGGTCAAACAACAAGGTGTCGACCCCGGCAAAGTAAAAATCAAAAAATCCGCCCAGACGGGGCGTGCCATCCGGCATGGTTTCGAACATCACGTTGTCACGGAACAGGTCGGCGTGGATGGTGCCTCGTGGCAAAGCGGCCCATTCCGGGGTGCCGGCCAGCGCGTTGTGGTGGGCCAGTTCGGACTGCAGCAAGGCCGCTTGCGCCGTGCTGGTATGCGGCAGGACCAGGGGCACGGTTTCGTTCCACCAGGCCAGACCGCGCAAATGCGCTTGCGCCATGCCGAATGATTGCCCGGCCAGGTGCATATGCGCCATGGCCGCGCCCACTTGCGCGCAATGCGCCGGACCCGGTTGCAGCTCGCAGGCGCCGCGCAAGCGATTGACCACTGCGGCGGGTTTTCCTTGCAGGGGATGCACCAGGTTCCCTAAAGCGTCTGCTGCCGGTTCCGGCACGCTGACGCCGGACTGGGCCAGGTGCTTCATCAGCCGCAGGTAAAACGGCAGTTGCGCGAAAGTGAGGCGCTCAAACAGCGTGAGCACAAAGTCGCCCCGGTCGGTGGTGGCAAAGTAATTGGTGTTTTCGATACCGCCCGAGCAGCCCTCCAGCGTGCGCAAGTGCCCGAGCTGCAGGTGCTCCATCAGCCCCGCCGCCTGTGCAAAGGAAACTTCTGTGTAAACCGCCATGGGGTGTGCTGGATAGGGCGCTGTATCGCCAGGTCAGATGGAAGGCGAGAATTGTAGGTGGCAGGGCGCAGGCACAATCGCCGCATGACTGACGCTGCCCCCGTTCCCTTGTCCGAAAAAGCGCCTGCTCCCGCTGCAGCCACCTTGCTGCTCATCGACGGGTCCAGCTATTTGTACCGGGCTTTTCACGCCATGCCGGACCTGCGTGCCGACCCATTGGACCCGTCCAGCCCACCCACTGGCGCGATCCGTGGCTTTGTCAACATGATGCAGGCCTTGAAAAAAGAGGTGCCCGCCGCCTATGTGGCCTGTGTGTTTGACGCCAAGGGGCCGACCTTCCGCGATGCGATGTACCCGCAGTACAAGGCCAACCGCTCGCCCATGCCGGACGATTTGCGCACCCAGATTGCGCCCATCCACGAACTGGCCCGCTTGCTGGGCATGCGGGTGCTGGACGTGCCCGGCGTCGAGGCCGACGACGTGATCGGCACGCTGGCCCACCAAGCGGCGGCCCAGGGTTGGAACGTGGTGGTCAGCAGCGGCGACAAGGATTTGGCGCAGCTGGTCACCGAGCGCATCGTCATCATCGACACCATGAACGGCAAGCGCCGCGACCTGGCAGGGGTAGAGGAGGAGTTCGGGATCCCGCCCCGCCTGATGCTGGACTACCAGAACCTGGTGGGCGACACCGTGGACAACGTGCCTGGCGTCACCAAAGTCGGCCCGAAAACGGCGGTGAAATGGCTGCTGGAGTACGGCAGCCTGCAAGCCGTGCTGGACAACGCGGCGCAGATCAAAGGCGTGGTCGGCGATAACTTGCGCGCTGCGCTGGATTGGCTGCCCACTGCGCGCAGCCTGCTGACCATCAAGACCGATTGCGATCTGTCCGCCTATTTGCCGCAGCTCCCCGCGCTCCATGACCTGGCCCGCTTGGACCCGGACCAGGCCGGTCTGCTGGCTTTCTACACCCGCTACGGATTCAAAGGCCTGGCCAAGTCCTTGGAAAGTGCCGACGCGCCGGCGGCCAAAGGCGCGGCTTCCGCTGCGGCGCAGTCCAGCCTGTTTGGCGACGCGCCACCTCTCGTGGCCCAACAATTGGAATCTGACCCCGATTATTCTTACGAGACGGTGCTGGACTGGGTGACTTTGGAGGCCTGGATGGCCAAGGTGGACGCGGCGGCGCTGGTGGCGGTGGACACCGAGACCACCTCGCTGCACGAGATGCAGGCGCAGATTGTGGGCATCAGCCTGTGTGTGAAGGCGGGGGCGGCGGCGTATATCCCGCTGGCCCACAGTTTTGCCGGCGCACCCGAGCAACTGCCACTGGAGCAGGTACTGGCGCGGCTCAAGCCCTGGCTGGAAGATCCGCTGCGCGCCAAGCTGGGCCAGCACGTCAAATACGACCGCCATGTGTTTGCCAACCACGGCATTGAAGTGCAGGGCTATGCGCACGACACCATGCTGCAAAGCTATGTGCTGGAGGTCCATCAAGCGCACAGCCTGGAAAGCCTGGCCTTGCGGCACCTGGGGCGTAAAGGCCTGAGTTTTGAGGACCTGTGCGGCAAGGGTGCGGCGCAGATAGGCTTTGACCAGGTCGATATTCCGCGCGCCGCGCAGTACGCCTGCGAAGACGCCGACATGACCCTGGCCGTGCACCAGCGTTTGTGGCCCCTGCTAGAGGCCGATGCCCGCCTGCGGTTTGTGTACGCGCTGGAAATCGCCAGCAGCGAGGCGCTCTACCGCATTGAACGCAACGGCGTGCTGATCGACGCGCCCACGCTGGCCGCGCAAAGCCACAGCCTGGGCGCGCGCATTCTGGAGCTGGAAACCGAAGCGCACGCCCTGGCCGGCCAGCCCTTCAACCTGAGCAGCCCCAAGCAAATCGGCGAGATTTTTTTCACCAAACTCGGCTTGCCGGTCGTGAAAAAAACCGCAACGGGCGCACCGAGCACCGACGAGGAGGTGCTGGAAAAGCTGGCCGAAGACTTCCCCCTGCCAGCCAAAATTCTGGAACACCGGGGACTGGCCAAGCTCAAAGGCACTTACACCGACAAGCTGGCGCAGCTGGCGCACCCGCGCACGGGCCGCGTGCATACGCACTATGCGCAAGCGGTGGCGGTGACCGGGCGTCTGTCCAGCAACGACCCCAATCTGCAGAACATTCCTATCCGCACGCCCGAGGGCCGGCGCGTGCGAGAGGCCTTTGTGGCCCCGCCCGGCAGCCTGATTGCCAGCGCCGATTACAGCCAGATTGAGCTGCGCATCATGGCCCACCTGAGCGGGGATGAAGCCTTGCTGCGCGCATTTCACGAGGGGCTCGACGTGCACCGCGCCACCGCCGCTGAGGTCTTCGGTCTGGCGGTGGACCAGGTCAGCAGCGAGCAGCGGCGCTACGCCAAGGTGATCAACTTCGGTTTGATTTACGGCATGAGCGCCTTTGGTCTGGCGCGCAACCTGGGCATAGACAACACCGCCGCCAAAAACTACATCGAGCGCTATTTCGCCCGCTTTGCGGGGGTGAAGCGCTATATGGACGACACCCGCGCCCAGGCCAAGGCCCAGGGTTATGTGGAGACGGTGTTCGGCCGCCGTCTGTACCTGCCTGAAATCCAGTCCTCCAACGGCCAGCGCCGCGCCGGTGCCGAGCGCGCCGCCATCAATGCGCCCATGCAGGGGACGGCGGCCGATCTGATCAAGCTGAGCATGGTGAAGGTGCAACAGGTGCTCGATGCCGAGCAGCGCGCCACCAAGATGATCATGCAAGTGCATGACGAGCTGGTGTTCGAAGTGCCGCAGGCCGAGGTGGATTGGTTGAAGCTGGAGATTCCGCGCCTGATGGCCGGGGTTGCCAGCTTGAAGGTCCCACTGCTGGCCGAGATCGGTGTGGGCCTCAACTGGGACCTGGCGCACTGACGCAGGATGCCCTTGCTGGTATTTTCTCCATACTTCTTTGGTCTAATGCCTTTTGCAACCATGCGTGTTGCGATGACGCGAAGCCATTGTTTATTTCCCCACGGAGTCTGATATGAACCACCCCCTGCCTGGCCCGACCCCCTCCCAGCCCATTGCGGAACCCACCCGGCGTGAGGCCATCAAGCTGGCCGCCACGGTCGGTGCGGGACTGGGTTTTGCAGCGGCGGTGCTGCCGGTGCAGGCGCAATCGCTGATCCAAACCTCCTCCGAGGGTTTGCAGGCCGGATGGGTCATCATCGATGTGGGTGGATTTGCGATGCGCGCCTACCGCGCCGCGCCCCAGGGCGGTAGCAAGCTGCCGGTGGTGCTGGTCGTGCCCGAGATCTTCGGTGTGCATGAACATATTTGCGATGTCACCCGCCGTCTGGCCCACCAAGGTTATCTGGCCATCGCGCCTGACCTGATGCAGCGCCAGGGCGATCCCGGAGCGATCAAGGAGGTCAGCCAAATCATCGCCGAGGTGGTCTCCAAAGTTCCCGATGCGCAGGTGATGTCGGATCTGGATGCCACCTTCGATTGGGCGCTGCAAAACGGCGGCGACGTCAAACGGGTGGCGATTACCGGTTTTTGCTGGGGCGGGCGCATAGTCTGGTTGTATACCGCGCGTCAGACCCGTTTGCGGGCTGCCGCCGCCTGGTACGGCCAGGTCAACGCCAAGCGCGGGCCGCTCACGCCCATGCAGCCGGTGGATTTGATGCGCGATTTGCACGCGCCCACGCTGGGTTTGTACGGCGGTGCCGACACCGGCATCCCCGCCGAGCACGTGCAACTGATGCGCGACGCCCTGCAATCGGGCTCCGAAGCGGCGCAGGAAAGCGTGATCCAGGTCTACCCCGACACCCCCCACGCCTTCCATGCCGACTACCGCCCCAGCTACCGCAAAGAAGCGGCGCAGGACGCCTGGGCCCGCATGCTGGCCTGGTTCCGCCAGCACGGGGTTGCCTGAGGCCATTGGCATGACCCTTTTGGCTATTGTGTTGGGCACTTTGTGCGCCGGGATTGGCAGCGTCTGGCTGGCCGCCGCCCTGAGCTTCGGCTTGCTGGCCCGCTACACCCAGCACATGCTCAGCCTGGCCGCCGGCGCGCTCCTGGCCACCGCCTTTATGCATTTATTGCCGGAGGCCTTTGAGAGCGGTGCCGATGCCCATGATTTGTTTGTCGTTCTGTTGGTGGGCCTGGTGTTTTTCTTTTTGCTGGACAAGGCCGAGTTGTGGCACCACGGGCACGAGCACGGCGATGCCGCCCATGGTCATCACCGCCACGCGCAACAAGATGACCATAACCACCACGACCACGACCACGACGGCGCGCAAGCGGGCGGTCCCGTGGGCGGCAGCTGGGCCGTGCTGGCCGGCGACAGCGTGCACTGCTTTGGCGATGGTGTGCTGATTGCGTCGGCTTTTATCGCCGATTTGCGCCTGGGCATGGTCGCCGCGCTGGCGGTGCTGGCCCATGAAGTGCCGCACCACATGGGCGACCTCATGGTTCTGCGCGCTGGTGCGTCCAACAAGCGCATGGCGCTGGTCAAGGTGTCCATGGCCGGGGCGGTGACCACCCTGGGTGGCGTGGTGGGTTACTGGCTGGTGGCACCCTTGGAAGGTGCTTTGCCTTACTTTCTTGCGCTGGCTTCGGCCAGCTTTATGTATGTGGCGCTGGCTGACTTGATTCCGCAACTGCAAAAGCGCCTGAGTGCCGCCCAGACTGCCGCCCAGATCGCCTGGCTGCTGGCAGGCGTCGGTCTGGTTGCGGCAGTCAGCGGGCTGGCCCATGGCGGGCACTGAAGCGCGGCTGCGCCCGGCATCGGGCCGGGCCTAAGCTCCTATGTATTGACCGGACAAATGGACTATGGTTTTTGTTTTTCGTAGCGTTTGCGCCCCTCTTGTGTGCGCCGTGTTGCTGGGCGCATGCAGCCTGACCATGCCGCCGACCGCGGTACCGGCACCCACGCCGCCGCAGTGGAGCGCCCCATTGCCCCACGCGGGCAGCCTGGGTGACTTGCGGGAATGGTGGAAGGCGCAGAACGACCCGGTTCTGCTGGCGCTGATCGAGGATGCACAGGCGCTCAGCCCCACGGTGGCTGCGGCTTTGAGCCGGGTAGAGACCGCACGCTCCAATGAGACCGCTGCGCAAGCGGCTTTGTTGCCGGCCGTGAACGCCGGCGTTTCCGTGGGACGCGCGGTGACTTTGCCCTCAACGCCCGCTGCGACCAGTGCTGCCGCCACCTTGCAGGCCAGTTGGGAAATCGACGTCTTCGGCGCGGCCCGCATTGCGCGCCAGGCGCTGGAGGGTCAAACCCAGGGCAGCCGGGCGCAATGGCATGACGCGCGGGTTTCCGTGGCGGCGGAGGTGGCGAGCACCTATTACAGCCTGGCGCATTGCTGGAAGGCGCGTACGCTGGCCGAGCAGGAGCTGGCGTCTTACCAACGCAGCCAGCAGATCAGCGCCCGCAGCCTGGAAGCGGGCATGTTGGCACCCGCCGCCTTCGCGCAGGTCCGGGCCGAAGCCTCGCAAAGCCAGTTGCGCCTGATCCAGCAGAACACCCAATGTGAGATGTACACCAAAGCCCTGGTCGCACTCACCGGCGAGGACGAGGCGCTGGTGCGCAGCGTGATGCAGCAGCAATCCCTGCCCGACGACCTGAGCGGTTTTGCGGTGACCCAGATTCCGGCGCAGGCGCTGGTGCAGCGGCCCGATGTATTTGCGGCGGAGCGGGAGGTCGCGCTGGCCAGCGCCCAAATCGGTCGCGCCCAGGCCCGGCGCTGGCCCGGCCTGAGTTTGGGTGGTTCTATTGGTGCGCTGCGCTACGGCACGGGCGGCACCGACACCGATTTGACGACCTGGTCCTTCGGGCCCTTGGCCCTGACCCTGCCGGTTTTTGATGCCGGGCAGCGCGCGGCCTTGGTAGACGCCGCACAGGCCGACTATGTATCCGCGGTGGCCGTGTACCGGGCGCGGGTACGCCAGGCGGTGCGTGAGGTCGAAGAAGCGCTGGTCACGCTGGACGCCGCCTTGCAGCGGGAAAGCGACACCCACGCGGTATGGGACGCGCGGGCGCAGAACCACGCTGCCGCCCAGAACCGCGAACGCAGCGGCATGGCCAGCGCCTTGGAAGTCGAAGATGCCCAGCGCGCCATGCTGGCAGCCCAGTCCGCTGTGATGGGATTGCAGCTTGAACGCAAGCGCGCTTGGGTGGCTTTGTACCGGGCTGCCGGAGGTGGCTGGCAGCGCCCCGAGCCGCTGGTGGCCCAGGCCGCTGCCGTGAACTGATGTTTTTGAATGAAAGCCCCCGCCATGCCTTTTGAACGCCGCACGTCCCCGAAGTTGCTCGCCTTGGTGGCAGTGGTACTGATCGCACTGGGAGGCGCGGGCTGGTACGCCCTGCGCCCGGCCGCGCCAAACCAACCCGCTCCCATGCCCGCAGACAGTCCTGCCTCCGTCACGGCTGCGGCACCCGCATCGGCGGGTGGCAGGCCTGCGGCCGCCGGTAAGGCGGCTTTGACGGTCACCACGGTCTTGGTGCAGCCCGCAGCGCTGGCGCTGAATTTTTCCGCCAACGGCGGGGTCTATGCCTGGCAGGAGGCGGGCGTGGGTGCCGAAGTGCAGGGTTTGCGCGTGAACGATGTGCGCGTCGATGTCGGGCAATCGGTGCAGCGCGGACAGGTTCTGGCCACGTTTGCCGCCGAGGGCGTAGCCGCTGATGTGGCGGTGGCGCGCGCGGGCGTCGCCGAGGCGCAGGCCAACGCGGCCGAAGCCTTGGCCAACGGCGAACGTGCGCGTAGCCTGCAAAACAGCGGCGCTTTGAGCAACCAGCAAATTCAGCAGATGCTCAGTGCCGAGCAATCGGCCCGCGCCCGGCTGGATTCGGCCCGCGCCGCACTGGACGCCCAGTTGGTGCGCCTGAAGAACACCCAGGTGCTGGCGCCCGACAGCGGCATCATCGTGCAACGCAATGTGGCGGTGGGAACGGTGGCCGGTTCGGGCGATCTGTTCCGCTTCATCCGCCAAGGTCGGCTGGAATGGCGCGCCGAAGTCACGTCCTCGGAGTTGGCCCGGGTGCAGCCCGGTACCGAGGTGCAGGTGTTGGCCCCAGGCGGGGCAGTGGCGCGCGGCCGGGTGCGCATGGTGGGCCCCACGGTGGATGCGCAAACCCGCGCTGGTCTGGTGTACGTCGATTTGCTGGGCATGCAGGCCGGGGAGAAGCTGGCCCTGGGCGCGGCCTTCCGGCCCGGCATGTTTGCCAAGGGTGATTTTGTATTTGGCAATTCCAGCGCGCTGACCGTGCCGCAGCAGGCGGTGGTCGTGCGCGACGGCTTCAGCTACTGCTTTGTATTGGGTAGTGACGGGCGCGTGGCGCAGCGCAAGATCAGCGTGGGGCGGCGCAGCAGTGCCGACGCCGGCGGCGTGGTTGAGGTCCTGGGTGGCTTGGAGCCGGGCGCGCAGGTGGTCGCCACCGGTGCCGGATTTTTGAACGACGGCGACCTGGTCAAGGTGGTGCAGGCTGGTGCTGCACCGTCCGCGCCATCGGCCCAATGAGGGCGCACGCGTGAACTTTTCTTCGCTCTCGATCAAGCACCCGATTCCGGCAATCATGCTGTTCGCCCTGCTCAGCCTGGCCGGCTTGCTGGCCTTCCGGGGCAATGTGGTGCAGGACTTCCCGGACATTGAACTGCCCATGGTGACCGTCAGCGCCAGCCTGTCGGGCGCGGCCCCGGCGCAGCTCGAAACCGAGGTGGCGCGCAAGATTGAGGATGCGGTCGCCACCCTTGCAGGGGTCAAGAACGTCTACACCACGGTACTTGACGGCTCGGTTACCACCACCGTCGAGTTCGCGCTCGAAAAGTCGATTCCCGAGGCAGTGAACGATGTGCGCGACGCAGTGGCTGGCGTGCGCGCCGACTTGCCCGGCGAGATGCGCGACCCCACCGTCTCCAAGGCGTCCACCGCCGGGCGCGTGGTGCTTACCTATACCGCCCAGGCCGCAGCTGGCGCTTCCTGGGACGCCGAGGCCGTGAGCTGGTTTGTGGACAACACGGTATCCAAGCGCTTGCGGGCGGTGCGCGGTGTGGGCGCGGTCAAGCGGGTGGGCGGCGTCAGCCGCGAGGTGCGGGTCGAGTTGCACCCGGACCAGATGGCGGCGTTGCGGGTCTCCGCGCTGGATGTGTCGCGCCGGCTCAAATCGGTGCAGCAGGACGCGCCCGGCGGACGGGGCGACGTGGGTGGCGCCGAGCAATCGGTGCGCACGATTGCCACGGTGCAGACCGCCGCTGATCTGGCTGCGCTGGATGTGCCGCTGGCCGACGGACGCAGCGTGCGTCTGGGTGAGGTCGCCAGTGTCTCGGATACCGTGAGCGAGCCGCGTTCGCTGGCCACCATGAACGGCAAGACCGTGGTCGGCTTTGAGGTGTTCCGCACCAAAGGGGCAGGGGAGTTGGATGTTGCCAACGGTGTGCGTGCGGCGGTGGCGGACATGCAGGCGGTACATCCGCAGGTGCGGCTCACCCAAGTCATCGACAACGCGCGCCCGGTGCAGGAAAACTTCGAAGGCTCCATGGAATTGCTCTACGAAGGCGCGGGCCTTGCGGTGCTGGTAGTCATGGTTTTTCTGCGCAATTGGCGCGCTACGCTGGTGGCCTGCGCGGCTTTGCCCTTGTCGGTGATTCCGACCTTTTTGGGCCTGCAGTATTTCGGCTACACGCTCAATACCGTGACGCTGCTGTCACTGGCCTTGGTGGTGGGCGTGCTGGTGGACGACGCGATTGTCGAAATTGAAAATATCGAGCGCCACCTGCACATGGGCAAGTCACCCTACCAGGCGGCCATGGAAGCCGCCGAAGAGATCGGTATGGCTGTGATCGCCACCACTTTCGCGCTGGTTGCGGTGTTTTTGCCCACCGCATTCATGGGCGGTGTTCCGGGCTTGTTTTTCAAGCAGTTCGGCTGGACTGCGGTGCTGGCGATTCTGGCCTCGCTGCTGGTGGCGCGCCTGCTCACACCGATGATGGCGGCCTACATCCTGAAGCCGCACGCGCCGCGCACCGATGGCCTGACGGAAGCGCCGGACGGTTGGGTGATGCGCAGCTACATCGGCGTGATGCGCTGGTGCCTGCGTCACCGGCTGGTGACGGCGATTGGGGCAGGTCTGTTTTTTGTCGGATCGATCTCCCTGGTGCCCTTGTTGCCCACCGGCTTTGTGCCGCCCGCCGACCGGAATCAAACGCAGGTGACGATTGAATTGCCACCTGGCAGCACACTGGCCGAGACGGCACGCGCCGCCGAGGCGGCACGGCGCTTGATTATGGAGGTCCCGCATACCGTGGCGGTGTTTGCCTCGGTGGGCGGCGGCTCCAGCGGCGATGCGTTTGCGCCTGGTGCGGCTGCCGAAGCGCGCCGTGCGGTGCTGACCATCACCACGGTGCCGCGCCAACAGCGTCCTGAAAAAATGACCGACATCGACATCGCATTGCGCGCCCGCCTGGCCGAGTTGCCCGGTGTGCGCGTCAATGTCGGCCCGCCCGATACGGGCGTGAAGATGCAGCTGGTCCTTAAAAGCGAAGACCCGGTGGCCCTGACCGCTGCCGCGCAGCAGGCCGAGCGCGAACTGCGCACCATTCCCGGCGTGGGCAATGTGAGTTCCAGCGCCTCGCTGGTGCGCCCGGAAATCATTGTGCGTCCTGATGTGGCGCGCGCCGCCGATTTGGGTGTGACCGCGCAGGCCATTGCCGAGAC
>CANCTD010000048.1 GCA_947380945.1 Comamonadaceae bacterium
TTGTCGACAACCACTTTGTAGTCGTTCATATAGCGCCCGATGTTGCGAGCCGCAGCCGCCACGTAGCTGACATCGGCGCTGCCATCTTCGCCGGGGGGCGTCCCCACCGCGATGAACTGGATGGTGCCGAAATGCGCGGCCGCTTCGAGGTCGGTCGTAAAGTGCAAGCGCCCCGCCTTCACATTGCGTGCCACCATTTCGTCGAGTCCGGGCTCGTAAATCGGCAGACGCCCTTGGCGCAGGCCTTCAATTTTGTCGGCGTCCATGTCAAGGCAAAGGACGTCGTTGCCGACTTCGGCCAAGCAGGTTCCGGTGACCAAGCCGACGTATCCGGTTCCGATAACAGTGATTTTCATGGGTAGGATGTCAAAAGTAAAAAACGAATGATGTTTAGCTGTCGCTCTGGCTGCAATCCAGGGTCCACGCGGTCTTGCTCCAGGCAAGCGACTCTTCATGTAATAAATAGGCGGACTGGGGATACTTCAGTGCCCATGCTGCAGGGTAGCGCAGTTGCAGCATACCGGCTGCATCTCGACGCAGCACCAGGTGTTGAATTTCCGGATCCCGCCGGGCGTGGCACAGAATCACGGCCAAGCGCAGCGCAGCTAGTTGTAGGCGCAGACCTTCCTCGCCCAGCGAAGCTTCCACCTTGCGTAACTTGCCGCGATGCCCTAAAACCAGGAGACCTAGGCGGTGCATCTCGTCGACCGAGAAGCCCATCGCATCGGCATTGTCCAAGATGTAGGCGCCGTGCTTGTGGTAATCGCTGTGGGAAATATGGCTGCCAATTTCGTGCAGCTTGGCCGCCCAGTCTAATTTGCGCAATGTTCGCTCCCATTGCGCACGCTGTCCGTTTTGCGGCACGGGGTAGAGCTGCCGGTACAAAGTGGCGGCTACCTCTCCTACGCGTTGTGCGTGGACGGCGTCGACCTGGAATTTGCTCGCCAGGCGTGTGACCGTGGTATCCCGCAAATCGCTGGTGCTGTCCCGTTCACCCAGCATGTCGCAAATCAAACCGTGGCGTAGCCCACCTTGGGCAATCTCCAGTTTGTCGATTTGTAACAGGCTGAAGAGGGCGCGCAGCACGCTCAAGCCTCCGGCGAGGATGGGGCGCCGGTCTTCGCGAAGGCCAGCGAGTTTGATGCGCTCTACCTGCTGCGCTTCAACCAGTGCTTCCAATAGCCAGTCCAGTCCTTCCTGGTCTATGCTGCCAGTGGACCGGCCCGCTTGCACCAGGATTTCGCCGATAGCGCTGGCTGTGCCCGCTGAGCCATAGGCTCGGTCCCAATGGGCGTGTTGGTAGGTGTTGGTGGCGCCTTCGAGTACAGCTGCAGCAGCGACCTGCGCCGTCTGAAAGCGTTTCCGGCTTAGCTGTCCGTCCGGAAAGTAGCGCTGCGACCAGACCAGGCTGCCAACGCGGTAGGACTCCATCTTGCGAGACTGCAGGCCGTGGCCCAGCACCAACTCAGTCGACCGTCCACCGATGTCCATGACCAATCGTTTATCGCCGTTAATCGGCAATTTGTTGGCCACGCCGGTGTAAATCAAACGCGCCTCCTCGCGGCCGGAAACCACATCGATGGGGAAGCCCAGCACTTTGATTGCGCCCGCCAGAAAGACGTCGCGGTTGCGGGCTTCCCGCAGGGTTTGGGTTGCGACGGCACGCACTTGATTGCGTTTAAACCCCGACAGGCGCTCGCCAAAACGCGCCAAACAACTCCAGCCCGCCTGCATCGCCTCAGGCGTCAGGTCCCGGTTTTCGTCTAGCCCCCCGCCCTGACGGACCGCTTCCTTGATGTAATCAGTCCGGATAAATTCTTGGTTTTCAACGACCCCGATTTCGAGGCGAAAACTATTGGAGCCGAGGTCTACCGCAGCAAGACGTTGTTCTGAAGGCATGGGGAAAGATAAAACGGAGAACGACTTTCAGAATAACAGCAAGCAGCTGTGCAGGGCAGAAAAACCAGATAAAAGAAGGGCCGCGCATGGCGGCCCCAAAAGTCAATAGCCGCTTACTTTTTGACTGGCGGAATCAGTACCGTGTCAATGATGTGCACGACGCCGTTGCTGGCAACGATGTCAGCCTTCGTCACCATTGCGTTTTCCACAGTGACAAATTCCCCAGCCTTCGATAGGGCCAGGGTGTCGCCATTGAGGGCCTTCACGCTGCTGTTCTTGACATCTTTAGCCAGCGCGGCGCCCGGCACGACATGGAACGTAAGCAGATTTTTCAACTTAGCCGGATCCTTGCTAACGTCGGCCAGTACTGCCGCGGGAAGTGCTTTCAGTGCGTCATTGCTAGGCGCAAACAGGGTGAAGGGGCCTGCGGCGTCCAAAGCGGTTTCTAGCTCCGCAGACACGATCAGGGCGTGTAGGCTGCTCAACGAAGGCTGTGCTGCTACTGTGGCGCTCAACTTGACCGGCTCAGAGGCGAGAGAAAAGCCACACGCCACGCCGGCTAGTACGGCGACGCCCATGGCACGGCGGGAAACAGAAAAAAGGTGATGCAAGTTCATGCGGTGAATCTCCTAGGTTAAAAGCCTATGCTACGAAAATTTGATGACATTTAGATGACTATTAGCTCGATAAACCGTTGATTTAAAAGGTTCGATAAGCATATCCACAGTCACTTTTGTCATAAATAAGACATATACGAACCCTATATTAGAGGCTTCCACTCACCCACAAGAGGTCTTCATGAAACTCTCCCCCCGTTATACCTTCGCACTGTCGCTGATGGCTGGTGCATTCGCGTCGTCGTCCTTGCAGGCGCAGGAAATTACTGGAGCTGGCGCTAGCGCGCCGGCGCCGTTGTATTCCAAATGGGCTGGTGACTACAACAAGTCGACTGGCGTTAAGGTCAACTACCAGTCCATCGGTTCGGGCGGTGGCATCAAACAAATCGATTCCAAGACTGTCGATTTCGGCGCTTCGGACGCGCCCCAAACGGACGAGGCTTTGAAGGCCAAGGGTCAAATTCAATTCCCCACCGTAATTTTGGGCGTTGTACCTATCATTAACGTCAAAGGCATCGAACCTGGTCAGCTCAAACTCAGCGGCCAAGTTTTAGGTGATATCTACTTGGGGAAAATCGGTCGCTGGAATGATCCGGCCATCAAAGCGCTCAACCCATCCTTGGGCTTGCCGGACGCCGCGATTGCTCCTGTGCGGCGTGCAGATGGTTCGGGAACCACCTTCTTGTTCACTAGTTACCTCAGCAAAGTAAACGCCGAGTGGAAAGCCAAAGTAGGCGAGAACAGCGCCGTCAATTGGCCGGTGGGTGCTGGCGGTAAGGGGAATGAAGGAGTGTCTGCTTTTGTGGCGCGTCTGCCCAATTCGATTGGTTATGTCGAATACACCTACGTAAAGCAGAACAAGCTGTCTTATGTAATGTTGCAAAACGCCGACGGCCATTTCGTGGCGCCTGACGACACTGCCTTCAAAGCTGCTGCTGCAGGTGCAGACTGGACAAAATCGTTTAACCAGATCATTACCAACATGCCAGGTAAAGACAGCTGGCCGATCTCGGGCGCTACCTTTATCCTGATGCATGCCAAACAAGATAACCCGGCCAAGGGTGCGGAGACACTCAAGTTCTTCCATTGGGCTTACCAAAATGGCGATAAAACCGCGTCAGATCTGGAATATGTGCCTATGCCCAAGTCTGTGGTCACTGCGATTGAAAAATTGTGGGGCGAAGTCAAAGACGGCGCAGGCAAACCTGTTTGGACTAAGTAATTTGGTTACTGCGGGTCCTTCCCGTGCTAAGGCTTGGGAAGGATGGGTTGCGCTACTGGCGCTGGCTCACTGACTGATTCGTAATGTCAAAAATCAACCATCTAAAGACCGCGCGTAGCGGCCCTGTAGCGGATGCCCTGTTTGGCCAATTGGCCCGCGGTTGTGCGGTTCTGACTCTGGTATTGCTGGCCTCCATACTCGCGTCCTTGACTGTCAGCGCTTGGCCTGCAATCAGTAAGTACGGACTGGGCTTTTTGACAAGCACCGCGTGGGATCCTGTACAGGAAGAGTTCGGCGGTCTCGTAATGATTTATGGGACCGTCGCTACATCATTGATTGCCCTCTTGATCGCGGTACCGGTGAGTTTTGGCATTGCGGTTTTTTTGACCGAGTTGTCTCCGGCTTGGTTGCGCAGGCCGCTGGGTACTGCCATTGAGCTGCTCGCAGCAATTCCCTCCATCGTTTATGGCATGTGGGGTTTGCTGATTTTTGGCCCCGTCTTGGCTACTTACGTGCAGGAGCCTTTACAAGCGCTGCTGACTGGGGTGCCCGTTCTCGGTTCACTGGTTTCAGGCCCCCCCGTAGGCATCGGTATTCTTTCGGCGGGAATTATTTTGGCCATCATGATCATTCCGTTCATTTCGGCGGTGATGCGCGATGTGTTCGAGGTTACTCCGCCCTTGCTCAAAGAGTCAGCATATGGGCTGGGCGCAACGACTTGGGAAGTGGTGTCCAAAGTAGTCCTTCCTTTCACCAAAGCCGGTGTGGTGGGCGGCATCATGCTGGGCCTGGGCCGAGCGATCGGTGAGACGATGGCGGTGACTTTTGTTATCGGTAACTTCAATCAATTGGATTCGCTCAGCCTTTTCCAAGCGGCCAACAGCATTACCTCGGCTTTGGCCAATGAGTTTGCCGAAGCTGGTCAGGGTTTGCACCAGGCAGCGCTGATGTACCTGGGGTTGGTGTTGTTCTTCATCACGTTTGTCATCCTGTCGCTGTCTAAGTTGTTGCTCGCTCAGTTGCGAAAAGGTGAGGGGTCGAAATCATGACTATGGCGACCACGGTGGCGACCAGCCACAAGCGCGCAGAGAAGTTTGCCCAGCGTAAATTAGTCAACCAAATTGCCAGCGCCCTGGCGCTGGGAGCCATGGCTTTTGGTTTGTTTTGGTTGTTCTGGATTTTGTTACAGACCCTCGTGATGGGTATCGGAGGCTTGTCTTGGGCTGCCCTCAGTGAGATGACGCCCGGCCCCAATGAAGAGGGTGGTTTGCTAAACGCGATCTACGGCTCTGCGCTGATGGTCTTGTTAGCAACCTGCATCGGCACACCAATCGGTGTGCTTGCGGGGATTTATTTGGCGGAGTTCCATACCACTGGATGGCTGGCAACGACGACGCGGTTCGTGAACGACATCCTGTTGTCAGCTCCCTCCATTGTCATCGGCCTGTTTGTGTATTCGGTCGCGGTCAACCCTTTCCATACCTTTTCGGCCCTCGCTGGCGTGTTAGCGCTGGCCTTGATCGTGATTCCGGTGGTGATCCGCACCACCGAGAACATGCTGCAACTCGTGCCACCCGGCTTGCGTGAAGCGGCCTACGCCCTGGGTGCGCCCAAGTGGAAAGTGATCCTGAGCATTACCTTGAAAGCGGCGCGCGCGGGTGTAATTACCGGCGTGTTGCTCGCCGTGGCGCGGATTGCGGGTGAAACCGCACCGCTGCTGTTCACCGCTCTGAGCAACCAGTTCTGGACATCGAGCCTGGGGCAGCCAATGGCAAGTCTTCCCGTCACGATTTTCAAGTTTGCCATGAGTCCCTACGAAAATTGGCAAAAGTTGGCATGGGCCGGCGTTTTCTTGATCACGCTGGCGGTTCTTTTGCTAAACATTGCGGCGCGCGTATTGACGCGCAGCAAATCCTAAGTCCGCGGTTTGTTTCGCTTTATTGCCCATTATTTTGATTGTTGACCCATGCTACCTACTAACAGCCCCACGACAGCGACCAAGATTGCAGTTCAAAATTTGAATTTCTACTATGGCAAGTTCCATGCGCTGAAGAACATCAACTTGGCAATACCCGAGGGACGGGTTACAGCATTTATCGGGCCTTCAGGTTGCGGTAAGTCGACTTTGCTGCGCGTGTTTAACCGCATGTTCGCGCTGTACCCCGAGCAACGTGCTGAGGGCGAGGTTTTGCTGGATGGTGAGAACATTCTGACGAGCAAAGAAGACGTAGCCTTATTGCGTGCCAAGGTCGGTATGGTATTTCAAAAGCCCACGCCATTTCCCATGTCCATTTTTGACAATGTCGCCTTTGGGGTGAAATTGTTTGAAGATCTGAGCGCAACGGACATGGAAGAGCGCGTTGAATGGGCACTTCGCAAATCCGCGCTGTGGACCGAGGTGAAAGACAAATTGCACCAAAACGGCTCTAGCCTATCTGGGGGGCAACAACAGCGCCTGTGTATTGCACGCGGCATCGCTATCAAGCCTGAGGTCTTGCTACTGGATGAGCCATGTTCAGCGCTGGATCCGATTTCCACTGGCAAGGTGGAAGAATTGATTGTGGAATTGAAAAACGACTATACCGTGGTCATTGTGACCCACAATATGCAGCAGGCAGCCCGTTGCAGCGATTTCACGGCTTATATGTATTTGGGTGATTTGATTGAATTTGGCGCAACTGAGCAAATGTTTTTCAAGCCCCAGCGCAAAGAGACCGAAGACTACATTACCGGACGTTTCGGTTGATACGAGTTGCCGAATTTCCCGCCCACAGCATTGTCCTTTAGGAACCAATATGCCAGATAAGCACTTATCCACCCAGTTTGACAGCGAACTTACTGCGGTTTCCGCTGAGGTGATGGAACTGGGCGGTCTTGTTGAGGCCCAGATACTGCATGCCATCATGGCGCTATCTCAATTTGATATAGAAATTGCCCAGCGCGTGACGCGCAATGAAGCGCGCGTGAACGAAATGGAGATCGAGATTGACCGCGACATTTCCAGCATCATCGGACGCCGCCAGCCTACCGCACGTGATTTGCGTTTACTAATTGCTATCGCGAAAACCACTGCCAATCTGGAGCGTGCCGGCGATGAAGCCGAGAAAATAGCGCGCATGGTGATCTCCATCATCAACGATGGCGCGCCGAGGTCATTGCCTTCGCTGGAGCTGCGCGTCGCGGCCGAACTCGCCTCGGGTTTGCTACGCAAAGCCCTTGATGCATTTGCCCGTCTCGACGTCGAAGCCGCGCTGAGCATTCTGAAAGAAGATGACTTGATCGACAAAGAGTTCGATGGCTTTGTGCGCAAGCTGGTGACCTACATGATGGAAGACCCGCGCAAAATTTCCGCCAGCCTGGACTTGTTGTTTTTGGCCAAAGCTCTGGAGCGGATTGGTGACCACGCCAAGAACATTGCCGAGTTCATTATTTACGTGGTGAAAGGTGCAGACGTCCGCCACACCCCGATTGCCACCATTGAGTCGGTTATCAAATGAGAAGCATGCCCGCGGTACTGGTGGTGGAGGACGAGCCGGCGATCGCCGAGCTCATCGCCGTCAACCTGCGGCATAACGGTTTTCGTCCCACCTGGGCTATGGACAGCGCTTCTGCCCAGCGCGAACTGGACGCGGCTGTACCGGATTTGATTCTGTTGGACTGGATGCTGCCCGGCGAAAGTGGTTTGTCCTTGGCTAAGCGCTGGCGTTCCGAAGCCCGGACCAAGGACATCCCCTTGATCATGCTGACGGCGCGAGGCGATGAGATGGACCGGGTTGCCGGGCTGGACGCTGGCGCCGACGATTACATGGCCAAGCCTTTTTCGACCAAAGAGTTGTTGGCGCGGGTGCGTGCGGTACTGCGCCGCCGTGGACCGGACCCATCCAAAGAAGTGTTTTCGGTGGCCGGACTGAGTCTGGACGCCGCCACCCATCGGGTGAGTTTTTGCGGCGAGGCCCTCAAGCTTGGACCCACCGAATTCAAGCTCTTGCAGTTTTTTCTGGGCCACGCTGAGCGTGTGCACAGCCGTGGCCAGTTGCTTGATAAGGTCTGGGGAGACCATGTGTATATCGAAGAGCGTACTGTCGATGTGCATGTCAAGCGCCTGCGTGAAGCCCTGGGTGCAGCAGGTTCCATGGTCGAGACGGTTCGCGGCGCGGGGTACCGCTTGACCGCCAAACCGGTGGCTGCAGTGGCTTTGGTAGAAAAACCAGAGGCCTAGCCTCGTCGGGCCTGCAGATATTGTTACCGCGGCTTGCAACAGTTTTGGCGCACGGCCTGTTGGCCTATTTTTGCGCTGCGGTCTTGCTGTACCTATTTCCACTGTCTCATGTATGGGCAGTTCTTGCTGTTGTGGTGGGCTTGGTCGGTGCGGTTGTTCTGCGTCTGATGCAAGCCCGTCATATCGATACGGTACTGAATTGGCTGCGTTATCCTGACGCGCCATTGCCCCCCGAGATGGGATCGCAGGCGTCCGAACTGGTTGGCTTGGTGTTGCGGGAGCGCCGGGAGAACCGGTTTCAACTCGCTCAAAGTGACAGACGATTGGCCGATTTTCTGGCGGCCCTACAGGCCTCGCCCAACGGCGTAGTATTGATGGACGCTGAGCAGCGGATTGAATGGTTTAACCAGTCTGCTGCAGAGCATTTCGGACTCGACGCCCTTCGAGATGCACAACAGCATTTCACTAACTTGGTGCGCGATCCAGTCGTCGCAGGCTACCTGGCTGCCGGTGATTTCACCCACAGCGTGGTGCTGGCAGGCCGATCCCAGGGCGTATCGTCAGTACAGCGCATTTCGATGCAATTGCATCTCTATGGACAGGGTCGTAGCTTGCTGTTGTCCCGTGATGTTACGGCGATCGAGCAGGCCGAGGCTATGCGCCGCGATTTTGTAGCCAATGTATCGCACGAAATCCGCACGCCGTTAACGGTGATGGGGGGGTTCGTGGAAACCTTGCAAACCTTGCGCCTGAGTGCCGATGAGCAAACACGGTATTTGGATTTGATGTCTCAGCAAGCGTCCCGTATGCAGTCGCTGGTCGATGATTTGCTGACGCTGTCCAAAATTGAAGGCAGCCCGCGGCCCTCGGGGCATGAATGGATTCCCGTGGCATCCGTGGTGCGCCAATGTGTGGACGAAGGGCGCGCATTGTCGCAGTTGGTGTGGGGCCGGGCCCAGCAGATCGGTATTAGCATCGATGGGGATTATGAACTGGCCGGTGCCGATGCAGAATTACACAGCGCCTTGTTTAACCTGGTCGGTAATGCGGTGCGTTACACACCTGCGGAAAAATCGATTGTGGTTAGTTGGCAAGTTAACCCCCATGGTCAGGGCTTGTTGTCTGTGGTGGATCAGGGCATGGGCATTGCGCCGGAGCATCTACCAAGACTGACAGAGCGCTTTTACCGGGTTGATCGAAGCCGTTCGCGGGAGACCGGCGGCACGGGGCTGGGGCTGGCTATTGTCAAGCACGTTGCCCAGCGGCATGATGCGGAACTGCAGATCGAAAGTACCCCGGGCAGAGGGTCAACATTCAGGATCGTGTTTGGCGCATTTAGGGTGCGTCAGCGGATTCTGGCATCACCGACGTCGGTAGACCAGCACTGAGTCACGGTAGACCACAAAATGGCTGATCGTGGCTACCAGCTGCCACATCGCCGGATCGACCGGTCCGACTTGTTGTGGCTGTTCGCCCAGTGCCTGCACCAGCAGCCAAGGACAGCTTTGCAGCGGCCAGGCGCCAGCTACCTGGACGTGTCCGTACCAGCGCAGGGCGGCAATTTCATGCCGGTCCAGACCCTGCGTCTGTACGCACTGGCCCACGCCAACCGTATGCTGCACCTGCAGCGATAAAGCTTTGTAGCTTTGCGCGAAATTCAGCAAAGGCATCCACAACGTGGCCAACAGGAGCCAACACAGGGTGGCGCCACCCGCCGGTAGTGCCAGGGTTTTCCAGATCGCCGTGCGGTGACGTCCGGTGCGCCAGTGGACCAAACCCGCCCATGCCGCGCTTACCAACAAGGCCAGGACCAACTCAAGTCCCACCACGTGGGGCACAAAGGCGGGCAGCAGGCGGGCGACGTTAGCTGCCGGTGCCGCAGGAATACCTGTCTGCATGGCCACCCAAACTACCCAGATGATGATGCCGCAAACCGAGAAAAAGAGTACGGCAAACCAGTCCAGCAATGCCGCAACCTGCCGATTCATCGTCACCAGCGCAAATGCTGCTAGTGCGGCCAAGGGCGGAAGGGCTATCAGCAAAGTACTGTCGGCATTGTCAAAACTCAGACTGGCCAAACTGATGGCTAGGACAAAAAACGTCGGCAGTGCCAGGTGCCGATTACTTTTTAGCGCGCCTATTTGGCGGCGCCAGCTCCATAAGGCCCAGAGGGCCAAAGGCCAAGCGGGCCACATAAACCAGACCAGCATTTGCGCATAGCCGCTCCATTGCACCCTGTCCAAAGCCCAAGAATAGCCGGTCAACTGCCACAAGCCCCAGCGGTTCGCCGCCACGGCCGCCAGCACGGAGGCGATGCCGAGTGTCCACAGTCCGTGGTTTGTCTGCTGCGCATCCGCACCGAGCCCTCCTGCGCGGTGTTGCTGCCATTCCAATAGCGTGGCGCCGCACGCGAGCGTTAATGCCAATTCCGGTGCGCCGCTTAGAGCCAAACCCATCGTGCCCCCACAGGCCGCAAGAGTCCCCGCCTTGGTGTGAAAGGGGCGTAAACAGTAGCCCAGAAACAACAATGCGCCGCTTGTAAGTTGCGCCACCGCAGGGGTTGATTCATGTCCTAATTTGGCCAAACCCAGGCAGGCTATCAGTGCTAGCAGGCCTCCGTCCGCCAGAGCCCGAGCGTAGTCCTTGGGTTGTGCCTCACCGCCGAAGGCAAAGCGCACCGGCTGCGCCGCCGGAGCACGGGCCAGGTAATAGGTGCCGTACCAGGTGCATGCCAGCGCCAGTACCAGCATCAGCATGAACGGCAGTCGCACCGCCAAATCGGCGTCGATGGCGGGTGCCAGCAGTTTCAGGCTGGCAGCCCCCAGCCAATAGGGCAGGAGGGCGGGGTGTTCCGGGCGCATGCCCGCCAGCGTGGGCGCGAACCAGCCGCTGTGGCCGGCAGCGATTTCGCCCATGTACGCCACCGCCACCACATCGTCATTACGCCAGGCGTCGCGTCCGACAAAGCCTGCCAGGACGTAGACCGCACACACCAGCAGCAGCACCGAGCGCGCCAGCCTGCGTACGCTGTCCTGGGACACGAGGGCCGGGCTGGTTGGGTTCATGGCTGGCGGCGCATCATCATGCGGGCAGAAAAAAAGGCAACACGGGGAGCCGTGTTGCCTGGGGTCGCGGGGAATGACAAGCTGCGCAGGGTGTTGCCAAGCTTGGGCCGCGTTCCGCGCTTACTTGGCGGCGCTTTTCCCGAAGCGGTTGCGGAAGCGCTCGACG
>CANCTD010000049.1 GCA_947380945.1 Comamonadaceae bacterium
CGCGCCAGCAGCGCCTGCGCGCTGATGAAGGGCGCAGCGCCTATGACCTCCGGGTGCGCGCGCGCCTCCTGCAGGGTGCGCACCGGGTCGGGCAAAGCGCCTGCGGGGCTGTAAATCTCGATGTGCGAGACCACGCTGAGCATGCGGTCGCGCACTTCTTTCTGAAAACCGTTCATCACGCTGAGCACGATGATCAGCGCCGCTACCCCCAGCGCGATGCCCAGCATGGAGACGCCGGAGATAAAAGAGATGAAGCCATTGCGCCGCGTGGAGCGGCCCGCACGGGTGTAACGCCAGCCTATGCGCAGTTCAAAAGGAAGTTGGGAGGGAAACAGTGACACAGCGGGGATTGTGGCACTGCGTGGACAATGGCCCCATGCACATCGTCTTGTCCCATGCCCTGCCCGGAGGGCCGAACTGCAAGGCCCTGCTCTCGCGCCCCGAATTCCCGCCCCTGCCCCGCTTGCAGCAGCTTTTTTCCAGCTTGGGGCTGGCAGAAGTACGAAGGGGCGAACCCAGCGACCTGACGCCGCTGCACGCGCAGCTGACCCATGCCCATGTGCCAGCGCCCGACGGTTTGCTGCCGCTGGGGGCGCTCGCCGCCCATGCGACCGGACTGGACACCCGCCAGGCCTGGGGCCTGATCACCTTGTGCCACCTGCAGCCGCGCAGCGACCATGTCGCCATGGGCGAACCCGATGAACTGGCCATCACCGACCCGGAGTCCGATGCGCTGATGCAGGCCATGCGGCCCTATTTTCTAGAGGACGGGCTGACGCTGCACCCGCATCGGGCGGGCCAGTGGCTGGTGTGCGGCGAGCCGATCCGCCATCTGCCCACCGCGTCGCTGGAGCGGGTGCGCGCGCAGCCCATAGACGCCTGGATGCCGCAGGGCGAGCCCGGCCGCAGCCTGCGGCGTCTGCAAAACGAGATGCAAATGCTGCTCTACACCCACCCGGTGAACGACGACCGCAGCGCGCGCGGCCTTGCGCCGGTCAACGCCTTCTGGCTCAGCGGCACGGGAGACCTTCCGGCCGCCATCCCGCGCGATCCATCGGCTACAACGCTGCACGCAGCATTGCGCGACAGCGCCCTGCGCGACGACGCCTGGAGCTGGGCCCAGGCCTGGCTTGCGCTGGACGCGGCACAGGGGCCGCAGTGGCTGGCACTTTCACAAAGCGAGCCGGACTTTTGCATCACCCTGTGCGGCAGCACCCAGGCACACAGTTACACCGCGCAGGCCGCGCGCAGCCAAAGCTGGCTGACCCGGGCGCGCCGCGCCTGGTCGCCCACCCCCTTCCCCCACAGATTGCAAGCCGCATGAAGATCATCCCCCGCGACATTCCCCCGCGCAGCGTCCACACGCTGGAACAAGCCGGCGTGCACCCGCTGCTGGCGCGCCTGTATGCCGCCCGTGGCGTCACCGGCACCGAAGAACTCGACGACAAGCTGGCCAAGCTGCTGCCCCCGGCCGGCCTGCTGGGTATCGCGCAGGCCGCCACGCTCCTGGCCGACGCCATCGCCCAGGGCAAACGCCTGTGCGTGGTGGCCGATTACGACTGCGATGGTGCCACCGCCTGTGCGGTCGCCCTGCGCGGCCTGCGCCTGCTGGGCGCGCAGCATGTGGCCTATCTAGTGCCCGACCGGGTGGTGGACGGTTACGGCCTCACCGCGCCGATTGCCCAACGCGTCAAAGACCAGGGCGCGGATCTTTTGATCACCGTGGACAACGGCATCGCCAGCCTGGAAGGCGTGGCCCACGCCAAAGCGCTGGGCCTGCAGGTACTGGTCACCGACCACCATTTGCCCGCCGCGCAACGGCCCGAAGCCGACGTGATCGTCAACCCCAACCAGCACGGCTGCACCTTCGCCAGCAAGGCGCTGGCCGGTGTGGGCGTCATGTTTTATGTGCTGCTGGCCTTGCGTTCGGAGTTGCGCGCACGCGGCCTGTTTGACGCGGCCTCACAGCCCAAGCTCGACAGCCTGCTGCCGCTGGTGGCCTTGGGTACGGTGGCCGACGTGGTGCGGCTGGACGCCAACAACCGGCGGCTGGTCGCGCAGGGTTTGAAGCGGGTGCGCGCCGCAGCCATGCCCGCAGGCATGGACGCGCTGTTCCGCGCGGCCGGGCGCAACGCCGCAGCGGCCACCAGCTTTGACTTCGGCTTTGCGCTGGGGCCGCGCATCAACGCCGCCGGACGCCTGAGCGACATGACGCTGGGTATCGAATGCCTGCTCACCGACGACGCGGGCCGCGCCGACGAACTGGCGCGCGCACTGGACGCCATCAACCGCGAGCGCCGGGTCATCGAAGGCGATATGCGCGACACCGCGATGGAAGTGGCCGAATCCTTGTTCGACGCAAGTGACGAGCCGCCACCGGCGATTTGTGTCTTCGACCCCGACTTCAACGAAGGCGTGGTCGGCATCGTGGCTGCGCGCATCAAAGACAAATTCCACCGCCCCAGCTTTGTGTTTGCCGCCAGCGCCGCGCCGGGCAAGGAGCACGAACTCAAAGGCTCGGGCCGGTCTATCCCCGGCTTTCATTTGCGCGACGCGCTGGACCTGGTGGCCAAGCGCCACCCCGGCGTGTTGTTGCGCTTTGGTGGCCATGCCATGGCCGCAGGATGCACCGTGGATGAGGCGCATTTCGATACCTTCGAACAGGCGCTGTCCGAAGTCGCCCACGAATGGCTGGACGCCGCCACCCTGCAACGCCGCATCGCCACCGACGGGCCGCTGGATCCGCAATACCGGCGCGTCGATCTGGTGGACACGCTGCACCACGAAGTCTGGGGCCAGGGTTTTGCCGCGCCCACTTTCAGCGAAGAGGTCGAGGTGCTGTCACAGCGCCTGGTAGGCGAGAAGCACCTGTCGCTCAAACTCAAACACCGTGGCGACCCGGTCGACGCGATCTGGTTCGGCCACACCGAACCCCTGCCCGCCAAAGTCACCATGGCTTTCCGGCTGGACGCGGATGAGTGGAACGGCGTGCGCAGGGTGAAGTTTTTGGTGGAGGCGGTGGAAGGCTGAGATCGTCTAAGCCAGGCCTGACGCGCCACCCGGGCAAGGGACCGCTTGGCTTATTTTTTAGGTTCTAGCTTGATCCCCTGGCCGAGCGCGGAACGCGAGAGGGGTGCGGGCGGGGGAGCGACCGGAAGACTCTTGAGCGCCTCCTCGCTGGCAGCGATCAGCTTATCCGCTGCGGTCTGACCCTCTTTGTCCGGCACCGAACTGGTATCCGTTTTGGCCTTCTCCGCTGCGGCCTTGACCTCTTCGATGGATTGTCTCAGCGCTGCATTGGGGTCCTTGGTGTCAGGGAATGCGGGCACGGCGTGTACTGTGTCTACGGCGGCAGTAATCAAGCTGCGAACACCGTGCGGCTGACAAGTGCTTTCCATCTCCAAGAGAAACTGACTGGCTTCGGTGTAGGTCAAGGTTTGGGTCCCATTCTTCACCTTGGTAACAATGTCAGAACCGACTTTGCTTTTTACATCCAAGGCGGACATCACCAGCGCTTGCACCGACTTGATATCGGGAGAGAACAAGTAGGTATCGGAAAAATTGTCCATGGTCGCCGTCGTAAAGCCGAAGGCTGAGGCGGTCGTGGAGAGCACCTTGGTGCTCGCGTCGTACACGCCCATCAACGCCGCAGTCACCGCACCTGCCAAAGACGTTTCTTTACGCGCAAAGCCCATGTGCTGCCCATCGTTTCCCAGCCGGGTGAAATAGCTGCTGCAATTGGCCTGGATCAATGCCATGCCCTCTGTGAGCAAATCGGCATTCAGCAGACTGCCGTCGGAGTACTCCGTCTTGGCCGACGTCACAGCAAGTGAATAGGCATTGTTGAAAGCCTTGTACGGATTGAGCTTTCGCTCCGTCTCGATTGTCCTGCCATCGGCGCTTTTAGAGGTGTAGACCACATCCTTGTCGTCAACCAGCGAGTCCGGCGGACGTATGCCTTTGCAGGCAACCAATCCGAATACCAATAACAAGGAAAGGCACCGCGCCAAAATCTTCGAGTTCGGCGTCCGAAACACTCTATTTTTCATGTCTATTTCTCCAAATAAGAATAGATGTTAAACGCAATAATTGGAATCTTTGCATGCCATATCTGGTTTTTATATGGGCGAGGGCAAAAGGGTGGAGGTCGCCTCACGCAGTTACGCCGCTGCCTATCTGGCACTGAATGACGCAGCGCCGCAGCGACACAATCCGGCACACAATTCCCACCCTAAACCAACTGAAGACGAAGCATGGAACCCAACCCATCCATCGATACCAGCCCTACCGAACCCACCCGCCGGCCCAACTGGATCATGCGCGGCACCTTTTTGCTCGGTGGCGGCCTGTGGCTGCTGTACCCGATCGCGCCGCAGCTCGTCGGGCTGGCACAGGGCGAGCCCATGCGCTGGGTCTACATCTGGGCCTGGCTGCCCATGTGGTTATTTGTGGGGCTGGGCTGGGGTATTCACAAGCAGTTGCAGGCAGCGCAGAAGCCCGCCGAACCGCGCGATGCAAAGCCGCCGCACTGAGCCGCTGCCCTGCACTACCATCGCCGCAGACTTTGCAGAGACAAACATGCCCCTGAGCCCTGAAGAACTCCAAGCCCTGCGCGACAAATTCGCCGGCAGCGCCGCCGACATGCACGACCCGCGTTTCGCCCAGGTCGCAGCCAGTATTTTTTCCGAGGGCGGTACCCGGGCGGCGCCCTACGCCGGCGTGCCCACGCTGCTGTCGGCACCGCACCGGCCGGTAGATGCGCGCAACCCGGACTTTGGCGATTTGCAGGTGGCGCTCATGGGTGCGCCCATGGATTTGGGCGCCAGCAACCGCCCCGGCGCGCGCTTCGGGCCGCGCGCCCTGCGCACCATCGAGCGCATCGGCCCCTACAACCATGTGCTGGACGTTGCACCGGTGCACAGCCTGCGCGTGGCCGACGTGGGCGATGTACCTTTTCGCAGCCGCTACAGCCTGCCCATGTGCATAGAGGACATCGAAGCCTGGTACCACCGCGTGGCCGACCAGGGCGTGCTGCCGCTCAGTGTGGGCGGCGACCATTCCATCACCTATCCCATCATGAAGGCGCTGGGCCGCACGCAGCCGCTGGGCATGGTGCATATCGACGCGCATTGCGACACCGGCGGCGCGTTTGACCAGACCCGCTTCCACCATGGCGGGCCGTTCCGGCTGGCGGTGCTCGACGGCGTGCTGGACCCCACGCGCTGTATTCAGATCGGCATCCGCGGTTCGTCGGAATACCTGTGGGAGTTCTCCAAGGACGCGGGTATGACGGTGGTACATGCCGAGCAGATCGCGACCCTGGGCATCGCCGAGATCGTGCGCATGGCCCGCGCGGTGGTTGGTGACGGCCCAACCTATGTGACCTTTGATGTGGACGGTCTGGACCCGGTCTTCGCGCCCGGTACCGGAACGCCCGAAATCGGCGGCCTGAGTACGCGCGAAGCGCTGGCCATCCTGCATGGCCTCAAAGGCCTGAACATCGTGGGCGGCGACGTGGTCGAAGTCGCACCGCAATATGACCCCAGCACCAACACGGCGCAAGCGGGAGCGCAGATGCTGTTTGAAATTTTGAGCCTGATGGCCTTCAGCCCCGCATGCAAAGCCTGACCATCCTGACAGGCGCGTCACGCGGCATGGGCCTGGCGATCGCGCAGCAACTGCTGCAACCTGGGGCGGTTTTGCTGTGCATTTCCCGCCAACGCAATCACGCGCTGCAAGCCCAGGCCGAAGCCGCAGGGGCGGTGCTGGAACAATGGAGCGCGGACCTGGCCGAGGGCGCGGCGGTGGCGCGTCTGCTTGGGAACTGGTTGCGCGAACGCGACGCCGCCGCGTTGGCTAGCGCAACCCTGATTAACAACGCCGGCATGATTTCACCCCTGGTCGCCCTGCGCGACAGCGACCCCGCTGCGCTGGCGCAGGCTTTGCGCGTGGGCTTGGAGGCACCGATGCAGTTGTGCACCGCCTTTCTGGACGCCACACGCGATTGGACCGTACCGCGCAAAGTGCTGAATATCTCGTCCGGCCTGGGCCGCCGCGCCATGGCGTCCAGCGCCGCCTACTGCGCGGCCAAGGCGGGCATGGACCACTTCACCCGCTGTCTGGCGCTCGAAGAGGCGGCCCTGCCCCATGGTGCAAAAGTCTGCTCGCTCGCGCCGGGGGTTATCGCAACCGATATGCAAGTTCAACTGCGCAGCGCCGACCCTGCACATTTCCCGGACCTGGCGACTTTCCAGGGCTTGCATGCGGGCGGCCAGCTCAGCAGCGCCGAGGACGCGGCGCGGCGTGTGCTTGCGTATCTGTACCGCCCGGCTTTCGGACAGGATGCAGTGGGTGATGTGCGCGGCTGAATCCGCGCCCGCGCCCACACGCAGTACATCAGTACACCTCGGGCACAAACATATCGGCAGGAACCGGGTGGCGCTCGTAATCGTCGCGCCGCACCCGCTCAGGTAGCACGATAGGGGCGTGCGGAACCTCCACGTACGGCATTTGCTGCAGCAGATGGTGGATACAGTTAAGGCGGGCTTTTTTCTTGTCCACCGCCTGCACCACCCACCAGGGCGCTTCGGGGATGTGGGTGCGCTCCAGCATCACCTCTTTGGCCACCGTGTAATCCTCCCAGCGCTTGCGCGACTCCAGGTCCATGGGGCTGAGCTTCCATTGTTTGAGCGGGTCATAAATGCGGCCTAAAAAGCGTGCGTTTTGCTCTTCGTCGGAAATAGAGAACCAGTACTTGATGACCTGAATGCCGGAGCGCACCAGCATTTTTTCGAACTCGGGCACGCTGCGGAAAAACTCTTCGTACTGCTCGTCATTGCAAAAACCCATGACCCGCTCAACCCCGGCACGGTTGTACCAGCTGCGGTCAAACAGAACGATCTCACCTGCGGCAGGCAGGTGCGCGATATAGCGCTGGAAGTACCACTGCGTGCGCTCGCGGTCGTTGGGCGCGGGCAGCGCCGCGACCCGGCAGACACGCGGGTTCAAGCGCTGCGTGATGCGCTTGATGGCGCCGCCTTTGCCGGCCGCATCGCGCCCCTCGAACAGCACCACGACCTTGTGGCCGGTGGCGACCACCCAGTCCTGCAATTTCACCAATTCGCCCTGCAAGCGAAAGAGTTCGCGGAAGTAATGGTGGCGCGCCACCGAGGACTCATCGGTCACACCGGGTGAATCGGCACGCGTGAAAGCCCGGTCCTCCACCTCCATTTCCAGCTCCTCATCAAAGCTGTCCAGCAAATCACTGCGGATGCGGCGGATCAGGTCCTCTTCGTTCAACTTCATGGCAACTCCTGTTGGCCGGGCGCAATTGCCGGACCGGGGAAACTAGCCAAGTCATATGGCATTTCTGTGACAGCCGCCGACCCCGCCCCGCTAGAATGCCCGCGCACCCAGGATTCCTGCCATGACCATCTTCCGCCGCCCCGATTACCGCTCTGACGCGACCCAATTCATTGACCAGTTAAAGGCCGACAAGCCCGACCTGGAAGCGCGCCAACGCGCCGGACGCGCCCTGCTGTGGGACAAAAACCTGGACCGCGGGCTGCAGACCGCATACGCCCAGGCCCGCGTTGCGCAAAAGCCCTACGTCTACCTGACCGAAGAATCCTGAGCGACGCCATCTTGAGCGGCGAAACCCTGCCCCTCGACTACGCGATGCCGCAAGAAGGCACGCCCGACGTGGTGGACAACGTGGCCGTGGCGCGGCTCTACGGCGAGCCGCTGTTCGCCATGCCCCTGGATTTGTACATCCCGCCCGACGCGCTCGAAGTGTTTTTGGAGGCCTTTGAAGGGCCGCTGGATTTGTTGCTGTACCTGATTCGCAAGCAGAACTTCAATATTCTGGATATCCCCATGCTCAGCGTCACGCGCCAGTACCTGGCCTACGTCGAGCAAATCCGCACCCGCAATCTGGAGCTGGCCGCCGAATACCTGCTGATGGCGGCCATGCTGATCGAAATCAAGTCCCGCATGCTCTTGCCGCCCAAAAAGGCAGCGCCCGGCGAAGAAGCCGAGGACCCGCGCGCCGAGCTGGTGCGCCGCCTTTTGGAATACGAGCAAATGAAGCTGGCGGCCGCGCGCCTGAACGCACTGCCCGTGGCAGGGCGTGACTTTTTGACTGCGCACATCGCCAGCGACGCGGTCATACAGACCCGCCTGCCCGAGGTCAACGCGGGCGATCTGCAGGCCGCCTGGCAAAGCATTCTGCAGCGCGCGCGCCTGGTGCAACACCACACCATCAACCGCGAGCAGCTCTCGGTGCGTGAGCACATGACGCTGGTGCTGCGCCGCCTGCAGGGTCAGCGCTTCATGGAGTTCGAAGCCCTGTTCGAGGTAGGCCACAGCGTGGCGGTGGTGGTAGTCATGTTTGTGGCCATTTTGGAACTGGCCAAAGAAGCCATGGTGCAGATCACGCAGGCCGAGCCTTTCGCCCCGATTTACCTGCGTCTGGCCTACACGCCGGAGACGCTGCAGGCTGCGGAATAAGACCGGTTTTTCCCGCATCCCAAGCTGTTACATTCGCGCCTGTCGCAGCGATTTGGAAAGCCCATCGTGATCCAGGACCCCACCCAATCCACGCCTTACGGCACGCTGCCACCGGCCTCCCCCATGGCCAACCGCAAGCCCGTGAGCCTGCCCCGTCTTTTGGAGATGCGCGCACGCGGCGAAAAAATCACCATGCTGACGGCCTACGACGCCACCTTTGCCGCCGTGGCCGACGCCGCCGGGGTCGAATGCATATTGATCGGCGATTCATTGGGCATGGTCTGCCAGGGATTACCCAGCACCGTGGGCGTGAGCCTGGAAACCATGCGCTACCACACTGAAAGCGTGTCGCGCGGTATCCGCCGCGCCCAGGGCACGGCCTGGCTGATCGCCGATATGCCCTTTGGCACCTACCAGGAGTCGAAAGAACAGGCCTTGCGCAGTGCCGTGGTGCTTTCGCAAGCCGGTGCCCATATGGTCAAGATCGAAGGCGGCGGTTGGACCGCAGAGACCGTGCGTTTTCTGGTCGAACGCGGTATTCCGGTCTGCGCCCACCTGGGCCTCACGCCGCAAACCGTGCACGCCTTGGGCGGCTACCGGGTCCAGGGCAAATCCGACGCCAGCGCCGACATCCTGCGCCAGCACGCGCAGGAATTGCAAGACGCCGGTGCCTCCATGCTGGTGCTGGAAATGGTGCCCCATGTGCTGGCCGCGTCGGTAACCCAGTCACTGCCGCATTGCGCCACCATCGGCATAGGGGCGGGCAAGGGAACTGCCGGCCAGGTGCTGGTCCTGCACGACATGCTCGGCGTGAACCTGGGCAAGATGCCCAAGTTTGTGCGCAATTTCATGGCGGAGACCGGTTCCATCCGCGCCGCCATGGAAGCCTATGTGGCTGCAGTCAAGAGCGGCAGCTTCCCGGATAACACCCTGCACGCCTGGTAAGACGCAAGCGTATGCGCATTGTTCATACCGTGGCCGATCTGCGGCAAGCGTTGGCTGGCGCGCGCCACCCCGCTGTGGTTCCTACCATGGGCAATTTGCATGCAGGCCACCTTGCGCTGGTGCGTGCGGCCAAACCGCTGGGTGACACCACGGTGGCGACAATTTTTGTGAACCGGTTGCAGTTCGGCGCGGGCGAAGACTTTGAGCGCTACCCGCGCACCCTGGAGCGCGATTGCGCCCAACTCGAAGCGGCGGGTTGCGACCTGGTGTTTGCGCCGTCGGAGCTGGAGCTCTACCCGCAGGTGCAAAGCTTTACCGTGCAACCCGACCCGGCGCTGGCCGACCTGCTCGAAGGCCAATTCCGTCCCGGTTTTTTCACCGGCGTGTGCACCGTGGTGCTCAAGTTGCTCGCCTGCACCCAGGCACGCACTGCCGTGTTCGGCAAAAAGGACTACCAGCAACTGCTGGTGATCCGCCACATGGTGCGCCAGTTCGCGCTGCCCGTGGACGTGATCGGCCTGGACACCCAGCGTGAAACAGACGGCCTGGCCATGTCCTCGCGCAACGGCTACCTCAGCCCCGCGCAGCGCGCGCAAGCCGGTCTGCTCGCACGCGTGCTGGCCGCTTGTGCGCAGGCGGTACGCGGCGGTGAAACAGATTTTGCAAAACTGGAAAACCAGGCCTTGCACAGCCTGCGCGCGGCCGGCTGGATGCCGGACTACGTGGCCATCCGCTGCCAAAGCGATTTACGCCCTGCGCAAGCCGATGTGCCGCTGGTGGTGCTGGGCGCGGCCCGTCTGGGCAGCACCCGCCTGATCGACAACCTGGAAATCTGAGCGGCGCGGACCGCGCTTAAGCGGCCTCGCCGTAGCCAATCAGGGCTTTGACTTCCAGAAAGTCGTGGATTGCCCAATCGGCGTATTCGCGTCCGTTGCCCGACTGCTTGTAGCCGCCAAAGGGCGCGTAAATGTCCCAGTCCGGGTAGTTGATGTTCACCTGTCCGGCCCGCAACTGGCGCGCCACGCGGCGCGCGTGCGCCAGGTCGGTTGACTGCACAAACGCGGCCAGGCCGAATTCGGTGTCATTGGCCATCTCAATCGCCTGCGCCTCGGTGTCATAAGGCAGTATGGCCAGGACCGGGCCGAAAATTTCCTCGCGGGCGATGGTCATCTGCTGCGTGACGCCGCCAAACACCGTGGGACGCACGTAATAGCCGCGGCTGATTCCGGCAGGCCGGCCCAGGCCGCCGGCAACCAGGGTCGCGCCCTCGGCGATACCGATCTCTATCAGGCGCTGCACTTTGCTGAACTGCAACGCGCTGACCAAAGGCCCCATGGTGGTGGCGGCGTCCTGCGGGTCGCCGACGACTTGGGCTGCGGCGGCAGCTTTGGCGTATTCCAGGGCCTGCGCATGCAGGGCGCGCGGCACCAGCATGCGGGTGGGCGCGTCGCAGGACTGGCCGGTGTTACTGAAGCAGCTCTCCACGCCTTTGCGCACGGCGGTCTCCAGATCGGCGTCGTCCAGGATGATGTTGGGCGACTTGCCGCCCAGCTCCTGCGCCACGCGCTTGACGGTATCGGCAGCCGTTTTGGCAACGATCACGCCCGCGCGGGTCGA
>CANCTD010000050.1 GCA_947380945.1 Comamonadaceae bacterium
GCCACCAGACTGGCCAGCGCCAGCCCGCAGCCGATCTCCAGAATCCGCTCCCCCGCCCGCAACGGATGCGCCGCCATGCGCCGCGCCAGCCGCAGGCCTGACGGCCACAACAAGCCGAACAGCGGCCAATGCGCCGACGAAATCCCCAATCGCAGCGCCGCCCCCAGGGGGTCGTGGAACTGCTGTTTGTCCAGCAGCGAGCGGATCACCATATCGGCGACGCCAGTGACGGCAATGTTTTCTTGCTTGGTCGAATAGCCCAGGGGGGATTGCGGCATAAGGCCTTTTTGGATGCCCGCGCCACGGCGGGGCGGGTGGGGGCATTAGGCGCGTAAACTTAAAGTTCATTGCTCTGCGGAGAATTGCCATGTCTAGTTTGCTTGCTGAGTTGTCCGAACGCGCGCGCCACCTTCCGCCAGAAGAGCGTGCACAGCTTGCGCAGGGGCTTCTTGAGTCGCTACAGGAATGGTCTACGCCAGAAGTGGAGGCTGCGTGGGACAGCGAGATTCTTAGGCGCATCGGGGAGTACGAGCATGGCGAGGCGGTGCTTTCACCCGCCGCCGATGTTTTTGCGGAAGCTCGACGACTAACCCAGTGATAGAAGCGCGCTTTCATGGCGACGCGCGTCTTGAATTCCTCGACAGCGTTGCGCATTACGAAGCCATCCAAGTTGGACTTGGGGATCGGTTCAGGCAGTCCGTTGAAGCAGCCGTGCAATTGGCGACTGCATTGCCCTATGCAGGGGCGCCATACAAATACGGTACGCGGCGCATCTTTCCCAAGAAGTTTCCCTTCTCGGTTATCTATCTCGTTGGGAAAAACGAAATTGTGATTTTTGCGGTCGCGCATTTCAAACGCAGACCCGATTACTGGAGACGTCGCAGGCTTGACTGTTGATTGGTTCAGATCGGCGAAGCACTTCACCGCGGATTGGTCTCCTCGCGCCCTTGCCAGCGGTAGGCTGCAACGCCCCATTTGCTCATTCGCACTGCCGTTCCTAGTGTGACGACGTGCCCCCTGATTTGAGTAGCGCCTAAGCTTGGAGTCCAATCCCACAGACAGGAGATTGGACGTGACAAAAAGATGTACCGAAGAACAAATCATTGGCTTCCTGCGTCACGCGGAAGCCCGCCTGCGGGGCTCGCCCCTGCCCCAAAAAATTCCCCTGCTGCCCCTCACCTTGGTTAGCATGTCACCAGGCGCGCCCCACCAGCCCGCCCACAAGTTACACACCTATAACGAGGAGCACCATGAAAACGATCAAAGGACCGGCTATTTTTCTGGCCCAGTTTGCGGGGGATACCGCGCCCTTCAATTCGCTGGATTCGATTGCCGCGTGGGCGGCGGGTCTGGGCTACAAAGGGGTGCAGATTCCCAGTTGGGACGCGCGCCTGTTTGACCTGAAGAAGGCCGCGCAGAGCAAAACCTATTGCCAGGAGGTACAGGGCATTTTGGCCAGCCACGGGCTGGAGATCACCGAGCTGTCCACCCATTTGCAGGGCCAGTTGGTGGCGGTGCACCCGGCGTATGACGCGGGCTTTGACGGTTTTGCCGCGCCCGAGGTGCGGGGCAACCCGGCGCTGCGGCAGAAGTGGGCGGTCAAGCAGATGATGCTGGCGGCCAAGGCCTCGGCTAATTTGGGGCTGACGGCGCACGTGACCTTTTCCGGCGCGCTGGCCTGGCCGTATTTGTATTCCTGGCCGCCGCGCCCGGCCGGTTTGATCGAGACCGCGTTCGACGAGCTGGCCAAGCGCTGGAAGCCCATTCTGGACGCGTTCGACCATGCGGGCGTGGACGTCTGCTACGAGGTGCACCCTGGCGAAGACTTGCACGACGGCGTGAGCTACGAGATGTTTTTGGACCGCGTGCACGGCCACAAGCGCGCCTGCCTGCTGTACGACCCCAGCCACTTTTTGCTGCAGCAGCTCAATTACCTGGAGTACATCGACCACTACCACGAGCGCATCAAAATCTTCCATGTCAAAGACGCCGAGTTCAACCCCAGCGGCAAGCAGGGCGTGTACGGCGGCTTTCAGCCCTGGTTGCAGCGCGCCGGGCGCTTCCGCTCGCTGGGCGACGGGCAGGTGGACTTCAAAGGCATCTTCAGCAAGCTGGCCGCTTACGACTACAGCGGCTGGGCGGTGCTGGAGTGGGAGTGCTGCCTCAAGCACCCGGAAGATGGCGCGCGCGAGGGCGCGGTATTCATCCGCGACCACATCATCCGCGTGGCCGAGCGCGCGTTTGACGACTTCGCAGGCAGCGCCGTGGACGCCAAGGCCAATCGCAAGATGCTCGGCATCAAATAAACCAACGACACAGCGCACGCGCAAAGGACAGACTTATGGCAATCGAAGCAAGCAATAACAGCGGCGTGGCACGGCGCATCCGGCTGGGTATGGTGGGTGGCGGGCAGGGCGCGTTCATAGGCGCGGTGCACCGAATCGCCGCGCGCATGGACGACCGCTACGAACTCGTGGCCGGTGCCTTGTCGGCCAACCCTGAGCGTGCCCGGGCCAGTGCCGCCGAGTTGCATATCGCGCCCGAGCGCGCTTACAGCGACTACCGCGCCATGGCCCAAGCCGAGGCGAAGCGGCCCGACGGCATTGATGCGGTGGCCATCGTCACGCCCAACCACCTGCACGCGCCCATGGCGCAGGCCTTTCTGGAGGCGGGCATTCACGTGATTTGCGACAAGCCGCTGACCTCCACGCTGGCCGACGCGCAGGCGCTGGTGGCCAGCGTGCGCGCCAGCAATTGCCTGTTCGCGCTGACGCACAACTACAGCGGCTACCCCATGGCGCGCCAGGCCCGGGCCATGGTGGCGGCGGGCGATTTGGGCGAAATCCGGCTGGTGCACGCCGAGTACGTGCAAGACTGGTTGAGCACGCCGCTGGAAGCCACCGGTCAAAAACAAGCCGCCTGGCGCGTGGACCCGGCGCAGGCCGGTGCGGGTGGCTCGCTGGGCGACATCGGAACCCACGCCGAGCACCTGGCGCGCTTCATCAGCGGCCAGCAGGTGCACGAGGTCTGCGCCGATTTATCGACCTTTGTGGGCGGCCGCCAGCTCGACGACAACGCCCATGTGCTGATGCGATACGCCAACGGCGCGCGCGGCATGCTGTGGTCCAGCCAGGTTGCGCCGGGGAATGAAAACGGTTTGAAAGTGCGCGTCTACGGCACCAAGGCCGGGCTGGAATTCCGCCAGGAACATCCCAACCACCTGTGGTTCACGCCCCTGGGCGGCGCGCCGCAGTTGATCACCCGCGCAGGTGCCACGGCCGGACCCGCAGCGGCGCACGCCAGCCGCATTCCGGCCGGTCACCCCGAGGGATATTTGGAGGCGTTTGCGCAGCTCTACACCGACTTTGCCGAACAGCTGCACGCCCGCTGGGAAAAACGTGCGCCCAACCCGCTGGCCTGCCAGGTACCGACCATCGAGGACGGCTTGCGCGGCATGCAGTTCATCGAGGCGGTGGTCGCATCCAGCCGCGCGGGCGGGCGTTGGACGGCGGTGGCCTAAACGGCAGGCGCGGCGCGTGGGGTTTACATGCCCCAGCGCAGCGCTGCGGTGTGCACCGGCGCGTCCCACAGCGCCAGGAATTCCGGCGTGGCGGCGGTGACCGTGATCGAGCAACCGGCCATCTCCAGCGAGGTGACATAGGAGCCGGTGAGGTGGCGCGCCACGCGGATGCCGTGGCGGTCCAGCACTTTGCGGGCGGCGTTGACCATCAGGTAGAGCTCCACCAGCGGCGTGCCGCCAAAGCCGTTGACCAGCAGGATCACTTCCTGGCCTGCTTGCAGGGCCAGGTCTTTGAGCACCGCGCCGGTGAGCTCTTCGGCAATCGCGTCGGCGCTGGCCAGGGGTACGCGGCGGCGGCCCGGCTCGCCGTGTATGCCCACGCCGACTTCCATCTCGTTCATGCCGATCTGGAAAGTGGGTTTGCCGGCCGCAGGCACGGTGCAGGACGTGAGCGCCACGCCCATGGACGCGGTGGCCTTGTTGACCGCGTCGCCCAGGGTCTTGAGCGCAGCCAGCTTGTCGCCGCGCTCGGCAGCCGCGCCCAGGATTTTTTCCACGATCAGGGTGCCGGCCACGCCGCGCCGTCCTGTGGTGTAAGTCGAGTCTTCCACGGCCACATCGTCATTGACCACGACCACGGCGTTTTCCTGGTCCAGCATCTCGGATGCCATCTGGAAATTCATCATGTCGCCGGAATAGTTCTTGACGATGAAGAGCACGCCCGCGCCGCCGTCCACGGCCTGTGCGGCATTCATCATCTGGTTGGGTGTGGGCGAGGTGAAGATCTGGCCCGGGCAGGCCGCGTCCAGCATGCCGTGGCCCACAAAACCCGCGTGCAGCGGCTCGTGCCCGGCACCGCCGCCGGAGATCAGTGCGACCTTGCCCGGCCTGTTGCGCTTGCGCCGCACAAACTCGTGTTCTGCACCGAGCGCGACGATGTCGGCGTGCGCGGCAGCAAAGCCGTCCAGCGATTCGGTCAACACGTTGTCGACGTTGTTCATCAGGTTTTTCATGGTGCGCCTCTGCGTCAAAAAATGGGGGATGGGGGGATGGTCAGGCCGCCTGCAGGCTGTCGCAGACCGCGCCGATGATCAGCGCCATAGAGCGCGATCCGGGGTCTACATGGCCTTTGGCGCGCTCACCTAGAAAGGACGAACGCCCGCGCGTGGCGTCCATGTCGGCCGTCGCTTGCGCGCTGTCAAACGCACATTGGCGCACGCGGGCAATCAGGTCCGGGCCGCCTGCGGCCAATACTTTTTGCACCGGGTCGAGCACGTCGAGCAGGGTTTTTTGGCCGACCTCGGCTTTGCCCAGACGGGTCAAGGCTTCGATGCTGGCGCGCAAGGCGACCGCGAAGTCCTGTGATGTGGGCTCAGGCGGCAGCTCTTTGCCCAGGGTCATCAGCAAGGTCCCGAAGACCGGACCGGAGGACCCGCCTATCATGGCCACACAGGTTTTGCCCATGGTTTTGAGCGACTCGTGCAGGCCTTTGCCCTCCATGTCGGCCAGCTTGGCCTGTATCGCTTGTGCGCCGCGCTTCATGTTCAGGCCGTGGTCGCCGTCGCCAATGGCCTGGTCCAGCGCGGTGAGTTCTTCCAGATGGTCCACCAGGGTTTGGGTGGCGTTTTGAATCAGGGGTGTCAGCGACATGGCGGATCTTTCTGAAAAGGAAATCAGGCGCGCACCCGCAGCCCTGCGGCGTCAAACCACAGGCTGTGGGCGATGTGCACGCCGACGCTCTGGCCGGCGTGGGCCAGTTGCGCAGGCGGCGCGGCGACGATCAATTCGGCCTTGCTGTCGTTCAGGCGCAGGTGCACCAGGTACTGGTCGCTCAGGCGTTCGATGCGCTGCACCGTGGCGCGCAGCGCGGCATCGGCGGCATTGGAATCGGTGAGCTGCAGGTGTTCGGCGCGCAGGCCTACCGTGTGCACATGCGCCGGTATGGACACCGGACCCAGCGCGGCGCGCGCCAGCAGGTTGATGCGGGGTGAGCCCAAACGGCTGGCCACGGCTACCGTGTGCGGGTCCTCATAAACCTGCTGCGGCGTGCCGAGTTGCACCATGCGGCCCTGGTCGAGTACACCGATGCGGTTGGCCAGCGTGAGCGCTTCGACCTGGTCGTGGGTGACATACAGCATGGTGGCACCGGTTTCCTGCTGTATGCGTTTGAGTTCCAGCCGCAGGTCGTTGCGCAGCTTGGCATCCAGCGAGGACAGGGGCTCGTCCATCAGGTAAACCGACGGGTTGCGCACCAGCGCGCGGCCAATTGCAACGCGCTGCATTTGGCCGCCCGATAGCTTGGTTGCCGGGTTGTGCAGCTTGTCTTCCATGCGCAGCATGCGGGCGATTTCCAGCACCCGGGTTTTGACATCGGCCTCGCTGATCTTGCGCAGCGGTGAGCGCAGCGGGAACGCCAGGTTGTCATAGACGCTCAGGTGCGGATACAGCGAATACTGCTGGAACACAAAAGTCACATCGCGCAGCGCCGGTGCCAACCGGGTCACGTCGCGCCCACCAATGCAGACGCTGCCGCTGTCGGGGGCCTCCAGCCCGGCCGCCAGCCGAAGAGTCGTGGTTTTGCCGGCGCCGCTGGGCCCGAGCAGGACCACTAATTCGCCGCTGGCAATGTCGATGTTCAGGTCGGTGACCGCGGTCTGCGCGCCAAAGCGCTTGCTGACATGGGAGAGCGAAAGATCAGCCATGGGCGGCTCCGGTGCGTGCGGCACCCGCCAGCGGAAGGGCGTCGCGGGCGGTGCGGATGGCGCGTCCGCTGGATTGGTCAAACAAGGTGATTTGCGTGCTGTCAAAGGCCAGCCCGGTCTGGTCGCCACGCCGGGCGACGGTGTGCACGTCTATCTTGGCGCGCACCACGCTGTCCTGCGCGGTCTTGAGGGTCACGATCTGGCAGTTGCCCAGGTATTCCACGCCCTGCACCTCGGCGCGCAGGGGCGCGTCGTCCTGCAGCCGCACATGCTCGGGGCGCACGCCGTAGAGCAGCGCACGTGCGCTGACATCGTCTTGCAGCGCAGGCAGTTGCAATTGCGCACCGGCCACCGCGATTTCGGTTGCACCCCGCGCCAGGGCGGCGTGGGCCGGAATGAAATTCATGGACGGCGAGCCCATGAAGTCGGCCACAAACACGCTGGCCGGGCGCTCGTAAATCTCCTGCGGCGCGCCGAGCTGCTCGATCACACCCTGGTTCATGATGGCAATTTTGTCGGCCATGGCCATGGCTTCGCGCTGGTCGTGGGTGACATATACCGTGGTCGCACCGAGCCGGTCGTGCAGCGCGCGCAATTCCAGACACATCAGTTCGCGGAACTCCGCATCGAGTGCGCCCAGTGGCTCGTCCATCATGAAGGCCAGGGGCTGGCGCACGATGGCGCGCCCTAGCGCCACGCGCTGGCGGTCGCCGCTGGTCAGGCCTGAGACCGACGACTTGAGCAAATGCGTGATTTGCAGCGTGGCCGCGGCTTGGGCTACGCGAGCGTCGATTTCGGCGCGCGGCATGCCTTGCGAGACCAGTGGGAAAGCGATGTTCTGGCGCACCGACATATGCGGGTACAGGGCAAACATCTGGAACACAAAAGCGATGTCCCGGGCCGAAGCACGTTTGAAGGTGACGTCCTCCTGGCCCAGGAAGATTTGGCCGTCGGTGGGCAGCTCCAGCCCGGCAATCATGCGCAAGGTGGTGGTTTTGCCGCAGCCCGAGGGCCCCAGCAGGCAGAAAAATTCGCCGTCGTGGACCACAAAGGTCGAGTCCTTGACGGCCACAAAGTCGCCAAAGGCTTTGTGCAATTGTTGAACGCGGATTTCAGCCATGGTCTTACTCGGGAAACTTGGAAACCACCATGAACATCACCGTGCCGCCCAGCATGGTGAGGAAAGACCAGGTGTACAAAAACAGCGCAAAAGGCTGCAGCAGCATGAACAGCCCCAGGCCGATCACGCCGCAGGCGACCAGTTCCATGGTGTTGCGGCGCAAGAAGCGCGGCCAGTTGCTGCGGGGCGCGGCGGGTACAGCGGAGGACGGCTCGGTGTAGGACATGGCTATCGCACCTCTTACTTGCGCACAGCGCCAAACGTGATGCCGCGCAGCAGATGTTTGCGCAGCAGCACCGTGAATACCAGGATGGGCACCAGGAACAAGGTGGTGCCGGCGGCCACGGCCGGCCAGTCCATGCCGCCTTCGCCGATGATGATGGGGATAAAAGGCGGCGCGGTCTGCGCCTCGCCCGAGGTCAGCAAGACCGCGAAGGCGTACTCGTTCCACGCAAAAATCAGGCAGAAGATCGCGGTGGCCACAATGCCGGTCACGGCCTGCGGCAGCACCACTTTGCGAAAGGCCTGCAAGCGGGTGTAGCCGTCGACCATGGCGGCTTCTTCGTATTCACGCGGGATCTCGTCGATAAAGCCTTTGAGCAGCCACACCGAGAGCGACACATTGACCGCGCTGTACAACAAAATCATTCCGAGCCGGGTGTCTGACAAGCCGAGTTCGCGGTACATCAGGTAGATGGGAATCGCCACCGCAATCGGCGGCATCATGCGCGTGGACAAAATGAAGAAAAGCAGGTCGTCTTTGAGCGGCACCTTGAAACGCGAAAACGCATAGGCCGCCATCACCCCGAAACCCACCGACAAAATCGTCGAGCCAAAAGCGATGATCAAGGAGTTGGCAAAGCGCGGCGCGAAGTTGGATGGACCGGCCACGGCCATGTGCTGGCTGCGCGCGATTTCCTCGCACTGGCCTTGCGCCGGCGGCAGGCTGGCCAGGTATTCGTCGGTTTGGCGCGAGCGGGTGGTGAACAGGTTGCAATAGCCCTCCACCGACGGGCTGAAGACGATTTTGGGCGGGTAGCTGATCGAGTCGGCCGGCGTTTTGAAGCCGGTCATGAGAATCCAGGCCAGCGGAATCATGGTGACCAGGGCGTAGAACACGACCACCACGCCAGCGAACCACTGGCTGCCGGGGGAGGGGTCGACCACCGAATGGGCGGTGCTGATACCTTTGCGCATGCGGAAGTCCCTAGCGGTTTTTGATGTGGTTAAGGGCTTTGACGTAGATGTTGGCCAGCCCGAACACGGCGACAAACAAAATGATCGCAAACGCCGATGAATAGCCGGTGCGCCATTTTTCAAACGCCTCGCGCTTGAGCGTGATCGAGGCGACCTCGGTGGTCGAGCCCGGCCCGCCCGAGGTCAGCAGATTGACCATGTCAAACATCTTGAAATTCTCGATGCCGCGGAACAAAACCGCCAGCATGATGAAGGGCAGAACCATGGGTAGTGTGATGGACCAGAACTGCCGCCACTTGGATGCGCGGTCGACTTCGGCGGCCTCGTAGATGTAATCCGGAATGGAACGCAACCCGGCCAGGCAGATCAGCATCACATAGGGCGTCCACATCCAGACGTCGACGATGACGATGGCCCAGGGTGCCAGCGGCACCTCGCCCAGCATGGAAAACGACGAGGGCGATGCGCCGCTTAAAAACGAGGCGATGGCGTTGAACAAGCCGGTTTGCGGCTGGTATAAAAAAGCCCAGAAATTGCCGACCACGGCGGGCGACAACATCATGGGAATCAAAATCAAAGTGGTCCAAAAACCATGGCCACGGAATTTGCGGTCAATCAAAAAGGCCAGCGCAAACCCGATCAGGGTCTGCAACAGAATGGTCCAGAAAACAAAGTGCGCGGTGGTCTGCATCGCAGCCCAGACATCGGGGTCGGTCAGCACCGACACATAGTTATCAATGCCCACATCGATGGGCTCCGCATTGGGGCGGTTGGCACGGAAATTGGTGAACGACAATTTGATCGTCCAGATCAGCGGGAAGATGTTGATGGCCAGCAGCAGCAGCATCGTCGGGCCGATGAAGATCCAGGCAATCGAACGATCCGACAAGCCGCGCATGCGCTGCGCCAGCGGCGCGGGGGTGGCGCGTGCCAAACGGTCAGCCAGTGGATTTGTGGAGGACATAAGGGCTTGCAATCAGTGATCCGGTTGGGCGTTGCCGCCGGTGAAGGGCACCCGCCCCCATGCGGACATGGGAGCGGGTGCAGGTGTACCGAAGCGACAGATTATTTGATCTTGCCGTCTTCCTTGAACACTTTTTTCCAATCAGCCAGAAGGCCGTCGAGTGCTTCCTTCGCAGTGCCCTTGTCTGCCACTACAAAGTCGTGAACGCGTTTTTGCTCAGCCAAAAGCAATTGCGCGTAGGACGGTTCGGCCCAGAAGTCGACCACCTGGTTCATAGATTCCTGGAAAGCTGCTGCATAAGGCGCGCTCTTCAAGTAGCCAGGGTCTTTGAGCACTGCGTTATGGGCCGACGAGCCACCAATTGCCTGCCATTTCTTTTGCACTTCAGGGTTGGCGAACCACTTGATGTACTGCAGCGCTTCGTTGCGGTTAGGCGAGTAAGACACCACCGAGATGCCCTGGCCGCCTAGTTGCACGCCTTTGCCTTTGTCAGACGGATTCACAAAATAGCCAATCTTCGCGCCACCGACTTGGGGGTCTTTATCCAGGCCCGGGAAGAAGGCAAACCAGTTCATCATCATCGCGACCTGGCCCGATTTGAAGGCGTCTAGACCTTCACCCATGTAGGAGTTGGTCATGCCGGGGGGCGTGCTGCCCTTGTAGAGGGTCTTGTAAAACTCCAAGGCGCGGATCGCGTCGGGTGAATTAACGAAGCCATCCATCGCGTACGGTTTTTTCGGATCCTCGTATTTGAAGCCAAAGGGGTAGAGCACATTGCTCACGCCCATGGTGATGCCCTCAGAGCCGCGCTCGGTGAAGATGTAGGCACCATAGACCTTCTTGCCGTCGATCTCGCGACCTTGGAAGAACTCGGACACTTCCTTGAATTCCGCCCAAGTCTTGGGTGGAGCAAGATCACGGTTGTGCTTCTTCTTGAACGCTGCCTGAATGTCAGGCTTGCCGAACCAGTCTTTGCGGTAGGTCCAACCCAACGCGTCGGCCATGGCGGGCAGCGCCCAGTAGTTGGGCGTGTTCTTGGGCCACTCGGCGTAGCCGACCACGGTGGCCGGTGCGAAGTCGGTCATCTTGATGCCTTCTTTGGCAAAGAAGTCATTGAGCTTGACGTAGTGGCCGCTCTCGGCAGCGCCGCCTATCCACTGGCTGTCGCCAATGATCAGGTCGCACAGCTTGCCCTTGGAATTCAGCTCGTTGAGCATGCGGTCGGCGAAATTGGGCCATGGCACAAATTCGAACTTCATCTTGACCTTGCTTTGTGCCGTGAAGTCCTTGGACAACTCGAC
>CANCTD010000051.1 GCA_947380945.1 Comamonadaceae bacterium
TGGGCCATGTGGGGCAGCGGCTGCAGCGCGAGGGCATAGGCGCCAATGTGCTGGGCGACCCCCGCCTGGCGCTCACCTGGCTGGCCAACGAGCTCCCCACCATGGGCGCAACCCTGGCCGCCGGCCACATCATCACCACCGGCACCTGCGTGGCGCCCATGGATATCGTCCCCCAGGACACGGTGCTGATGGACTTTTGGGTGCTGGGGCAGGTGCGGTGTAGTTTCAGCGGGGAGTGAGGCTGTTTATGCCTGCAACCACCGAAACTTCTGCCACAGCGTGGCCTTGTCTTCCACGCAGTTGGGGTCCACCGGAATGCAGGCCACCGGGCAGACTTGCACGCATTGGGGCTCGTCGAAATGGCCCACGCATTCGGTGCATTTCGAGGGTTCGATCACATAAATTTCGGGGCCCATGGAAATGGCCGCATTCGGGCACTCGGGCTCGCAAACATCGCAGTTGATGCACTCGTCGGTGATGATCAAAGCCACAGCGCGATACCCAATCAGATTCGGGGACGGGTCTTGGCCTGCAGCCGTGCGAGGACACGCGGCGCGACAAACCGGGACACGTCGCCCTGCAAGGTGGCGATCTCGCGCACCAGCGTGCTCGAAATATGCTGAAAGCGCGGGTCCGGCGTCATGAACACCGTGTCCAGGCCCGGCTCCAGCGCGCGGTTCATGCCGGCGAGTTGCGCCTCGTAATCAAAGTCGGTCACCGAGCGCACACCGCGCAGCATCACCCGCGCACCCACGCTGCGCGAGAACGCGCTGACCAGGCCGGTGCAGGCTTGCACCTGCACATTGGGATAAGCCGCCATCACCTCGGCCACGGTGGCCATGCGCTCTTCCAGGGTAAACATGGTTTTCTTGTGGTACGCCGCAGCGACCGCAACGATCACGGTGTCAAACAAAGCGGCTGCGCGGGCGATCAAGTCCTGGTGCCCCAGCGTGATCGGGTCAAAAGTGCCGGGGTAGACGGCGATGGTGGCGGTAGACATGGTCAGGCGGTTCCTGCTGTGGTGGACAGTGCGGCGGTCGATTCGGCGGACGGTTCCGTGGGCGCAACGATAGCGCGCAACAGGTGGGCGTGCACGGCACCGGCTTTGAGGTGGCGTTGCACTTGCAGGCCATAGCCCTGCAGGTCCGCGTCCTGCCAGGCCTTGGGCGCTTCCAAGTACACCCAGCCGCCCGCAGCCAGCGTTGCGGCGCTGGCCGCCAGCGCGGGTACAAACAAGGCGGAATCAAACGGTGGATCAATCAGCACCAGGTTCCATGCCGCCGCGCCGCTGTGGCGCAGCGCCGCAACACCATCACCGCGCTGCACCCGCACCATGTCGGCTTTCAGGTGCGCTTGCGTGCGTTGCAACTGCTCCACCAGCACCGGGTCCTGCTCCACCACCAACACCTGCGCCGCACCGCGCGAAGCGGCCTCAAAGCCCAGCGCGCCCGTGCCGGCAAACAGGTCGATGCAGCGCCAGCCACCCAGGTCCTGCCCGAGCCAGTTGAACAGCGTCTCGCGGACCCGGTCCGGCGTGGGGCGCAGGCCCGGCTTGTCCAGCACCTTGAGTTTGCTGCGTTTCCAGTCGCCGCCGATGATGCGCAGTTCGTGGCTGCGGCCGGCTTTGGCAGCGGCGCGATGGGCGGGGGGCTTGGGGCGTTGGGTGGACATAAATAATCAGGTTGGCAATTCAGACCACCGCGTCGCGGGGGTAATTCGGAGCGCTAAAGGCCCGCCCGTCCATGCCTTCCAGGGCAAAGGCTTTTTGAACGGCGGGCCGCTGCTCCAGCGCACCCAGCAGGGCCAGCAGACGCGGCCACTGTGCGAGTTGCGCTGCGGACAGCGCATCGCCACGCGGGTACAGCTGGGCCCAGCGCAAGCAGGCAGCGAGATAAAAGTCACAGATGCTGGGCTGCGCGCCCAGCAGGCAGGGGCCTTGGTGGCGCGTAATTTCAGCTTCCAGCAGCGCGCAGTGTTCGCCAACCCGACGGTGCAAAGCGGCACGCAATGGCGCGATGGCGCTTTCTGTAGCGACATAGCGGGGCGAATAAAACAGGGCGCGCAAATCCGCGTGCAAGGTGTTGGACAGGAACAACAACCACTTCAGCAAGCGTCCGCGCGCCGCAGGCGGCGGCTGTAAAGCCTGGTGGCGATCGGCCAGGTGCAAAAGAATCGCAGCGGTCTCAAACAAGGGCTCGTCTTGCGCCGGGTCCAGCAGCACCGGCAACAGGCCCTGCGGATTGAAGCGCAAAAACGCCTCGCCGCGCTGCGCCCCTTGTGTGCGGTCCACTTCCAGCGCCTCGTAGGGCAAGGCCAGTTCTTCGAGCACCATGCGCACCACGATGTTGGCACTGTCCGGGGAATAAAACAGGGTGTAGGACATGGCAGGTTCAGGGTTTGGCGCGGGCGCGCGGATGCGCGGCGTCATAGGCTTTGGCCAGGTGCTGGAAGTCCAAGCGGGTATAGACCTGGGTGGTGCTGATATTGGCGTGGCCGAGCAGCTCTTGCACGCCGCGCAAATCGCTGCTGGACTGCAGCACATGGCTGGCAAACGAGTGGCGCAGCATGTGCGGATGCACCGGGGTGTTCAGCCCGGCCAACTGGCTGCGTCGCTTCAGGCGCTGCCACACCGATTGCGCCGTCAAGCGGGTGCCGTTGCGGCCGAGAAACAGTGCGGCCGCATCGGCCTTGTCTGTTGTGGGCGCGGTAACCGCATTCCGCAGATCCAGCCAGCGTGTCAAAGCCTGCAAAGCCGGGCCGCCCACCGGGACGCTGCGGCGCTTGGAGCCCTTGCCCAGCACGTGGGCCTGCGCGGCCTGCATATCGACCCAGCCGCGCGCCTGGGTGCTGGCCACCGCATCCAGCCCGACCAACTCACCCACACGCAAACCGCTGCCGTACAAAAGCTCGACCATGGCTGCGTCGCGCGCCTCCAGCCAGGGCGCATCCTCGCTGGTGAAGTCGGCGAATTGCACGGCGTCGTCCACCGCCAGCGCTTTGGGCAGGGGCTTGGGCGCTTTGGGGGCGCGCACGTCCTGCACCGGATTGCTGGGTACCAGCGACTGCCGGCCCAGCCAGGCGTAAAAACCCCGCCAGCCGCTCAAAATCAGCGCGATGCCGCGCCCGCTGCGCCCGCCGCTGTGCATGCTGGCAATCCAGCGCCGCACATGGTGGTTTTTGACATCGGTAAGCGCCAGTTGCTGCGCTGCTGCGAACGCAGCCAGCTTGGCCAGGTCCAACGCGTACAACTCCACGGTGCGCGCGGCCAGGCGCTTTTCGGTACGCACGTATTCCAGGTAGCGTTCCGTGAGCGCGCGGTCCTCGGTCATGCGTTGCGGGCGGGTGGCAGTGCGGTTTCAGCGCAGGCGCTGCAATGCGGCGCTGGCAATTTCACCAAAGCGCAGCAAGAACTCGGTGCCCATGTCGGCGCGAAAGCGCTGGCTGTCAGGCGAAGCCAGCACCAGCATGCCAAAAGCGGGCGAGTCGGCGTCGCCACTGCGCAAAGGAATCAGCGCCAGCGACACCGCCGCATCGGGGGTGGCCAGCCACTGCGCGGCCTCAAAGCCGGTGTTCAGACCGCAAAAGGGTTCACCCAAGGAGGAGGCAAACAATTTGACGTCCTCGCTGACCTCCTGCGCCTGCGGCAACTCGGCAAATTCACTGGCCAGGCCCCAGACCCGCAGCGCCACCTGCGGCACCGCAAATTGTTCGGTCAGCTCCGCCACCAAACGCGCAGGCAAGGCGGCAGGGCCGGATACCAGAAACAAGGCACGCGACCAGCGCAGCATCTTGTCGGCCAGGGCGACGTTGTCATTGCCGTGGCGCACCATTTCCATGAGGCGCGCCTCAAGCACCTTAATTTTTTCGCGCAGCATTTCGGCCTGGCGCTCTTGCAAGCTCACGGTGCGCTGGCTGTGCGGGCTGACAAACTGCACGCCGGCCAGCACTTCGGCGTGGCGGGCGAAGAAGTCGGGCGAATTCAACAGGTAATGCGCAATATCGTCTTCGGTGATCGGGTTGGCCGTGGCCTGGGGCAAGGTGGGTGGGGTCATAGTTTGTTCCATTACAAATCGTCGGGCAAATCGATCTCGCCCTCAAAAACCGGGGTGGCCGGGCCGGTCATCATCACATGCGCAGCCGGGGCTTTGTCGTCCCAGTCAATGTGCAACACACCGCCACGGGTGTGGACGGCAACGGGTGTATCCAGCAATCCCCAGCGTATGCCCGCCACCACAGCCGCGCAGGCACCGCTGCCGCAGGCCAGGGTCTCGCCGACACCGCGCTCGTACACCCGCAGGCGGATGGTGTGGCGGTCCAGCACTTGCATAAAACCGGCGTTGACATGGCGGGCAAAGCGCGCGTGCTGCTGCACCGGCGGGCCCAGCTGTTCCAAGGGCGCGTGGTCCACATCGTCCACCAGCTGCACCGCGTGCGGGTTGCCCATGGACACCGCGCCAATCCACACCGTGTGCCCGTCCGCGTCCAGCGGCCAGGCCTGCCAGTCGCCGCGTGCCTGCGGCTGCAAACCGGCGGCATCAAATGGCAGGTCGGCAAGGGCAAAACCGGGTGCACCCATGTCCACGGTCACCTGGCCGTCGGCGCTGATGCGCAACTCAATCACCGCTTTTTGGGTTTGCACACGCAGCACCGGCTTGGTACTCAAGCCCTTGTCGCGCACAAAGCGCGCGAAGCAGCGCGCGCCGTTGCCGCACTGCTCGACCTCGGCGCCGTCGGCGTTGTGGATGGCATACGCAAAATCCATGTCCGGGGCGGGCGAGGGACGCACGCTCAAAATCTGGTCCGCACCCACGCCGAAATGCCGGTTGCCCAAAGCGCGGTAATGCGCGGCGGACAAACCCAGGCTGGCGCGCGTTTCATCGAGCACCACAAAGTCATTGCCCGCGCCATGCATCTTGGTGAAGCGAATTTTCATGGCTGCCATTATCGGCGGCACAATCCCCCGCATGCCCCGGCCCTCCCAGACGCTCACCCCCGCAAGCTCCCCAACGCACGACTGGCAGTACCACACACCGGTAGCGCTGTGGCGCAACGTGCTGCGCCTGACCGCGCCCAACCCGAGCCTGATGACCGGCCCCGGCACCAACAGCTATCTGGTGGGCGAGCCTGCCAGCGGCTTTATCGTGGTCGACCCCGGTCCGCCCGACGCCGAACATGTGCAGCGCCTGTGGGAAGCTTGCAGGGACACGCAAGGGCGCGGCGGCCATATCGCGCTGATCGCCTGCACCCATTCGCACGCCGACCACGCACCGGCCGCGCCGCTGTTGCAGGCCCTGTGCCCGCAGCGCCCGCCCATCGTTGGCCTGCCCTCGGCCCCGACCGCCCGCAGCGGCTGCCACTTTGTGCCCGACCGGGCCCTGCAGCCCGGCGAAAAACTGCAGATTGCAGGGACCGAAAGCCACACCCTGCACGCTGTTTTCACGCCGGGTCACGCGGCCAACCATGTGTGTTTTGTGCTGGAGGAAGACGGGCTGCTGTTCTCGGGCGACCACATTCTGAATGGCAGCACCACGGTGATAGACCCGCCGGACGGCCATATGGGCGACTACCTGGATTCGCTGGACCGCCTGCACCAGCGCTGCGAGGCTATGGGCGTGCAACACATACTGCCCGCGCACGGCGGCGTGATCGACGCGCCGCTGCAAACCATCGCACAATTGAAGGCGCACCGTCTCAAACGCGGGGCCAAGGTTGCCGCCGCCATGCAGGCGCAGCCCGATGGCGACCTGGACAGCTGGCTGCCGCTGGCCTACGACGATGTTGCGCCACATATCTGGCCGGTCGCCCGGCGCTCGCTGCAAGCCCATGTTGAACATCTGCGCGGCGCGGCCGGGCAAACCCGCCCATGAACCACGCCGCAAGCAGCCCCGCAGGCGAGCGCCTGTCCAAGCGCGTGATGGCCTTGCGCCAATGCTCGCGCAGCGAAGCCGAGCGCTACATCGCCGGGGGCTGGGTGCGCGTCAATGGTGTGGTGGTGGAAGACCCGCCGCACCGGGTACAAAACGAAACCGTGACCATAGACCCCAAAGCCAGTTTGCTGAATCTGGGCGAGGCCACTTTCGTGCTGCACAAGCCCGAAGGCTTTGAAGATGGCACCCGCGAGGTACCGCCCCAGGACGATCCGCGCCGCCTGCTGACCGGGGCGCAACGCAGCCCGCAGGACCGGGGCGGCGAACCTTTGCTCAAGCGCCATGTGGCGGGTTTGCAGGTGCCGGTGCCTTTGGAATACGCGGCCAGCGGCCTGCTGGTATTCAGCCAGGATTGGCGGGTTCAGCGCAAACTGAGCGAAGACCTGGCGCAGATGGAGCATGAATTCATCGTCGACGTGCACGGCGAAGTCAGCCCCGATGCGCTGGTGCCGATTGCGCGCGCGCTCAAAGATGTATCGCGCGGCCTGCCCGCCGCCAAAGTCAGCGTGGGCAGCAGCACGCCTGCGCGCAGCAAGTTGCGCCTGGCGGTAAAGGGTGCGCACCTGGGTCTGGCTGAATACCTGTGCGCGCTGGTGCCGCTGCAGATCCTGGGCTTGCACCGCATCCGCTTGGGGCGGGTGGCGCTGGGCGAACTCGCACCGGGGCAGTGGCGCTTTTTGGGCGAGGGCGAACGCTTTTAAGTCACGCCCGCGCGCAGGCGGGCCTTCAACCGGGATGCACCACCACCAGCCAGGCGCTGGCAGCTGATTTGCCGGGGTTGCGGATGGCATGCGGCACATCGGCCACATAGCGCGCGGTTTCGCCATGGGCCAGCCGCTGTACCGATTCGCCCGACTGCACGGTGAGCGCGCCAGCGTGCACCGTTAAATGCTCCCGGGTGCCGTTTTCATGGGCCTGCGAGACCAGCGCACCACCGGGTTGAACCGTGAGGGCGTACCACTCGAATTGCCCGGCCAACTCCAACGGCCCGAGGATGCGCAGCGCGCACAAACCATCAGGACTGCTCAAGGTGGGCAGCGCATGGGCGGGTAACAAGGCAATGGGCGGCTGCTGGCTTTGCGGAGCCAGGGCCAGCAGCTCACCCAGGGGCACGCCCAGGGCGTTGGCCAGGCGCCACACAACTGCCACCGTCGGGTTCGCCTGCGCGCGCTCGATTTGGGACAACATGGATTTGGAAACACCCGCTTTGCGCGAAAGCGCCTCCAGCGATAAGGCTTGCGCCTGCCGCAAAGCGGCCAGCGTGTCGCCAACCCGGGGCGGCTCGGACGGATGCGCCGGCGGCGCTTGCTTGGAGCGGGTGGCCATGGGAGCAATCCTTTATATTGAATATTGTTCGATATAGCGCACAATGTTGCATCTGAATGTACATCAGCAAAGCCACTTTTACGGAATCACCAATGACCAACGATGCGTTTTATGGGCACTTGACGGCCGAATTGGATGCATTGCAGGCAGCCGGTTTGTATAAAACCGAGCGGGTCATTCTCGACCCGCAAGGCACCCACATCGCCGCCCGCGCCGCCGACGGCAGCAGCCGCAAGGTTTTGAACTTGTGCGCCAACAACTACTTGGGGCTGTCGTCCGATCCGGCTGTGCTGCGCGCAGCACACGCAGCACTCGACAGCCACGGCTACGGCATGAGCTCGGTGCGTTTCATCTGCGGCACGCAGGATTTGCACCGCAATCTGGAAGAAGCGCTGTCGCGCTTCCTGGGCATGGAAGACACGATTTTGTACGCGGCGGCATTCGATGCCAACGGCGGGCTCTTTGAGCCGCTGTTGGGGGAGGAGGACGCCATCATCAGCGACGAGTTGAACCACGCCTCCATCATCGATGGCATCCGCTTGTGCAAGGCGCAGCGCTGGCGCTACCGGCACAACGACATGGCGGATTTGGAGCGCTGTCTGCAAGAGGCGGCCGGCAGCGCACGCCACACACTGGTATTCACCGACGGCGTGTTCTCCATGGACGGAACCGTGGCGCAGCTGGATGCCATGCGCGCGCTGTGTGACCGCTACGGTGCCTTGTTAGGGGTAGATGATTGCCACGCAACCGGTTTCATGGGCGCAAGCGGGCGCGGCACCCACGAATACCGCGGGGTATTCGGCAAAGTGGACATCATCACCGGCACGCTGGGCAAGGCGCTGGGTGGCGCATCGGGTGGCTTCACCAGCGCCCGGCGCGAAGTGGTGGCCATGCTGCGGCAGCGTTCACGCCCCTATTTGTTTTCCAACAGCTTGGCACCGGTCATCGCCGGCGGCTCGCTGGCCGTGCTGGAATTGCTGGAGCGGTCGACGGCGCTGCGCGACACCCTGGCGGACAACACGGCCTATTTCCGCCGCGCTATGGCTGCCGCGGGGCTGGATATCAAACCCGGTGAGCACCCGATTGTTCCGGTCATGGTCCATGACGCGGCCTTGGCCCAAAAGCTGTCGGCGCGTCTTTTGGAGCTCGGTGTGTACGCAGTCGGCTTTTTTTACCCGGTGGTGCCGCGCGGGCAGGCGCGCATTCGCGTGCAAATCAGCGCCGCGCACAGCCGCGCCGACCTGGACTTTGCGGTGGACGCCTTTGCCCAAGCCGGGCGCGAATTGGGGCTGGTGAACCAGGACCGGGCATGAGCCGGCACATTCTCATCATCGGGGCCAACGGGCAGATCGGGACCGAGCTGGCCACGGCATTGGCGCAGCGCTGCGGCGCGCACCGCGTCATCACCAGCGATGTGCACGCGGCCCCGCCGCATGCCCACCAGGACCTGCAACACGAATTGCTGGACGCCACCGACGCGGGCGCGCTGCGTGCAGTGGTTGAGCGCCATGCCATCACGGAGGTCTATCTGCTGGCGGCAGCCCTGTCGGGGCGCGCTGAACAGCAGCCCGCCTGGGCCTGGAACCTGAATATGCAAAGCCTTTTGCATGTGCTGGAGCTGGCGCGGGAAAAGGGCTTGCGGGTGTTCTGGCCCAGCTCCATCGCCGCATTCGGGCCCGGTAGCCCGAAAGTGCGCACGCCGCAAACCTGCGTTATGGATCCGTGCAGCGTCTACGGCATCTCCAAGCTGGCCGGCGAAGGATGGTGCGCCTGGTACCGCGCCAAACACGGTGTGGACGTGCGCAGCCTGCGCTACCCGGGTCTGATCAGCTGGAAGACCGCGCCCGGGGGCGGAACAACCGATTACGCCGTGGAGATTTTTCACGCCGCTTTGCGTGACGGGATGTACACCAGCTTTTTGTCGGCTGACACCGCGCTGCCCATGATGTACATGGATGACGCCGTGCGGGCGACACTGGAGCTGATGGATGCACCGGCAAGCTGCCTCTCCGTGGCCAGCGCCTACAACGTGGCAGGGCTGAGCTTCACGCCAGCGGCGTTGGCGCAGGCCATCGCGCAACATGTGCCTGGCTTTGCAATCCGATACGAATGCGACTTTCGGCAAGCCATCGCCGATAGCTGGCCACGCTCCATCGATGATGAACAAGCACGCGCTGATTGGGGTTGGCAAGCGCGCTGGGACCTGAACGCCATGTGCGCTGACATGCTCGCCCAACTGCGCGCGCAGGCGCAGGGTCGGCAAACCCGCAGCGAAGAAGCGCTGCTGACAGCCTGAAAAAGTGTGAAGCCCGCCGATAAGCCGGATTCTGTGCACGCGGGTTGCCCCGCGCGTGACCACCATTAATCTGGGCCTGCGGTCACCCGCAAGCTCGGTGCTACCTACCCGCCAACTCCGGGGGCCCCGTCAACGTTGGCCTACTTGGTATTGCTGCGCGTAGAGATTGCCCGTTTCACCCGCTGCGGGTTGCCCCGCAGCGACTCGTCTCTGTTGCTCTGATCCTCACCTTATGCCGCTCCCTTGCGGGCGCGGGTTTCAGTGGACAGCCGTTAGCTGCTACGCTGCCCTGTGCAGTCCGGACGTTCCTCCAGTGCTTTGTTTCCAAAATTGCACCAGCGGTGGTCTGGCAGGCTTCACCCGCGCATTATCAGGCCCCGGGGCCGGCGCTTAAGCTTATGCCGTTTGCATGTGAAAAACTGGCTGACAATGCGCGGCACGCGCACTGCGCCGCCCACCCACCCCCTAACAGGAGCATTCCATGAAAGCCGACAACATCCTCGCCACCATTGGCAACACACCGCATGTGCGCATCAACCGCCTGTTCGGCGCGGGTGCCAATGTGTGGATCAAATCCGAGCGCAGCAACCCGGGCGGCTCGATCAAAGACCGTATCGCGCTGGCCATGGTCGAAGACGCGGAAAAGTCGGGGGCCCTAAAGGCCGGCGCGACCATCATCGAGCCGACCTCAGGCAACACCGGCGTGGGCCTGGCGATGGTCGCAGCGGTCAAGGGCTACAAGCTGATTCTGGTGATGCCCGACAGCATGTCGGTGGAGCGCCGCCGGCTGATGCTGGCCTACGGTGCCAGCTTTGACCTGACACCGCGCGCACTCGGCATGAAAGGCGCGATTGCCCGCGCGCAGGAGCTGGTGGCCGCGACCCCCGGCGCATGGATGCCGCAGCAGTTTGAAAACCCCGCCAACATCGAAGTCCACACCCGCACCACCGCGCTGGAAATCCTGGCCGACTTCCCCGAGGGGCTGGACGCCATCATCGCCGGCGTGGGCACGGGCGGACACATCACCGGCGTTGCGCAGGTGCTCAAGGCTAAGTGGCCGGGCCTCAAGGTGTTTGCGGTGGAGCCCACGCAAAGCCCGGTGATCTCCGGCGGTGCACCCTCGCCCCACCCGATTCAGGGCATTGGCGCAGGCTTTATCCCCAAAAACCTGCACACGGCGCTGCTCGACGGCGTGATCCAGGTCGACGCCGAACCGGCACGCGAAATGGC